>JAKAZL010000004.1:0-77123 GCA_021815925.1 Pseudomonadota bacterium | reverse complement strand
GATCGGCTGCGTGGGCGCGCTCGCTGCTGTCCGGTCTGCTGATCGGTGCCGAGGTGCACAGCATGCGTGCCTCGCGCGTCGCCGTCTCCGGGCCGCTCACGATCATCGGTGAACCGGCGCTCACGGCACGCTACCTGCACGCGCTAGGTCACTATGGCGAGCAGGCGCGCTGTCTCGATGGCGACGCCTGCGTGCTCGCAGGCCTGCGTGCCGCGCTCGAGGAAACTCCGGGGCCCTGAGGTGTCGATCCTGTGGCGCACGGGTCTTGCCGGGACACACGCACTGCATGAGCCTCGCGCGGTCGTGGGGCGGGGTTGCTCGGGTCTTCGGTGCGACGCAGCAGCCGCGTGCCAGAGCGGCACGCGAGCGGCACTGAGTCCGGCCCGGTGCGCGGGCTCTAAAGGCCGAGCGCGCTGAGACCGGGATGATCATCGGGCCGGCGCCCGAGCGGCCAGCGGTAATGTCGTTCGGACTCGGCGATCGGCACATCGTTGATGCTGGCGTGCCGCCGGCGCATCAGACCGTGTTCGTCGAACTCCCAGTTCTCATTGCCGTAGGAGCGGAACCATGCGCCGCCGGCGTCGTGCCACTCGTAGGCAAATCGGACGGCGATGCGGTTGCCGGTGAAGGCCCAGACTTCCTTGATCAGGCGGTAATCGAGTTCGCTCGCCCACTTGCGCTTGAGGAACGCGACGATCTGCGCCCGGCCGGTGATGAACTCCGAGCGATTGCGCCAGCGGCTGTCCTCGGTATAGGCGAGTGCCACGCGCTCGGGGTCGCGACTGTTCCAGGCATCCTCGGCCGCACGCACCTTGACGGCGGCAGTCTCGGCGGTGAACGGTGGCAGGGGCGGTCGGCTCGACATGGCCTTCTCCTCGGGACTGGGCTCGCTCGCCGAGCCCAGTGCTCACGGTACCGATCCGGCGCCGCGGCGGTCAAGCGAGGCCGCGCAGGCGCAACGGACCGCGAGCATCTGCGACGACTGCAGAGACTGTTGAGTTCCTTCGCTTGCGCTCGAGGCAGGCCTGGGCCCGGGGCGCGCCGCCTCGAGGGTCGGGTCTGGCGGTCGTGTCCTCAGCGAGAGACCGTCACGGGCACTGCTCGTGATCGGCGCGAGCAGGCCGCGCGTTCCGCGGCGAGTTTGCCGATGGCGGCGTGCGTGGCCCGACGCAGGACCGGATCGTCGGCAGGCGCGTGATCCGCTCGCGATGGATGTGACATTGGTCAGTCATCGTGAGGCGCTCGGGTGTTGTGCATTGAGCCGGCTGAGATTCGCTGCGGTGCTTTGCGCGCAGCTTCGCTGGGCGAGCGCGTCGGCGCGCCGCAGGAGGTGCCGGGATGCGCGCAACATCGTAAGTACTATCACTCACGATCGGCTGTTGGGGCGGTGCTATGCTTGTTGTGCCGTCAGGAAGGATGGCGTGTGTTAGGAAACGTGCGGCGCATGCCGTTGTTGGCATTCGACGCGACTTACCGGATCGCCATGTGCGGTTGCAAGTCTGTTTGGATCATCGCGGCCCCGAGGGATGCGCGACGGCGATATCCGACCGATCAGACGAGGGCGAAGTCATGTTCAGGTCCACCGGCATCATGCTGACGTCAATTGCCTCGGCGCTCCTCATTGCCGCCTGTGCGCAGCGGCAGGTGAGCTTCCACAATGACGTCGAGCCCATTCTGCAGCGCAACTGCGCCACATGTCACAGCCAAAGCGGGGTCGGTTACCAGGCGAGTGGGTTCAGCGTGGAGTCCTTCGCGGCGCTCATGAAGGGGACCAAGTACGGTCCGATGATCGATCCCGGATCGAGCGAACAGAGTAATCTGGTCTGGCTGCTCAAGCACCGTGCGCATCCGCAGATCAACATGCCGAAGATCTGTGCGCAGATGAACCTGGTGGGTGACAAGTGCGCCCACGCCGCGGATTCCGCCCGCGACCTCAAGAAGCGCGAGATCAACCTCATCGCGACCTGGATTGATCAAGGGGCGCGCGACAACTGATTCCGGGTGCCGCTGCGCGCTCGGTGAACTGCGGATCGGTGCGCAGCGAACGGGCACGCGCCAGCGCCGCTCCTGCGGCACAGGGCTTGCCGTTCGGTAGGCCAGAGTGCCCGACCGGGCGGTGGCATTGCCTCGCAGCGCCACGGCTCATGCCGTCACGGAGCCGGCTGGGCCGGGCGCGCAGGCTCGGGCGCGAGGGCGTCCGCCGGTGGATGCGGCCCATCCCGGTCGGGGCCATGCCGCGCTCACCTTCGCGGTATCCGCCGCGGGGAAGTCCGCGCAATCGGTCAAAAAAACTTACTTGATCGTAAACGCAGCTATTGCCGCGGTGTGCAGCGGGGCGGTCGCCGCAGCTCGGTTCCCCGGTACGCCGCGTTACGCTGGGGCTGCCGGGCGCACCGTCGCCGAGGATGGGGTTCGATTGGTATAGTGCGCACCATGAACACCGCCCGCACACCCGATCTGTCCTCCTTCTGGATGCCGTTTACGGCCAACCGGCATTTCAAGCACCACCCGCACCTGATGGTCGCAGGCGAAGGCGCGTACTTCACGCTGCACGATGGCCGTCGGGTCTTCGACTGCCTCTCGGGGCTGTGGTGCACGCCGCTCGGTCACGGCCGTCCGGAGATCACCTCGGCGGTGAGCGCGCAGCTAGCGGAACTCGATTTCGCGCCGACTTTTCAGGTTGGTCACCCCAAGGCGTTCGAGCTGGCCGCGCGCATCGCACGCTGCGCCCCGGACGGACTGAACCGGGTCTTCTTCTCCAACTCCGGCTCCGAGGCGGTCGACAGCGCCCTGAAGATCGCGATCGCCTATCACCAGGCGCGCGGCGATGCGCGCCGCGTGCGCATCATCGGGCGTGAGCGCGCCTACCACGGCGTCGGCATCGGTGGTATCTCCGCCGGCGGCATTGCGGCGAACCGGCGCACGTTCGGCGCACTGGCTGCCCCGTTCGTCGATCACCTGCCGCATACGTACGATCCGGCACAGATGCGCTTCAGCCGCGGCCAGCCCGCCTGGGGCGCGCATCTGGCCGATGCGCTCGAGCGGCTGGTCGCGCTGCACGATGCCTCGACCATCGCGGCGGTCATCGTCGAGCCCATGCAGGGTTCCACCGGCGTGATCGTGCCCCCGGTGGGTTATCTCGAGCGGTTGCGCGAGATCTGCACGCACCACGGCATCCTGCTGATTTTCGACGAAGTGATCACCGGCTTCGGCCGCCTGGGCGCGAATTTCGCGGCGCAGCGGTTGAACGTGACGCCCGACATGATCGTCTTCGCCAAGGCGGTGACCAATGGCGCCATCCCGCTCGGCGGGGTGATCGTCGAGCAGCGCATTCACGATGCGCTGATGCAGGGCCCGGACCAGACGATCGAGCTGTTCCACGGCTACACGTACTCCGGCCATCCGGTGGCCTGCGCCGCCGGGCTCGCCACGCTCGAGGTGATGGAGCGCGACGGGCTGATCTCGCGCGCTCAGGCGCTCTCTGGCGTGCTCGAGCAGGAAGTGCACGGGCTGCGCGATGAGCCGCATGTCGCCGACATCCGCAACATCGGGCTCGCCGCCGCCATCGATCTGACGCCGCGGCCGGGCGCTCCGGGGGCGCGCGGGCGCGCGGCGTTCGAACGCGGCATCGAGGCGGGCTTGTTGCTGCGCTTCACGGCCGACACGGTGGCCGTGGCACCGCCCTTCGTCAGCACCGAGGACGAGGTCCGTCACATGATCAGTGCGCTGCGCACCGTGTTGCGGCGGGTGGAGTAGGCCGACCCGCTCAGTCCGGCCGCTCGATGAGGATGCGGCCGGCCTCGATGCGCACCGGATACGTGCGCAGCGGCTCGTACGCCGGGGGCGTCAGCGCCTCGCCCGTGCGCAGGCAGAAGCGGGCGCCGTGCCGCGGACAGATGATTTGGCAGGACTCCACCGCGGCGCCCTCGAGGCGCTCGCCGTCGTGGGTGCACTGGTCATCTACCGCATGCAGCTCGGCACCGCAGCGCACCACCAGCACCGCCCGGCCGTCGAGGTCCACTTCCAGCGGCGTCTCCTCGGACAGGTCCGCCGCCGCGCCGACGTCGAGCCAGCGCATCAGAACATTCCCGTCTGCAGGCGCGCCGCCTCACTCATCATGCTGTGGTTCCACGGCGGCTCGAAGGTCAGCTCGACACGAGCCTCGCGCACCGTCGGGATCCGCTCGATCTTGTCGCGCACGTCATCGACCAATATCTCGCCCATGCCGCAGCCGGGCGCGGTGAGCGTCATGCTGACCGCGACGCTGCGCGTGCCGTCCTCGTTCGCCTGGACCTCGCATGAGTACACCAGCCCGAGTTCGACGATGTTGATCGGAATCTCCGGGTCGTAGCAGGTGCGCATCTGCTCCCAGGCGAGCTGGCGCACGTCCTCTTCGGTCGCATTCGGCGGCAGCTCCGGGGCCTTGACCGGCTCGCGGCCGATGGCGGCGGCGTCCTCGCCGGCGATGCGGAACAGGTTGCCGTCGACGTAGACGGTGAAGCTGCCCCCGAGCGCCTGGGTGATGTAGCCGGACTGGCCGGGCTGCAGCGTCACTTCAGTGCCGGCCGGCACGATGACCGCGCGGACTTCGCGCTGCACGACGAATGGTTCGCTGTCGTAACCGGGCATGGTGGCGCGTTACTCCGTTGTGACGGCCGCGGCGCTTTGCTCGAGCGCGGCGTTCAGCGTGTGCCAGCACAGCGTGGCGCATTTGACCCGGGCCGGAAACTCGCTGACGCCGGCCAGGGCAACGAGCTTGCCGAGTGCGGGATCGGCGGGCGCGTCGTGCTGCGTCAGCAGCGTGTGGATCTGCCGATACAGCGCCTCGATTGCCGCCTTATCCTTGCCCTTGACCGCTTCGGTCATGAGTGAGGCCGACGCGGTCGAGATGGCGCAGCCCGTGCCTTCGAAACGAATGTCCGCGACGCGCTCGCCATCGAGCCGGACCCACACCGTGAGCCGGTCGCCGCAGAGCGGATTGTGCCCGTCGGCGTGCGCATCGGCGCCGGTGAGGGCCCCGAAATTTCGCGGCTGACGGTTGTGATCCAGGATCACGTCGCGGTAGAGCTCTTTCAGGTCCATCAGCCGAACACCTCGCGGGCTTTGTCGAGAGCCGCCACCAGCGCCCGCACGTCGGATTCGGTGTTGTAGCAGCCGAAGGAGGCACGGGCCGTGGCCGGGATGCCGAAGAAGGTCATCACCGGCATTGCGCAGTGATGACCGGTGCGGATCGCCACACCCTCGCTGTCGAGGATCGTGCCGAGATCGTGCGGATGGCAGCCGCGCAGCGTGAAGGACAGCACGGCGGCCTTGTGCGCTGCCGTGCCGACGATCTCGATGCCGGGGATCGCCTGAAGCTCCGCTGTGGCGAGCGCGAGCAGGTGATGCTCATGGGCCGCCACCGCCGCGGCGCCGAGGCTCTCGAGGTAGTCCATGGCGGCCGCAAGTCCCACCGCCCCGGAGATGTTGGGTGTGCCGGCCTCGAACTTCCACGGCAGCTCGTTGTAGGTGCTCTTCTCGAACGACACGGTGCGGATCATGTCGCCGCCGCCCTGCCAGGGCGGCATTTCCTCGAGCAGCTCCTCGCGGCCGTAGAGCACCCCGATGCCGGTCGGGCCGTAGAGCTTGTGCCCCGAGAATGCGTAGAAGTCGCAGCCGAGCTCGCGCACGTCCACGGCCGTATGGGGTACGGCCTGTGCCCCGTCGACCAGTACCAGCGCGCCGCAGGAGTGGGCCGCCTCCACGATGCGCTTGACCGGCAGCACGGTGCCGAGCGCATTCGAAACGTGTGCCAGCGCGACCAGGCGGGTACGGGCGTTGAGCAACTCAAACAGCCGCTCGAGGTCGAGCTCGCCGCGCCGGTCGATTGGCGCCACCTTCAGCGTGCAGCCGTTCTGCTCGCACACCATCTGCCACGGCACGATGTTGGCGTGATGCTCGAGCGCGGTGATGAGGATCTCATCGCCCGGTCCGAGCCGGGAACGGCCGTACGACTGGGCGACGAGGTTGATGCCCTCGGTCGTGCCGCGCACGAAGAGGATCTCGCGGGCCGAGCGAGCGTTAATGAAGCGCCGGGCCCGCGCGCGCGCGCCCTCGAACGCTTCCGTGGCAGCCTGGCTCAGTGTATGAACGCCGCGGTGCACGTTGGAGTGCAGGTGCGTCTCGTAATGCTCCACTGCGCGCAGCACTGCCAGCGGGCGCTGCCCGGAGGCTGCGCTGTCGAGGTAGACGAGCGGCCGGCCATTCACCTGCTGCGCCAGGATGGGAAAATCGGCGCGGACGCGTTCGACATCGAGCGATGCGGCAGCGGGCTTCACAGCAGTTCCTTCAAGGTGGCGGCCTCGCTCATCTGTCCGATGAGCGCGAGCTCGATCTGGCGGCGCAGGTCGGGCAGGGCGATCCGGGCGATCACGTCCTCGAGGAAGGCCCACTTCAGCAGGTGCTGGGCCACCTCGGGCGCGAGCCCGCGCGAGAGCAGATAAAAGAGCATGTTCTCATCGAGCTTGCCGGCCGTCGCGCCGTGGCTGCAGCGGACCTCGTCGGTGTAGATCTCCAGCTGCGGCCGCAGATCGACCTCGGCCTCCGCACCGTCGAGCAGTCCGCGCAGCGACTGGCGGGAATCGGTGCCAGGGGCGTTCTCGCCCACGGTGATTTTGCCGTTGAACGCCACCCGCGCCCGCCCCGAGGCAATACCGCGGAAGGTCTCGAGCGTGCGGGTGCGTGGCGCGCGATGCTCGCTGAGGGCGTACATGTCGTGAGTCTGCTGGCCCTCGCCGAGGGCGGCGGCCGAGAGCGTCAGTTCCGCTCCTGCGCCGAGCAGGCGCGCGTGCACCGTCGAGCGGGCGGCGAGGGCGCCGGCGCTCACGGCGAGCAGATCGTAACGGGCCGCCTCGGCGAGCTCCGCCGTCAGCGTGTCGAACCAGGCGGCACGCGCCCCGCCGTGCTGCAGCCGATAATGCGTCAGCTGGGCATTCGGGGCGAGCTCGACGCGCACGGCGCTGTTGACCAGGCTCTGTGCATCGGCTGCGCCGAGATGCCGCTCCACCACCGTCAGGCGAGCGCCGGACGCGAGGGCGAGGCGCACGCGCGGATAGGAGGCGCCGTTCTGAGCGCCGGTGGCGGCCACAAACACCAGCTCGATGCCGGGCGCATCGGCCCCGGCGCGCACCTCGATCGAGGCGGCATCGGTGGCAAATGTCTCGTTGAGCAGCGCCAGGCGCGTCTCGGGCAGATCCGAGCCGAAGCGCCAGCCGTTGGTGGGTGCGCCGGGCGCACGCAGGCTGCGCACCGTCACGCCCGGCGGTGCGGGGGCCTGTGCGCGCAGCTCTGCGTCGACGAAGACATAGCGGGCGAACCCGCTCAGTGGCTCGGGCAGTGCGGGCATCGCCGCTTCGGCCGCCGCGGGCGTGAACCGGGCGCGCTCGAGGACGCGCAGGTTCGCGTAGCGCCAGTTCTCCTCACGCGTGGCCGGCAGCCCGAGCGCGCAGAGCCGCTCGAGCGCTTCCTGCCGCGCGGCCGCGGCGATGACGTTGGCCGGCAGCGCGGCGCGCACCGCGCCGAATTCGTCCCGCAGGCGGGTCAGCAGCGGCGTGCTCATGCCGCCTCGTCCATCAGCCAGTCATAGCCGCGTTGCTCGAGCTCGAGTGCGAGGGTGCGGTCACCGCTACGTACGATGCGACCCTTGATCAGCACGTGCACGCGGTCCGGCACGATGTACTCGAGAAGCCGTTGGTAGTGCGTCACCAGCACCATCGAGCGGTTTGCCGCACGCAGCGTGTTGACGCCGTGCGCCACGACCTTCAGCGCATCGATGTCGAGCCCCGAGTCGGTCTCATCGAGCACCGCCAGGGCCGGCTCGAGCACCAGCATCTGCAGGATCTCGTTGCGCTTTTTCTCGCCGCCGGAGAAGCCCTCGTTCACGCCGCGCGAGAGCATGCTCTCGTCCATGCGCATCAGGCGCATCTTCTCGCGCACCAGCGTGAGGAACTCGAAGGCATCCACTTCGGGCAGGCCGTGATGCTTGCGCGCGGCATTCACGGCCGCCTTGAGCAGATAGACGTTGTTGACGCCGGGAATCTCGACCGGGTACTGGAAGCCGAGGAATAATCCCTCGCGCGCCCGT
The DNA here is from genome assembly GCA_021815925.1 of Pseudomonadota bacterium. Taxonomy (GTDB): domain Bacteria; phylum Pseudomonadota; class Gammaproteobacteria; order Steroidobacterales; family Steroidobacteraceae; genus 13-2-20CM-66-19. The sequence goes on along the minus strand of JAKAZL010000004.1, from coordinate 69,001 downwards.
TCTTCCGGGGCGAGCGCGAGCAGATCGCGTCCCTTGAAGTGCACCGCGCCCGAGGTGATGGTGTAGCCGGGGCGGCCGGCGAGCACGTGTGCGAGCGTGCTCTTGCCCGAGCCGTTCGGTCCCATGACCGCGTGGACTTCGCCGGCGGGTACCTCGAGCTCGAGGCCCTTGAGAATTTCCTTGCCGTCCACTGCGGCATGCAGGTTCTTAATCGTGAGCATGTCTGTGATCCTGGAAAATTAACCCACCGCGCCCTCGAGGCTGACGGCGAGCAGATTCTGTGCCTCGACTGCGAACTCCATCGGCAGCTCCTTGAACACCGATTTGCAGAAGCCGCTGACGATGAGGTTGACCGCGTCTTCGGCGGATATGCCGCGGGCGAGGCAGTAAAAGAGTTCGTCTTCGCTGATCTTCGAGGTGCTCGCCTCGTGTTCGACCGTGGCGGAGGCGTTCTTGACCTCGACGTACGGGAAGGTGTGCGCGCCGCATTTGCCGCCCATCAGCAGCGAGTCGCACTGCGTGAAGTTGCGCGCGCCGCTTGCACTCGGCAGGACCTTCACCAGGCCGCGGTAGGTGTTCTGGCCGAAGCCGGCGGAGATTCCCTTGGAGATGATCGTGCTGCGGGTGTCGCGGCCGATGTGGATCATCTTGGTGCCGGTGTCGGCCTGCTGGCGGTTGTTGACCGTGGCGACCGAGTAGAACTCCCCGACCGAGCCCTCGCCGCGCAGCACGCAGCTGGGGTACTTCCAGGTGATTGCCGAGCCGGTCTCGACCTGGGTCCAGGAGATGTGCGAGTTGCGGCCGCGGCACTCGCCGCGCTTGGTGACGAAGTTGTAGATGCCGCCAACGCCCTCGGCGTCGCCCGGGTACCAGTTCTGCACCGTGGAGTATTTGATGAACGCATCATCGAGCGCCACGAGCTCGACCACCGCGGCATGCAGCTGGTTCTCGTCGCGCTGCGGGGCAGTGCAGCCCTCCAGATAACTGACATGGGCACCGTCGTCGGCGATGATCAGGGTGCGCTCGAACTGGCCGGTCTTCGCCGCGTTGATGCGGAAGTAGGTCGACAGCTCCATGGGGCAGCGCACGCCCTTGGGCACGTAAACGAACGAGCCGTCGGAGAACACCGCCGAGTTCAGCGCGGCGAAGAAGTTGTCGGCGTAGGGTACGACGCTGCCGAGATAGCGCTCGATGAGCTCGGGGTGCTCGCGCACCGCTTCGGAGAACGGACAGAAGATGACCCCGGCCTCGTGCAGGCGTTCCTTGAACGTCGTGGCCACCGAGACGCTGTCGAACACGGCGTCCACGGCGACCCCGGCGAGGCGTGCCCGCTCGTGCAGCGGCACGCCGAGCTTCGCGTAGGTCTCGAGCAGCTTCGGATCCACCTCCGCGAGACTCTTCGGGCCATCGGTGCGCTGCTTCGGCGCGGAGTAGTAGGAGATCGCCTGGTAGTCGATGGGCGGATAGTGTGCATGCGGCCAGTGCGGCTCGCGCATCGTCGACCAGTGACGCAGCGCCTTCAGACGCCACTCGGTGAGAAACGCCGGCTCGCCCTTCTTGCGTGAGATCAGGCGGACCACGTCCTCGTCGAGTCCGGGCGGCACCGTGTCGGAGTCGATGTCCGTGACGAAGCCGTGCCGATAGCCCTGGCCGACCAGATTTTCGAGCGGTGTCGTTTCGTTCATGTGCGGTGCGGCGATGGGGTGGGTCAGGCGTTCGGAACGCGCAGTGGAATGGATGTGACGGCGACCTTCAGGTCGCGCTCGAGCGCTGCCAGGCGCGGCGGGAAGGGGTCGATGCCGGCGAGCTGCGCCAGGCTGACGTCGACCAGGGAGCGGCGGATGGCGAGGTTCAGCCGCTGCCACACATGCCCGACGCGGCAGCTCTGCTCAATCTCGCACTGGCCGCGCGCGACCGAGCAGTCGGTGAGCGCCATGGGGCCCTCGAGGGCATCGAGGATGGCCGCGGCGCTGATCTGCGTCGCCGGACGCGCCAGCTGGTAGCCGCCGTGCAGGCCCCGGGTCGAGCTCACCAGCGCGGCCCGCTGCAGCTGCTTCAGCAGCTTGCTCACGGTGGGCGCGGCAATATGCGTCTGCTCGGCGAGCGCGGCCGCGGTCTGCACACGCTCGGGTTGCGCGGCGAGGACGGCGAGCAGCACGGTGGCGTAATCAGTGAGCCGGCTGATGCGGACCATGGGGGATTCCTCCGGAACTAGGACTAGTTTAGTACTGATTGCAGCCGGAACCAAGCCGGCACCGGAACCGAGAGCGGCAGCGGACGGTCAGTACAGGGGCGGATGGCGTAGCGCGGAACCGTTTCCGGCAGCGCCGACGGCGGCGCACCATGCACCGTGGGCGGCTTGCGCTGCGTGACGGTGCGGGTCGTCGCGGCACTGTCGTCGCACGGCGACGGCTGATCGACGTCAGGCGCAACTCGGTCGGCTCGCGCGCGTATCCGGATGGCCCCGCCCGGGCTGCAGGTTGATGGGTGGTACCTCAGGGGCATTTGGTATCCTTGCGCTCCTCGCGGCGCGCGAAGCGAGGCCGACCGGCCGGCACGTGCGGCCGAACCACCCTGTCGCGGAGAATGGTCATGAATCGCAGTGAGCTTGCTCGAATTGCCCAGGCGATGGTTGCTCGGGGCAAAGGGATCCTGGCCGCGGACGAGAGCACCGGCACCATCGCCAAGCGCTTCAATGCGATCCGGCTCGATTCGACCGAGGAGCATCGCCGGGCCTACCGTGAGCTGCTGTTCACGGCCCCGGGCGCGGCCGAGTCGATCAGCGGGGTGATCCTGTACGACGAGACCATCCGTCAGAAGACCGCCGACGGCACGCCGTTTCCGCAGTACCTGGCGCAGCAGGGCATTGTGCCGGGCATCAAGGTCGACCGGGGCGCGAAGCCGCTGGCCGGCTTTCCCGGGGACACCATCACCGAGGGCCTCGACGGGCTGCGCGAGCGGCTCGTCGAATACCACAAGCTCGGCGCACGCTTCGCCAAGTGGCGCGCCGTCATCGACATCGCCGCCGGGGTGCCGAGCGCGTTCGCCATCGAGGCCAATGCGCATGCACTGGCGCGCTACGCCGCGCTCTGCCAGGAAAGCGACATCGTGCCGATCGTCGAGCCGGAGGTACTGATGGATGGGGCGCACTCGATCGAGCGCTGCGAGGAGGTCACCGATGCGACCCTCGGCAGCGTGTTCCAGCACCTGCAGGCTCACCGAATCTATCTGGAGGGTATGGTGCTAAAGCCCAACATGGTCATCTCCGGCAAGAAGGCTCCCGAGCGCGCCTCTGCCGAGGCGGTGGCTGCGGCGACCGTGCGCTGCCTGAAACGGCATGTGCCGCCGGCCGTGCCGGGTATCGCCTTTCTCTCCGGCGGGCAGTCCCCCGAGGAGGCGACGCTGCATCTGTCCCTGATCAACCGCGCAGGGCCGCTGCCCTGGGCGGTTACCTTCAGCTACGGTCGGGCGCTGCAGGAAACGGCGCTGCAGGCCTGGGGCGGACGCAGTGCCGAGTTCAAGGCCGGCCAGCAGGAGTTCGCGCGGCGCGCGCGCCTGAACGGGCTCGCGAGCACCGGCCGCTACAGCCCCGAGATGGAAAAAGCCGCCTGATGGGCGGCGCTGAAAGGATTCGCGTGACAGATCCCGGACCCGCCTCGCCCCCAGCCTCGAGCGACGCCGTCGTCGACGTGCGCGACGTGCACTATGCCGTCGACGGCCGGCCGATCTTCAGCGGACTCGACATCGTCGCCCGCCGGGGCCTGATCACCGCGGTGATGGGGCCGAGCGGCACGGGCAAGACCACGCTGCTGCGCCTGATCACCGGTCAGATCTACGCCGACCGCGGAGTGGTATCGGTGTTCGGCCGCGACGTCGGCACGCTCGGCGCCACGGAGCTGTACGCGACGCGCCAGCGCATGGGCATGCTCTTTCAGAACGGTGCGCTGCTGACCGACGTCGACGTGTTCGAGAACGTCGCTTTCCCGGTGCGCGAGCACACCGACCTGCCCGAGCCGCTGATCCGCAAGCTGGTGCTCACCAAGCTCGAGGCGGTCGGCCTGCGCGGCGCGGCGCACCTGATGCCCGCGGAGCTCTCCGGCGGCATGGCGCGGCGCGTGGCACTGGCGCGGGCCATCGTCATGGACCCGGAGGTGCTGATCTATGACGAGCCGTTCGTCGGGCTCGATCCGATCTCCCTCGGCGTGATTCTGCGCCTGGTCAAGCAGATGAACGACGCGCTGAACATCACCAGCGTCGTCGTCTCGCACGACGTGCAGGAGATCTCCAGCATTGCCGATTACAGCTACCTGCTCTCCGGGGGGCGCGTGGTCGCCTCGGGAACCCCGGCCGAGCTTGCGCGCAGCGATTCGGCGACGGTACGCCAGTTCATGACCGGCAGCGCCGAAGGGCCGGTGCCATTTCATTATCCGGCGGCCGATTACGCCACCGAGCTGCTGGAGAACGCACGATGAGCGGCGCACGCAAGGCGGGGCTCCTCGAGCTGGTGCGCAAGACCGGCGTGACGGGCCTGTTCTTCCTGCGGCTGCTGCGGGCCTGCATCCCGGCGCTGGCGCGGCCGCGGCTCATCGTTGCGCAGATCTACAACGCCGGCGCCCGCTCGCTCATCATCATCATGCTCTCGGGGCTGTTCACCGGCATGGTGCTCGGCCTGCAGGGTTACGATCTGCTGCGCCGCTTCGGTGCCACCGAGGCGCTCGGCACGGCCGCGGCGTTCTCGCTGCTGAAGGAACTCGGTCCGGTGCTGACGGCGCTGCTGTTCGCCGGCCGGGCCGGCACGGCGCTCACCTCCGAGATCGGCCTGATGCGCGCGACCGACCAGCTCACCGCCATGGAGGTGATGGCGGTCGATCCGATGCGCTACGTGGCCGCGCCGCGCTTCCTCGGCGGGCTGATCGCCGTGCCGCTGCTGACCGCAGTGTTCAACGTCATCGGTCTGTACGGCGCCCAGCTGATCGGCGTGCAGCTGATGGGCGTCGACCACGGCATTTTCTGGGCGCAGACGCAAAGCGCACTCGCCCTGAAGGACGTAACCGAGGGAATCGTCAAAAGCGTCGTGTTCGGCGCCGTCGTGAGCCTGATCGCGGTCAACGAGGGCTACCACGCCGAACCGACCGCCGCGGGGGTCGGCATGGCCACCACGCGCACCGTCGTGGCCTCCTCGGTGATGACGCTGCTGCTCGATTACGTGCTGACTGCTGCATTTTTGTAAGAGGATTTTTTCCGCCATGCGCGCCAATCGCTCTCTTGAAATCGGAACGGGCCTGTTCGTGCTGCTCGGGCTCGCGGCGCTGCTGTTTCTCAGCATGCAGCTGCCGGCCAACGGCTTGAAATTCGGCTTCAACAAGTCGGCCGGCTACCAGGTCACCGCGGAATTCGACAATATCGGCGGCCTGAAGGTCGGCGCGCCGGTGCGCATGGCCGGCGTGCGCATCGGGGACGTGACCCGGGTCGGCTTCGACACCAATACCGAGCGGGCCGAGGTGTGGCTGCGTATCGATCAGCAGTTCAACCAGATCCCGGCAGACAGCTCCGCCAGCATCGACACCGAGGGCATTCTCGGGGCGCAGTACATCAGCATCAGTCCGGGTGGCCTGCCGACCTACCTGAAGGCCGGCAGTCAGATCATCCAGACCCAGTCGGCCCTGGTGCTGGAGAATCTGATCAACAAGTTCTTCGCCAACTTCGCCAGCAAGGGCAGCACGCAGAGCCCGGGCGGTGGCGCAAAGGAGCAGAAATGATGAAAACCCTGACCGTGATTGCCGCTGCGGCGCTGACCGGCATGCTGACGCTGCCGGTGGCGCACGCCGCCGCGCCGAGCGCGCAGGGCGCACCCGTGGCGTTCGAGCAGCCCTCGCAGATGGTCCAGTCGGTCGCCGATCAGCTTCTCAAGGCGCTCGATGGGCACCGCGCCGAGCTGCGCGGTCATCCGAAGAAGATCGCCGCGATCGTGGACGAGTATCTGATGCCGCATTTCGACACCGAGCTCGCCGCCGGCGGAGTGCTGGGACGGTTCGCGCGCCAGGCGACCCCGCAGCAGAAAGCGCGCTTCATTCAGGCGTTCAAGGATTCGCTGCTCGCGAACTACGGGGCCTTCCTGCTCGATTTCCGCGCGAACATGTTCACGGTCTATCCGACCCACGTGAAGCCCGGTACCCAGGTGGCCACGGTGCGCACCGCCTTTACGCGTGCGGACGGCTCGAAGGTCCCGGTGCTGTTCTACGTTTACATGACCCCGGGCGGCTGGAAGGCGTTCGACCTGAACGTCGAGGGCATCAGCTACGTCACGAGCTATCGCGCCTCGCTGGGCCCGCAGATCGAGCAGTACGGTCTCGATGAAGTGATTGCCCGGCTCGAGCACGGCGAGAAGCCGAGTGCGCTCAACAAGCAGTGATCACGGACATGGCTGGCCGCTCCGCGGGGACTGAGTCTTTCGAATTGACGTTGCGCTCGCCCGAGCGCGGCGAGGCGCGCGGACCGCTCGTTTTCGCGACGGCACGGCGCGCGCGCACGGCGGGCCTCGCGGCGCTGCGCGGCGCGGCTGGCGCCCTGGTGATCGACTGCGGCGCGCTGGGTCAGACCGACAGCGCAGGCCTTGCCGTGCTGCTCGACTGGCTGGCCGAGGCGCGCCACGCGGGGCGCAAGCTGCGTTTCGAGCGCCTGCCCGAGGAGCTGCTGCGCCTGGCGCGCATCAGCGCGGTCGACGGCATGCTGCAGCAGGGCGTCTGACCCGCCTGCGGGCCGGCGGCTAGTTACCGCCGCCCTGCAATTCCTTCAGCTCCTGCTCGGCGCTGTTCGCCGGCGGGGGGCCCTTGACCATGAACTCCCGCTGCGCGAGGTACGCGTGGCGCGCGAACGCATACGGGTCAAGGGAGCGGCGGATCAGGTGCAGCGTCGGCTGCAGGCGCGTGTCGGTGTCGAGGAGCCCGACGGTGCGCGTGCCGTAATCGGCCCAGGTGTTCTGCACGTAATGCAGTGGATCGGTGTACTCGGCCGGCACCAGACCGATCGCATCGCGCACGTCCGAGGGCCCGAGGAACGGCAGTACCAGGTACGGCCCCGCGCCGATGCCCCACTTGCCGAAGGTTTGACCGAAGTCGCGCCGCTCGCGCGGCATGCCGAGGTGGACGGCCGGATCGAGCAGTCCGCCGATGCCGAGGGTCGTATTGACCAGCAGCCGGCCGGTGTCGCGGGCGAAATCCACTACTTTGCCCTGCAGCAGATCGTTCACGATCACGGTCGGATAGGTGAGATTGTTGAAGAAATTGCTGATGCCCGTGCGGATCGGATGCGGGACGACGCGCACGTAGGTCCGCGCCACGGGCGTGCCGATGTGGTCATAGAAGCCCATGTCGAAGCGGAAGGTGACGCGGTTCATCCGCTGCCAGGGGTCGCGCGGATCGCGCTCCGCCCGCGGTACGGCCGCGCAGCCGAACAGCGTCAGGGAGAGAAGGGTGAGCGCAATGAGCGCGAGTCGCTTGCCGTTGTGTGCCATGACGTTTCCGTGCGCAGTCCGCGTGCGCATTGTATCGCTCCAGGGTTGATCCGCTCACGGCGCACCGTGGCGCCGTCGTCCGGCGTGGCGTGCCTTGCCGGTCAGCTGTTGTGGCGCGCGCGCATGCGCACCAGATAATCCTTGACCTCCTTAAGTCTCGCACTGATGCGCTGGCGCTGCACGTAGTTCAGATGCGGCATGGTGAGGGCGAGCTGGTACTGTTTGACCGCGAGCGGCAGATTGCCCTGCGAGAGCTGGTATTCGCCCATGTAGTAGTAGGCATCGCCGAGGTCGCCGGCGGCGCTCGCCGCTCGCGCGGTGAGCTCGATCTGTCCCGGCGTCGGATTGACCAGGTTGAACAGGTCGAGCAGCATGCGGTGCGCTTCGGCGTTCTTGCCGTCCTGCATCAGCGTCTGCGCGTAGCGCACGATGACCGGCACGTTGAGCGGGAAGAGGCGCTTGGCGCGGGCGAAGGTGGCGAGCGCTGCGGACATCTCCCCGGCCCGCGCCTGCGCCTGGCCGAGCGCGACGTACAGCAGATGCAGATCGGGGTGTGCGGCGAGCAGCGTCGCGAAGCGCTTGATCGCCTCCTTCGGCTGGCCCTCGTCCATCAGCGCCAGGGCGTAGCCGTACTGCGTCCCGATGCCGTGATCGCCGTGCGCCAGACGGTCGCTGTAGTAGCGCACGAGATTCTCGGAGGAGGGCGCGGTGATGACCCGCAGCCGGGACCGGATGATGTAGTAATCCGGCGAGCTCGTGTCGGGTTCCGGGGGAAACTGCGCCGCGCGCGCCCGGGCCTGGGCGATGCGATCGACGGTGATCGGATGATCGATCAGCACCGCCGGGACCCAGCTGTCCTGGATGCCCTCGAGTCGCATCATTTTCTGGAAGATATCCGCCATCGCCTCCGGGTCGAAGCCCGCGGCCGCGAGGTACTCGATCCCGACGCGGTCGGCCTCCTCCTCGACACTGCGGCTGTAGTCGATCTGCTCCTGGGCCGCCAGTCCCTGCGAGGCGACAATGCCGCCTTCGATCGCCTGGCCGCTGCCGCTGACCGCTCCGAGCAGGATCGTGGCGAGCATGGCGGCGAGCGACTCGATGTTCGCCTGATGGGCGTTGAGAAGCCGGCGCGCGATGTGGTTCTGGGTCTCGTGGGCGGTCTCGTGCGCCATCACCGCCGCGAGCTCCGACTCGGTGCGGGTGAAGATGAACAGGCCCGAGTTGATGAACACGAAATTGCCGGGCGCGGCAAACGAGTTCACGACCGGTGTGTTGACACACAGATAGTGAAAGTGGGCCGCGCCCTTGGCGCTCTGCGAGGCGAGCCGCTTGCCGACCGTGTTGAGGTACTCCGCGACCTCCGGGTCGCTGACCAGCTGATGCTGGTTGCGCATCTGCAGCATCATCATGTAGCCGATCTGGAACTGCTCGGACTCGGGCAGCTCCACCGAGGCGGCGCTGCCGAGGGCCGGCAGCTGCGAATCGATCGCCGAGGGCAGATCAGTGGTGAGCGGGATGGGCGGCAACGGAGGCGGAACCGCTGCCGTGGCCACGGCAGCGTTCAGGAAGGCAGCCAGCACAATCCATACGATCGAGCGCATTGTAGTTCGACCACGGCGGGCGGCCATCGGTTTCCCTTTACGAACAGAAGCTTGCAATTCTTCAGCCGTGGGACGGCGCCCCGGTCCGGTCGGCAGCTTACAGCATGTCCGAGGCAAAGTCCGCCAGGCGGGAGCGCTCGCCCCGCACCAGCGTGACGTGGGCGGAATGGGGCCAGCCGCGGAAGCGGTTCACCACGTAGGTGAGCCCCGAGGTGGTCTCCGTAAGGTACGGAGTGTCGATCTGCGCCACGTTGCCGAGACAGGCGAGCTTGGTGCCGGGGCCGGCCCGGGTGATCAGAGCCTTCATCTGCTTCGGCGTCAGATTCTGCGCCTCGTCGAGAATCACGAAGCGGTTGAGGAAAGTGCGCCCGCGCATGAAATTGAGCGAGCGGATCTTGATGCGGTTGCGCAGCAGGTCCTGCGTGGCCGCCCGCCCCCAGTTGCCGCCCTCGGGGCTCCCGGTGAGCACCTCGAGATTGTCCATCAGCGCGCCCATCCAGGGCTCCATCTTCTCCTCCTCCGTGCCGGGCAGGAAACCGATGTCCTCCCCGAGAGGGATCGTCACGCGGGTCATGATGATCTCGGCGAAGCGGTTGCTCTCGAGCGTTTGCATCAGTCCGGCCGCGAGCGTGAGCAACGTCTTGCCGGTGCCGGCCGGTCCCAGCACGGTGACGAAGTCGATTTGCGGGTCCATCAGCAGATTCAGCGCGAAGTTCTGCTCGCGGTTGCGTGCCGTGATACCCCAGACGCCGTGCCGCTCGTTTCGATGGTCGCGCAGCAGCTCGATCACCGCACGTTGCCCCTCGATGCGACGCACGATCCCCTCGATGCCCTGCTCACCGGCCTCGTACAGGCCCTGGTTGGTTTGCCACTGGTTCACCGCCGGTCCGGTGATTTCGTAGAACGTGCGGTCGCCTTCCTTCCAGGAGCGCATGTCCTGGCCGTGGCGGTCCCAGAAGTCCGCCGGCAGCTCGCTCATGCCGCCGAACAGTACGTCGGAGTCCTCCAGCGTCTTGTCGCTGTAGTAATCCTCGACGTGCACACCGAGCACCGCCGCCTTGATGCGCAGATTGATGTCCTTGGACACCAGAATCACGGTCGTGTCCGGCAGCTCCCGCTGCAGCGCCAGGGTCTGGGCGAGGATGGCGTTGTCGTTGCCGGCGACTTGCAGCGCCGAGGGCGCGCCCGCGGCCGGGCGCGTCTGGAAATACAGCCGTCCCGACGAGGCCTTCTTGCCGTGATTGCCCGTGTAGCCGGAGGGCAGCGGTAGCCCGCGGTCGATCTGCTCCTTGGTGGCCCCGCGCATCATGTCATCGAGGAACCGGCTCACCTGGCGCACGTTGCGTGAGGCTTCCGAGAGTCCCTTCTTGTGCGCGTCGAGCTCCTCGAGCACGATCATCGGCAGATAGACGTCGTGCTCCTCGAAACGGAAGATGCAGGTCGGATCGTGCATCAGCACGTTGGTGTCGAGCACGAAGATCCGCCGCGCGCCGCGCTGCCTGTTCTTCTGCGTCGCCTTCTCGGCGGACTCTGCGGCGCCGCGCGCGGCGCGCGGCCGGTCAGAGGGATCGCGCCGCTTCAAGCACTTCCTCCGCATGTCCCGGCACTTTTACCTTGCGCCATTCGCGGCGCAGCACACCGCGCTTGTCGATGAGGAAGGTGCTGCGCTCGATGCCGAGGTATTTCCGCCCGTACAGGCTCTTCTCGCGGATCACATCGAACAGCTTGCAGACCCGCTCGTCAGCGTCGGACAGCAGCGCAAAGGGCAGACTCTCCTTGCTTTTGAACTTCTCGTGCGAGGCGAGGCTGTCGCGCGAGATGCCGACCACCTGCGCTCCGGCCTTGCCGAAGGCCGCGTGCAGATCGCGGAAGTCCTGCGACTCGCGCGTGCACCCGGAGGTCATGTCCTTCGGGTAGAAGTAAACGACCAGCGCCTTGCCCGCGGCGCCCTTGAGGGTGAAGGTCGCCCCATCGGTGGCGGGCAGGGAGAAATCTGGGACCTTGGATCCGGGTTCGAGTTTGGCCATGGGTCAGGATTTCACCGGTTCGAGAATGGCATCCAGGTTGAGCGAGTCACAGTAATCCATGAACTCCTCGCGCAGGTGCGCCACGGGGATGCGGCTCGGCACGTTCACGACCATCTGCACGGAGAACATCGGCGCCCCGGTGTGCGCGGCCGGATAGCTGCGGGTCGAGACCTCTGCGATGTCGATGCTGCGGCTGGCGAAAAATCCGGACAGGCCCGCGACGATGCCGCTCTGATCGAGGCTGACCACGTCGATCGAGTACGGCAGCATGTCGGTGCGCGAGGGACGCGGCTCGGTGCGGCGCATGTGCACGCTGAAGGTGCCGGCTGCGGCCAGGCGGGTCAATTCGGACTCGAGCTTGGCCAGCGCGTGCCAGTTGCCCGAGATCAACAGCAGCATGGCAAATTCCGAGCCCAGCGCAACCATGCGGCTCTCGGTGATGTTACCGCCACATTCGCTGATCAGCCGGGTCAGCTCGTGGGCCATCCCTGTTCTGTCGCTGCCGATTGCCGAAACGGCCAGGTGCTGCTTCATCGTGTCTGTCGTTGCGGGCATCACTGCACTCTTGGCTGCAGTGTACCGGGAGCGAGGGGCGCTGGCGACCGCCCGGCGCCGATCATGCCGGCGCGACGCAAGAGGCTCCGCAGCGGATATACTCCCGTTCCGCCCGTGACTGATCACGCAACCCCTCGACGGATGACAGCCTTGAGCCCGCTCGCAGCCACCGCGGCAAACGGTCGTGGTATCACCGACGTGACCACGGGAAGTCTTGTGGCCATCGTCACACCCATGAGCGGTGACGGGGCGATCGATCTGGACGCCTGGGACCGCCTGGTCGACTGGCACGTGGCGAGCGGCACGCGCGCCCTGGTGATCGGCGGTACGACCGGCGAGTCCGCCACGCTCACCGAGGCCGAACTGCGTCAGCTCACCGAGCGGGCTTGTGCCCGGGCGGGGGGGCGGATCGGAATCGTGGTCGGGGCCGGCTCGAGCAGCACGGCCGCCGCGGTAGCCAAGGCCCGCGAGCTCTCGCAGCTGCCGATCGATGCTCTGCTGGTCGTCACGCCGGCGTACAATCGCCCCACCCAGGAGGGGCTGTATCGGCATTTCGAGGCCGTCGCAGAAGCAGCGGCCAAGCCCTTGATTCTTTACAACGTCCCGGCCCGCACGGCCGTGGACATGCTGCCGGCGACGATTGGACGGCTCTCGCAACTCCCGCGCATCGTTGCGGTCAAAGAGGCCGTTCCGGGTGCCGATCGGGTGCGCCAGATCCTCGCCGCGAGCCGCGACGGGTTCGTCGTACTCAGCGGCGATGACGCCACGGCGCGCGAGGCGATACTCGCCGGCGCGCGCGGGGTGATCTCGGTGAGCGCCAACGTGGTGCCCCGGGCGATGGCTGAGATGGTGGCGGCTGCCCTGCGTGGCGATGCGGCGGAAGCGGCCCGGTTGGACGAGCCGCTTCAGGGTGTCCATCGTGCGCTGTTCGTGGAGGCCAACCCCATTCCGGTCAAGTGGGCCCTGGCGCAGCTGGGGCGCATCGGTCCGGGGATCCGTCTGCCGCTGACCGAGCTGTCTGCGTCCCACCGAGCGGATGTGCAGGCCGCGTTGTATGCCGCCAGCCGGGTGGCCTGATGGCCCCGGATCGGGCCCCTGAGTGTGATTTCGAGCGAGGAGAATCGTTGATGAAGTTCAGAGCCGCCTGGGCTCTTGCCGCGGTGCTGCCGGTCCTGTCCGGCTGCCACACGTTGCGTGAGATGACCTCGGAGTCCTGCCATAAGCCGCGCCCGTACATGGCGGCGCGCAGCGTTCCGCCGCTGACGATTCCCACCGGGCTCAGCAGCCCGGATACCCGCAATGCACTGGTCGTGCCGCCGCTGAAGGGCCCGACGGCTCCGCCGCCAACGGCCAAGGAGCCCTGCCTGGATGCCCCGCCGTCTTATATCGCTGCCCGCTCCAAGCCGGCGCCGGCCCCGAAGCCCTGAGGCGCCGCGGCATGGTTGGACTGCCTCGGGCGGCCCGACGTAGTATCATGCGCGCCCCGCGCGCCCCGTGGGAGCGACCGGCATGCGGGGGGGCGGAACGGGGCGTGGGTCCCGCCAGACTGAAGACAGTCTGGGTGAATACGGAGAGGTGGCCGAGCGGTCGAAGGCGCTGGACTGGAATTCCAGTAACATCTTCACGGGTGTTCGTGGGTTCGAATCCCACCCTCTCCGCCAGATTTGGCGGCGCACGAAGTATGTGCGCGCGCATCCGCGCTTCTTTCCTACCAACTCGTTGCGTTATCGGTTGATGTCGAGCGCACAGGTCATTCCCCGTGCGGCCGAGGAGGGCACTCCAGCAAACGTTCGCGGAGCCCGACGCATCATCGCGATACGGACTGGGCTGATCCTTCATCGAGGTAGCCAGTTTTCAACGCGTAAGTCCGGAACACGGGAAAACTCACGTACATTGTCCGTCACGACGGTCAGATCGAGCGCCCGGGCGTGCGCGGCGATGAGAAGATCATTTGGACCGATCGGGTTGCCCTGTCGGGCGAGATGTTGGCGGATTTCCCCATAATGCCAGTCGGCAGGTGGTTCCACCGGAAGCACCTCGACCGCAGAGAGAATCAGCTCGACCCGGTCGCTGAGGCGGGTCGAGCCCGCTTTACAGGCTCCGTAGCGAAGCTCGCAGGCAACAATGGTGCTGGTGCATACGCAGCTCTCTCCCCGCGAGGCAATCTGCTGCGTGATTTCGCCCTGCGGATGTCGCATCAGGTCGGAGAGGATGTTGGTGTCCAGTAAATAGCGGAAGGGCATCCTCAAAGCTCCACATCGTCTACCCCGCCGAGATCCTCGTCCACATCCGGAAAGGGTTCTTCGATGGGCTCCAGGGTGGCGAGTCGGGCGAGCAGACGACCCTTGCGCACCGGCTCGATCACCAAGCGATCCCCCTCCTTGCGCAGGATGGCCTCATCCGCTTCGAGTTCGAATTCTCTGGGGATACGCAAAGCCTGGTTCCGTCCATTGCGGAACAGTCTGACGTGGCGTTCTGAGTCAGGCATTCGAATCACCCGCGCGAGGAAGGCATATGCCAAAGCATATGTCTCTGGTTGGGCGCCGTCAATCTCTCTATTCGATGCGGGTCGGCATCGTGACACCGGTCGTGCCATTCCATCGGTCATCATTCCGAATACTCGGCCCTAATACGCAGAAATTACGCACGAGAATCGGAAATCATCTGGATTCCATGCTGATTGTGGCGGCCACCCTCTCCGCCAGTCCCGGCACCGCTGCCGCAATGCGGCGGGAAGGCGCGAGCGGGCCGTCAGCCGCATCGTCAGCCGATCGAGGCGACTTCGGTAACTCAGGCCGGCGGCCAGGGTCTGCTCGCGGATTTCGTCGCGATGGCCGGCAAAGGGCGCCGAGCCATGCCCTAGATCGGCGCAACGCACGCGTCCGTATCCCGTTTCAGATCCGGGCGAAGCTCCCGCCACCCGCGCAGTCCCATGACCCGGCAACCGATAGGGATTGCCGATGTTCAGCGCGCACTCGGTCCAGCCTGGGCCGGACCGAGGATGGCGTGGCATGCGGGCCATGCCAATGAGCCGAGCGCAGAGGACCCGACCGCTCGCTGCGCGCAGCAAGCTGCAACGCCTGGTGTGTCCATCCGCTGGGGCACGCGGACGTGTGGCGCTGGATAGCGTTCAGTGTCTATGCGGGCTCTACCAAAGAGATTCCGCTGCGCGCGCTGTGGGTCATGTATCTGGCGCCGATGCCGGGCAAGTTGCGCGTCGGTCGCTTCAGCATGAACTGGGACGGTGTCATCGTGCCGGTCATGTTCGCGCTGCTGCATGCGACGAGCTTCTTCAAGGTCGGATGGTTGCTCGCTCTGGGTCGGCAGATCTACGCGTTCATCCTCGGCGTGTTGTATGCGTACTGGCTGGAGAAGTCACACGGCCTCAGCGATCTCGTCGAGACGCTGCTGGTGTTTGCCCGCATGGGGTTGCTTTGATCGGCCGGGCGCGCTGTAAACTCTGCTTCCCTCACCGCGCGCCCTCCCGGGCAACATCGATCCGCGGACGCCGGCAGGACCTCCATGCAGCGCAGGCTGACGTACTCGCCCGCCGGGCAGCCGTCCCGCTGCGCGGCGCCAGACGCTCAACCCCCGCCGATGCTTGAGCGAAGGGTCATCTGCGACCGAGCGCCCGCGGGTCCTGTTTCCCCGCCCGCGTGTGGTGGTGTGCGGAGCACCGCGATTGCGGTTCGTCGTTCCGCTCTTGCGCAGACTCATTCCATGGTCGGGCAGCGCTCCGCCGGGCAACGGCCTCACTGCGCATCGCCAGAGGTGCGATGTTCGCGGCGACCGGCGATGCGTTACCATCGCAGCGGGATGCGGACGGAATGAAGCGATGCACATCATCGGTCTGATCGGCGGGATGAGCTGGGAGTCGACGGTGACCTACTACCAGGTCATCAACGAGGAGACCCACCGTCTGCTCGGCGGACAGCACAACGCGCGCTCGATCCTGCACACGGTCGACTTTGCCGACATCGAAGCCTGCCAGCGAGAAGATCGCTGGGACGATGCCGCGGCGCTGCTCGGCGCCTGCGCCCGCTCACTGACGCAGGCCGGGGCGCGGTTCATCGTGGTGTGCGCCAATACGATGCACAAGGTCGCGCCGGCGATTGCAGCCGCCGCCGCACCCGCGGAGTTCATTCATATCGTCGACCCGACGGCTGCGGAAGTCCGCCGCCGGGGTCTGTCGCGCGTGGCGCTGCTCGGCACCCGCTACACCATGGAGCAGGATTTCTATCGCGGCCGGCTGGAGGACAGGGGCTTGCGGGTGATGCTGCCGCAGGAAGCCGAGCGCAAGGTGATCCACCGGATGATCTACGAGGAGCTCTGTCACGGGCGCTTCACCCCGGCGGCGCGCGAGGCCCTTGGCGCGATCATCCAGTCGCTGCGCGGCGAGGGCGCCGAGGGGATCATCCTCGGCTGCACGGAGCTCGGGCTGCTGCTCGGGCAGGATGAGCCGGGCATTGCGATTTTCGATACCGCCCGGCTGCATGCCCTGGCGGCGGTGCACGCCGCGCTCGGCAGGCCGGCGGGCGGCACGTGACGGACGCACGGGGCAGGCGGGGCGCGCATGGCGCGGGGAGCGTGGCGGAATGACTCGGGCGGAATTCGCGATTCTCGGACCCGGTGCCCTCGGCACGATTCTGGCGGCGCATCTGAGGCGCGCCGGGCATACGGTGATCGTGCTGGCGCGCGGCGAGAGGGCCCGCGTGCTCGAGCGCGATGGTGCGCGTGTCACGGGACTGTCCGACATCGCCGTGCCGGTCACGGTGCTGACCGATCCGGCGCGCCTGGAGGCGGCTGATTGCCTGATCGTTGCGACCAAGACGCCGGGGACCGCGGCGGCACTCGAGCGGCTGCGGCACGTCCGGGTGGGCGTAGCGTTTTCCGTGCAGAACGGGCTGCTGAAAAACGAGCTGCTGGCGGAAACCTTCGGCGCCGCACGCGCGTTGGGCGCGCTCGCCAACACCAGCGGTGAGCTGCTCGCCTCGGGTGAGGCGCTGTTCACGCGCAACGTCAACCTGCTGCTCGGCGAGCTCGACGGCGGCCAGAGCGAACGGGCGCGGAGTCTCGCGGCGACTCTCGAGGCCGCCGGGGTGCGTTCGGCGGCCGTGGAGCACATCCTCTCCTGGGAGTGGAGCAAGTTCGTGGCCTGGCTGCCCCTGATGAGCCTGGCGGTGACCACGCGCCTGGCCACCTGGCGGTATCTGAGCGATCCGGGCAGTGCGCGCGTCCTGGTGCGCATGGCGCGCGAGGCGGCGCAGCTGGCGCGAGCGGCCGGCATGGAGCTGACCGACGAGGGGGCGATCCTGCCGTTGCAGGCGATCCTCGGCGGATCGGAGTCGCAGGCGGTCGATTCGGTGCGCGCGGCCGGTGCGCAGTTCGCCGCCAGCGCACCCGGGCACCGCATGTCGGCGCTGCAGGATCTGCAGGCCGGCCGCGCGCTCGAGGTCGAGGAGACCTTCGGCGATGCGGTGCGGCGCGCACGGGCCGCCGACGTGGCGGTGCCGCTGATCGAGGCGTTCTATCACCTGGTGGCGACGATCGACCGCGCGCGGCCCGCACGTCCCTGAGATCTGCGCGGCCGCACGCGCGCCGCCGCGCCATTCACTTCAGGCGCAGCTTCAGACGGATCTGCCCGTTCCAGGGCTCGCCGGCCGCCTGGGTGGTGAGGAACACGCGTTTCGGGCCCAGTGCCCCGTGCGCCAGCATCGCATCCTGTACGGCCTGGGCCCGGGCGAGGCCGAGCGCGGCGAGCGTTCCGGGGTCAGGGCGCACGCTTGCGCGCAACTGCTCGCGGAGCCAGTGCACCTCACTGCGCTCGCGCTCGAGGCGTTTGTCGGGCGCCGGGGGCGTGCCCGGGTGGGTCGCACCGCTCGGCGCGGGCGCAGTCGGCTCGAGCGGCAGATCGGGCGGAAAGCGGGGTCGTCTCCTCAGTCGCGCGCGGTATAGGGCCGCGAGCTCGCGCAGCTGCTGTGCAACGCTCAACGTACCGAAGCCGCCCGGCGGCGCATGGCGCAGGCGGGCCAGGGCGAGCGCATCGATGCGCCGGTTCTCGATGGCGCGCGCATCCTGTGGTCCGGCCGGCCCTGCCGGGATGTCGACCTGCAGTGCCGGGCGGCTCGCCAGCCCTTTCGCGAGCGCCGCGAGACTGGCGGCGGCGGCGTGCGAGAGCGCTGCCGATCCCGGCTGGAACTCGATGTACTGGGCCTGCGCGGCGCCGGCGAACAGCTTGCCGATGAGGTTGAACGGTGCGAGCGCGGCCTTCTCGAGCAGATGCACCAGCATCGTCCAGACGATCGAGGCGATGTGAAAGTCCGGGTTATCGAGCGAGCCGGTGACCGGCAGATGAATGCGGATCACCCCGTTGCGGTCCTTCAGCAGCGCGGTGGCGAGCCGGATCGGCCAGCCGACGCGCTGTTTGCTCGCGCTCGCGCCGCCCCACTCGAGGTGATCCACGACCACCAGGTGGTCGGCGTTGAGCTTGCGATTCTCGATGCGGTAGCGGAAGTGCGCGCTCAGGATGCCCTTGGCAATCGCGTAGCCGGCGTAGCGGTCCGAGTACGGATTGAAGATCGGCAGCTGGATGTTATCGAATGCCGCGCGGATGTCGGTCTGGCTGCCGAGTCCGTAGGGATTGAACGAGCCGCTGATCGTCACCGGGGAGTACCGGTCGATCACCTGGCCGGCGAGCGCGATGCGCGCGATCGCCGTCGTGTCAGTCGAGACGTTCTCGATGGTGCCGTGCAGATCGTCGATGGGTGCGCGGAAATGCGGTTCGATCGACTCGTCGGCGAAGGTGATCGAGCCATTGACGATCTGCAGGCGCTTAAGCAACGCGGCGAACGCCGGCGCCTTGTTCGGCGTGGCGACCGGCGTGCGCGACGTCGGCGCCGGCTTGCCGGCCGGTGTGGGCGCAGGGCGGGGCGAGGCGAGGGCGGCGAGATTCAACGTGCGGTTCGGCAGGATGACGATCAGACCCGCCGGCGCGACGAGCTGCGCAGCGGCGATCGTCAGGTGCGCCGGACGATAGGCGATGCCGCGCACGCTCAGGCGCTGCCAGCCGAACAGTCCGGTGCCGTTGGCCCGATCGAGCAGGCTCAGATCGCGCAGGTCGAGCTGTCCGTCGAGGCGGGCGAGCCGGCCATCCTCCAGAGCGGCGAACAGACGCGCTCCGAGGGAGCCGGAGTGAACCTCGGCGCTCGGCGCGAGCGGCGCGTAAGGTACGAAGGGCTGCAGCGGCAGGTGCGCCAGCGACACCCATACCGCGGCGCTCTTGCGTGCCGGAGTGAGGCGGCCGTTCACCAACAGGTACGCCCGGGGCGCGAGCCCGGCGCGCAGGGTGAACGGCACGGATCGCTCGAGGTCGGTGCTCAGCGTACGGGCCGTGAGCGAGTACAGCCGCACGGTGAACTGCGCCGCCGGTCGCACCGCGCGGTCGTGCACCGCAACCGTCGCGTCGCGCAATTCGAACCGGGCGAGCTGCACCTGCCATTTCGCGGCCGGGCCGGCCGGTGCGCCCGGCGCAGCCGGCGGCGCTCGATGGGTCGGCGGGGCTGTCGGACTTGCCGGCTTGCCGCGCGGCAGCCAGCGCAGCAGAGCGAGCTGGCCGTCGGCCTCGCGGTCCACCGGCAACTGCAGGCCGCGCAGGGCGAGCGAACCGAGTGCGATCTGGCGCTGTGCCAGATCGAGCCGGCTGTTGCTCAAGACCAGATGTTGCAGGCTCATGTTCTGGCCGCTCGCCGCCGCATTGCCGAGCAGTTGCACGCCCCGCACGGCGAGTTGGGCGAGAGAGGCCCCGGGGCTGCTGCCGGGCTGCACGTTCAGCGCCCCGCCCGTGGCGCGGATGCTGGCGATGCGCACGGTGCCGTGCAGTTGCGCGCCGCCCTGGAGCGCAAGTGAGCGCAACACCAGATCGAGGTTCGAGACCGTCAGGCCGAGTCCGTGCGGGCTTTCCCCGAAGGTGTACTGGGCACTGATTCCGAGTTGACCGGCGCGCGGGACGAGCGGCAGTCTGGCGGGCAGAAAGCGCGCCAGATCACGCAGCGGCGCCGCGGCGAGCGACACCGCGCCGGAAGAGGCGAGCGGGCTCATCGACACCTGGCCCCACCAGGCAATCTGTGCCCCGTCCCCGGTGTTGGCCTTGAGTGCGAACTGACCGCCGCTGCGTCCCCACGATTTGAAATGCACCAGACGCAGCGTGATCGGGGCGAGCGTCTCGCGAGCCACGGGCGCGCGCCGGCGGTCGCTGAAGGTCACCTGGCCGCTGTCGATGCGCAGATCGTCGATGCGGATCTGTGGGGGCGGGCCGCTCGGCGCGGGATGTGCGGGCTTGGCGCTCGTCGGCGTTGCGAGCGCGGCGAGATTGACCGTTCCGTCGGCGCCGATCGCCACGTGCACGCGCGGCGTTTCGAGATCGAGGAGCGTGACGTGATAGACGCCGGCGATGAGCGACAGCGGCGCCAGTCCGACGAACAGGCGGTTCATGCCGATGAGCGGTCGACCGGCCGCGCGCAGATCGATGTCGCGGACCGACACGGTGAAGTGCAGCGGATCGACGGCGATGCGCCCGAGCGCGAGCGTCACGCCCGGGTGCGACTGCGCCCAGCGGGTTGCATAGGTGCGGATCAGGCGTGGCGCGAGCACGTAGCCGGCCCACAGATAGCCGAGGAACAGCAGCCCGAGCGCCGCGATGGTGATGAGCCATCGCCGGCCCACCTTGCGCAACACGTCACGCAGCGTCATAGGCGCCTCGCGATGCCCGTGCGCCGTCGCGGCGCACCCACAGGTCCGCAGTGCTCATGTTGCTGGTCCGCTCCTCGGCACTCGATCCGGTCTGCAATGCCCGTGTTCCGCGCCCTCTGCCGTTGGCGCGCGAGCGCGAGTCTACAATATAATCAGTCGCGACGAACTCGCTGCCCGCGAGGTTGGATCCCCATTGCCGGACCGGAGGCCTGTATGACCGCGATCACCCCGCTCTACATCGCTCACGCCAAGGCCACGGGCGGGCGTGACGGCAGCGCCGCCAGCGACGACGGCCGGCTCGCCGTGAAGCTGTCGGTGCCGAAGGAACTGGGTGGCGCCGGCGGCGAGGGGACCAACCCGGAGCAGTTGTTCGCGGCCGGCTACGCCGCCTGTTTCATCGGCGCGATCAAGTTTGTCGGGGGTCGCGACAAGGTGGCCGTTCCGGCCGCCACGTCGATCGAGTCCTCGGTCGGCATCGGCCCCATCGCGGCCGGGTTCGGAATCAACGTGCAGTTGCGGGTTTCGCTGCCCGGCGTGGCGCGCGAGGCGGCCGAGCGTCTGGTGAGCGAGGCGCACAAGGTGTGTCCGTACTCGAATGCGACCCGCGGCAACATCGACGTGACGCTGACCGTCGTCTGATGCGCGCGCGGGAGACCTGTACAGCGGGTGTGCCCCGCGGGCGCACCTCGGGTCGTTAGATGGAGGCGTTTCTCGCCAGCCTCTCGACCATAGCGATCGCCGAGATGGGCGATCGCACGCAGCTGCTGCTGCTGATGCTCGCCGCGCGCTATCGCCGTCCGTGGCCGATTCTCTCCGGGATGCTGTGCGGCACGATTGCCAGCGCGGCACTCGCGGCGCTCATCGGCGAGCGGCTCGGCCACGTGCTCAGCGGCCGCGTGGTCAATCTGCTGGTCGGCATCAGCCTGATCGTCATGGCCCTCTGGGAGCTCAAGCCCGAGCGGGCCGATGAGCCGGCCGACGGGATCGAGCGCGGCGGAATCTTCTGGAGCACGCTCGTCACGTTCTTCTTCGCCGAGTTCGGTGACAAGACACAGATCGCCACCGCGGTGCTCGCCGCGGCCTACGGCAATTTCTTCACCGTGGTCGCGGGCAGTACCGTGGGGATGGTGCTCGCCTGTGCCCCGGCGGTGTTCATCGGTCACGCCCTCGCTGCGCGTCTGCCGCTCAGGGCGATCCGCATCGTGGCCAGCCTGCTGTTCCTCGGTCTGGGTATCCTGTTCCTGGTGCGCGCCGCCCAAGGGACGCCCTGAGGGGGCGCCCCGGAGGGGCCCGGGCGGCTCAGGGGCGAGCGGACCGGGACGCCGGTGCCGCCGGCGGGTCGAGGATCTCCAGGCCCTCTGCGCCGAGCGCACGCAGGATCGGGCAGTCGCTCGGCTCGCCGTGCCCGGGGCAGGCGGCGATCAGCGCGGCGAGGCCACTGCGCATGCGCTCGAGCGCCGCGATGCGCTGCTCGACGTCGGCGAGCTTGCTTTGCGCGGCTCGCTTGACCCGGGCCACGTCGCGCCCCTTGGACAGCGCGAGCAGCTCGCGGATCTCCTTCAGCGAGAACCCGAGCGCCTGGGCGCGGCGAATGAAGCGCAGCCGGGCGAGCTCCGCCTCGCTGTAGCGGCGGTAACCGGATTGCAGGCGCGTCTTCGGCGCCAGCAGGCCGCTGCGCTCGTAGTAACGGACCGTGTCGATGCGCACGCCGCCCCGTTTGGCAAGCGCGCCGATGCCGAGCGTTTCCATGCAGGACCCTCCGCGGTGTCATCAAAAACCAGTCTATCTCCTGGAGCAAGGTCCAGAGTCAAGAGTCCTTCGGCAGGTTGCCGCGACCGTGGCTCTGGCGCCCTGGGCGGAGCGCGGCGTGGCCTGTGGCCAGTGCGTATTGACCCGGGAGTATGCTCCCGAGAGTAGTCTTGCCGGCGCGCGCACCGCAGCATGTCGCTCGCCGAAGTGGCGCTTGGAGGAAGCAATGACCGATACGTCAATGAGCCGCCGGACGTTCCTGGCGGGCACCGCGCTGCTCGGCGCGGCGCTGGCTGTGGAGACTCCGGCCGCGCTCGCGCGCCCGGGGCGTGCGAGCGCGGTGCGGGTGCGGTTTCACGGCACGGGCTTTGAGCCCATGACTGCCGTGCTGCGGCGCGGGCAGACGCTGTGGATCGACTCCGTCGCGGCGCAGCCGCTGCAGCTGCTCAGCGCCCCGTCGGCGCCGCAGCGGATCGCGCAGCACATCGGCGCCGGCCGCGCGGCCGCATTGCGGCTCGAGGCGCCGGGTCTGTACCTTCTCTATGACGCGCTGAGCACCCGCTTTGATCCGGCGGTCCAGCAGGTGGCCGCGCGGCGCGGCGCGCGGCATTTTCCGCTGCCGGCGTACGCGGCGGTGCTGGTCACAGATGCAGAGGGCAGCGGGGTGCCCCTGACCGGCGCGGACGTGAACATCCCCGATACCAGCATGACGTTTCAGCCCTGGGCGCTGGTCTGTCGTCCCGGGACCCCGGTGCACTTCACCAACAACGACATGGATGCTCACGTCGTCGTGCCGGCGCCGGGCGGGCCGGCGCCGTTCGGCGCGCTGCCGCTGCCGGCGCACGGGGGCAGTGGCACCCTCCGGCTCGAGCGGCCCGGCCTGTATCACTACTACTGTCCGCTGCACGCACGGTACCGGCCGAAGGAGTACACCTTCGAGCCGTTGCGGCAGTTCGGCGGCTTTCCCTTCGTCATGGATGGGCTGGTCGCGGTCGTCCCGCCGGCACCGGTGTGAGCGGCGCTCCGGGGGGCGCACCGGCCCCCCGGGGAGCGCTTGGGGGCCGATTGTCCCGCGCGGCCGGCGGCGATGCCCGACGCCTCTCGGGCACCCCCTCTGCTATGATGGCGCCTCCCGCTGATCACTCCGGGCGAGGGCCGCAAGACCCCGTGCCGGGGCGGGTGAGTCCGCGCACGCGGGCACGCGTTTTTATTGGCTGTGGTGGCCCGCATCGGCTACTCCGCGACGACCAGTCGTGAACCCCGTCAGGGCCGGAAGGCAGCAGCGGCAGCGGCGATGTCGGGTGCCGGAGCACCCGCTGGTGCGGGCCGCCTCCCATTCCGGTTTGGGGATCCATGACCGAGACCTACACCGCGCTGGCGCGCAAGTGGCGCCCCAAGTCGTTCGCCGAACTGGTGGGGCAGGATCACGTGCGCCAGGCGCTCGTCAACGCCCTGCAGAGCGGGCGCGTCCATCACGCGTTCCTGTTCACCGGCACGCGCGGGGTGGGCAAGACCACGATCGCGCGCATCCTGGCCAAATGCCTCAACTGCGAGGGTGGCGTGACCGCCACGCCCTGCGGGCAGTGTGCCAGCTGCCGCGAGATCGACGCCGGCCGGTTCGTCGACCTCATCGAAGTGGACGCGGCCTCGCGCACGAAGGTCGATGACACGCGTGAGATCCTCGACAACGTGCAGTTCGCGCCCACCCGCGGGCGCTACAAGGTGTACCTGATCGACGAGGTGCACATGCTCTCGACGCACTCCTTCAACGCGCTGCTGAAGACGCTGGAGGAGCCGCCCCCGCACGTGAAATTCCTGCTCGCCACCACCGATCCGCAGAAGCTGCCGGTGACGGTGCTCTCGCGCTGCCTGCAGTTCAATCTCAAGCGCATTCCGGTGGCACAGATCGCCGAGCATCTGCGGGCCGTGCTCGAGCAGGAGAGCATCCCCTTCGAGCCGGCGGGCATTGCGCTCGTGGCGCAGGCGGCCGACGGCAGCATGCGTGACGGGCTCTCGCTGCTCGATCAGCTGATCGCCTTCGGCGGCGGACGAGCCGGTGAGGCCGAGGCGCGCGCCATGCTCGGTACCGTAGCGCGCGACCACGTCGTGCAGCTCGCCGAGCGGCTCGCGACCGGCGATGCCGCCGAGCTGCTGCGGTTCGCCCGCTCGCTCGAGCAATGGGCGCCGGATTATGCCCAGCTGCTCGATGAGCTGGCGGGACTGCTGACGCGTCTCGCGCTGAAGCAGGTGGTGCGCGATTACGAGGGCGATGAGCTCTACCCGGTGGAGCTCATCGAGCGGCTCGCGGGCGTGCTCGATGCCGAGGACGTGCAGCTGTACTACCAGATCGCGATCCTGGGCCGACGCGACCTGCCACTGGCGCCCGATCCGCGCGCCGGTTTCGAGATGACTCTGCTCAGGATGATCGCGTTCCGGCCGCAGAGCGCGGCCGCCCCGCAGGCGGGGCGCACGGGCAGCCCGGCCGGCGGGGCCCGTCCGGCCGAGCGCCCCGCGACGGCCCGCCCGGCCGCGCAGCCCGCAGCGCCGGGGGCGCCGCAGGGCGAGTGGGCAGGGCTGCTGGCCCAGCTCGACCTGCAGGGTGCGGCCCGCCAGCTCGCCAGTCACTGTGTACTCATCGGGCGCGACGGCGCGCGGGTTCGCCTCGCGCTCGATCCGCGCAGCCGCGCGATGCGGACCGCCGCGCTCGAGGACAAACTCGCCCAGGCGCTCTCGCGCCATTACGGCGAGACGGTGCGGCTGGAGTTCGTCGCCGCCCCCGAGACCGGCGAGACCCCGGCGCAGGCCCAGCAGCGTGCCGAGCGCGAGCAGGCGGATGCGGCACGCCAGGCGTTCGAGTCCGATCCGGGCGTGCGCGGCTTTCGTGAGCAGTTCGCCGCCGAAGTGATGCCCGAGACCATTCGTCCCCAGAAATGAACCGTCGCCGCAGGCGACCCGTCCGATACCAGCCAGGAGTGTCCTCATGCGAGGCAATATCAACCAACTGATGCGACAGGCTCAGGCCATGCAGGCCAATATGCAGAAGGTCCAGGAGGAGATCGCGAGTCTGGAGGTCGTCGGGGAGTCCGGCGGCGGCATGGTCAAGGTCACCATGACCGGCAAGCACGAGGTGCGGCGCGTAGCGATCGAGCCGACGGTCGTCGGGGAGGATCGCGAGATGCTGGAGGATCTGGTGGCCGCCGCCATCAATGATGCGGTGCACAAGGTCGAGGCGCGCGTCCAGGAGAAGATGGCCTCCGTCACCGCCGGCCTGCAGCTGCCGCCCGGCATGAAACTCCCGTTCTGATCGAACCGTGAAGCACCCGCCGCGACTGGCTGAGCTGATCGAGGCGCTGCGAGCGCTGCCGGGCGTCGGGCCGAAGAGCGCCCAGCGCATGGCGTTTCATCTGCTGCAGGACGGTCGCTCCGGTGCGCACACCCTCGCGCACTCGCTCGAAGCGGCGCTCGCCTCGGTGCGTCGCTGTGGGCGCTGCCGGATGTTCGCCGAGCAGGAACTGTGTGCCGTCTGCGCCTCCCCGCAGCGCGAATCCTCGCTGCTGTGCGTGGTCGAGTCGCCTGCCGACGTCGTGGCGATCGAGCAGTCCGGGAGCTTTCGCGGACGCTATTTCGTGCTGATGGGCCACCTCTCGCCGCTCGATGGCATCGGCCCGGAGCAGCTCGGGGTGCGCGAGCTCGAGGCGATCCTCGATGAGGGCCTGGTGCGCGAGTTGATCCTGGCCACCAATCCGACGGTCGAAGGCGAGGCGACGGCGCATTTTCTGGCCGATCTGGCGCTGCGGCGCGGACTCAGCGCAAGCCGCATCGCGCACGGGGTGCCGATCGGCGGGGAGATCGAATACGTCGACGGCGGCACGCTCGCCCGTGCCCTCACCGGCCGCCAGAGCGTCTGAGTCGCTCAGCGGCGCCGCCGCGGCGGCTCGTTCGGGCGGCGCAGCGTGTGCTGCAGCCGGCGCAGCCGCCGGTAGCTCTCGTAGCGGCGCGGGTCCATCTGGCCTTGCTCGACGGCGGCGCGCACCGCGCAGTCCGGCTCGCGCAGGTGCTGGCAGTCGAGAAACCGGCAGCCGCCGGCGAGGCGCTCGACCTCCACGAATCCGAGGCTGCGCGGCTCGAGGTACTCGAGTGCCGGCGCGAAGTCGCGCACGCCCGGGGCGTCGATCAGCGAGCCTCCGCCGGGCAGCTCGAACAGCCGCGAGGCCGTGGTCGTGTGCCGGCCCTCGGCCGCCCGCGCCAGCGCGCCGATCTCGATGCGCTCGGCCGGCAGGAGCTCCGCGGCGAGCGAGGACTTGCCGACGCCCGACTGACCCACCAGTGCGGCGGTGTGGTCGTGGCAGGCCGAGCGCAGCGCCTCGAGCCCCGCGCCGCTCGCGGCCGAAACCTCGATGCAGCGGTAGCCGGCGAGCGCGTACCCGCCGAGGGCATCGGCGAGGACCGCCTCGATGCCCAGGTCGGCCTTGTTGAGCACCAGCAGCGGCTCGATCCGGGCCGATTCGGCCGCCGCAAGGTACCGGTCGGCCACGAACAGATCGGGCGCGGGCAGCGGCGCGATCACCACCAGCAGCCGGGTGAGATTGGCGAGCACGGCCTCGGCCCGGCCGCGGGCATTGGTGCGGTACAGCGCCGTGCGCCGCGGCAGCACTTCGAGCACGTGCACCTCGCCGTGGTGCTCATCGGCCCGGCAGCGCACCGTATCCCCGCAGACGATATCGAGGTCGCGCCCGAAGGGGCGGGCAGGGAATTCGCGCCCGTCCGGGGTGCACACCCGGACCTGGCGGCCGAAGGCGCCGGTCACGCGGGCGTCGAAGGTTGCTACACTCATGGGCCGCCGATTATCCCGCAGTGCGAGCCCAGCATGACGAGCGCCGAGAACCTGATCTGGATCGACCTGGAAATGACCGGGCTGAAGCCCGAGAGCGATGCCATCATCGAGATCGCCACCATCGTCACCGACAAGCAGTTGAAGGTGCTCGCCGAGGGGCCGGCGATCGCCATCCGCCAGAGCGAGCAGGCACTCGCCGGCATGGACGAGTGGAACCAGAAGCAGCACGGAGGATCGGGGCTGCTCGCCCGGGTGCGCGCCAGCAGCATCGATACCGCCGGGGCCGAGTCGCGCACGATCGCGTTCCTCGAGCAACTGGTGCCGGCGGGCGCCTCACCGATGTGCGGCAACAGCATCTGCCAGGACCGACGCTTCCTCGCGCGCCTGATGCCGCGGCTCGAGCGCTTCTTTCACTACCGCAATCTCGATGTGAGCACCCTGAAGGAGCTGGCGCACCGCTGGGCGCCGGGCGCGCTCGAGGGGTTCGCCAAGCAGGATGCGCACCTGGCGCTGGCCGACATCCGCGACTCGATACGCGAGCTCGAGCACTACCGCGCCAAGCTGTTCCGCCCGGCGTTCGGGGGCGAGGCGTACTGAGGAGCGCTCGCGCGCTCAGCGCGCGCTCTCGCCGGCGAGGAACAGCCAGGTCTCGACGACGGTGTCGGGATTGAGCGAGAGGCTCTCGATGCCCTGCTCGAGAAGCCAGCGGGCGAGGTCCGGGTGATCGGAGGGGCCCTGGCCGCAGATGCCGATGTACTTGCCCTGTTTGCGGCAGGCGGCAATCGCCATGGCGATCAGTCGCCGCACGGCGGCATCGCGCTCATCGAACTGTCGTGCCACGATGGCCGAGTCACGGTCCAGGCCGAGCGTCAGCTGCGTCAGATCGTTCGAGCCGATCGACATGCCGTCGAAGTGCTCCAGGTACTGCTCGGCGAGCAGCGCGTTGGTCGGCAACTCGCACATCATCACGACTTTCAGGCCGTTCACGCCGCGCTCCAGGCCGTTTGCCGCGAGCAGCTCGGTGACGCGCCGGCCTTCCTCCACGGAGCGCACGAATGGGATCATGACCTGCACGTTGGTCAGGCCCATCGCCTCGCGAACCCGGCGGATCGCCCGGCATTCGAGCTCGAAGCACGGCCGGAAGCGCTCATCGACATAGCGTGAGGCGCCGCGGAAGCCGAGCATGGGATTTTCCTCATGCGGCTCGTAGCGGCTGCCGCCGATGAGGTTGGCGTACTCGTTCGACTTGAAGTCCGACAGGCGCACGATCACCGGCTCCGGGGCGAAGGCGGCGGCGATCTGCGCGATGCCTTCGGTGAGCTTCTCGACGTAGAAGCCGACCGGATCGTCGTAGCCGGCCATCTGCGCGTTGATCTGATCCTTCAGGGTCGCATCGAGCCGGTCGTACTCCAGCAGCGCGCGCGGGTGCACGCCGATCATGCGGTTGATGATGAACTCCAGGCGCGCCAGTCCCACGCCGCGGTTGGGAATGCCGGCAAAACCGAACGCGCGGTCCGGATTACCGACATTCATCATGATCTTCACCGGCAGCGGCGGCAGCGCGTCGAGCTCGATCTGCCGCCGCTCGAACTCGAGCACGCCCTCGTACACGTAGCCGGTGTCACCCTCCGCGCAGGAGACCGTGACCGGCTGCCCCTCGGCGATGCGCTGCGTGGCGTCGCCGCAGCCGACCACGGCCGGTATGCCGAGCTCGCGGGCGATGATGGCGGCGTGGCAGGTCCGCCCGCCGCGGTTGGTGACGATGGCGGCGGCGCGCTTCATCACCGGCTCCCAGTCCGGATCGGTCATGTCGGCGACCAGTACGTCACCGCTTTGCACGCGGGCCATTTCCGCGACGTCGCGGATGACGCGCGCGGGGCCGGCACCGATGCGCTGACCGATGCTGCGTCCGCTGACCAGCACCTGGGTACGCGCCGACTTGAGCGTGAAGCGCTGAATGGTCCGCCCCGCGCGGCTCTGCACCGTCTCCGGGCGCGCCTGCAGAATGTACAGCTCGCCGCTGTCCCCGTCCTTGCCCCACTCGATGTCCATCGGCTTGCCGTAGTGCGTCTCGATGAGCAGCGCCTGGCGGGCGAGGGCGAGGATGTCGGCCTCGCTGAGGCAGAAGCGGCCACGATCCTCGCGCGGCACCTCCACAGTGCGCACGCGCTCGGCGGCCCCGGCCGGCGCATAGATCATCTTGATCGCCTTGGCGCCGAGATTGCGCCGCAGCACCGCTTCCTTACCGGCGCGCAGCGCGGGCTTGTAGACGTAGAACTCGTCCGGATTGACCGCACCCTGCACGACGGTCTCGCCGAGTCCATAGGAGGCGGTGATGAATACGACGTCGCGGAAGCCCGAGTCGGTGTCGAGCGTGAACATGACGCCGCTCGCCCCGAGGTCGCTGCGCACCATGTGCTGAACGCCGGCCGAGAGCGCCACCGCGCTATGGTCGAAGCCCTGGTGCACCCGGTAGGCGATTGCCCGGTCGTTGAACAGCGAGGCGAACACCTGGTGCATCGCCTCGAGCACCTGCGCCTCGCCGCGCACGTTCAGGAACGTCTCCTGCTGGCCGGCGAAGGACGCTTCGGGCAGATCCTCGGCGGTGGCCGAGGAGCGCACCGCCACGGCGATCGACTCCCCGCCGCTCATCTCCCGCAGCGCGTCCTTGACCGCCTGTTCGAGCGCGGGCGGGAAGGGCGTGGCGAGGATCCACTGCCGGATGCGCGCCCCGGCGATCGCCAGGCGCGCCACGTCGTTCACGTCGAGCGCTGCGAGCTCGGAGCGGATGCGCGCATCGAGTCCGTCCTGCTTGAGGAACTGCCGATAGGCGAGTGCCGTCGTGGCGAAGCCGCCGGGCACCTTGACGCCGAGCCGCGTCAGCGACCCGATCATCTCCCCGAGGGAGGCGTTCTTGCCGCCCACGGTCTCGATATCGTGCTGCCCGACCCGCTCGAAGGGAATGACGTATGCGTCCACAAGAAACCCCGTCTGCCGCTTGCTCCGCGCCGCGCGCGGTGGAACACTGCCTGCCCCAATTGTCGCTACCGAGTCTCGCGCCGTGGGCCGACGAACCGTTTTCTTCGTCTCCGACCAGACGGGAGTGACCGCGGAAACGCTCGGTCACAGTCTCATGACCCAGTTCGAGGGTCTCGAGTTTCGCGCGGTGACTTTGCCATTTGTATCGACCCTTGACAAGGCCGAGGAGGTGGCGCGGCGCATCGACAGGACGGCGCTCGAGGACGGACTGCGACCGATCGTTTTCAGCACGCTCGTGCAGGACGAACTGCGCGAGGTGGTGCGCCGCTCGAACGGACTGTTCCTGGATTTCTTCGCGGCGTTCGTCGGTCCGCTCGAGCAGGAACTCGACACGCGCTCGACCCACCGAGCCGGACGCGCCCACGGCATCGCCGATCCGGCACTGTATTCGGTGCGCATCAACGCGACCAACTTCGCGCTGGCCAATGATGACGGCACCGGCGGCGACTACGAGCACGCGGACCTCGTGCTGATCGGCGTGTCGCGCTGCGGCAAGACCCCCACCTGCCTCTACCTGGCGCTGCAGTACGGAGTATTCGCCGCCAACTATCCGCTCACCGAGGACGATCTGGAGTTGGGGCGGCTGCCGGAACGTCTCGAGCCGCATCGCAGCAAGCTGTTTGCGCTCACCATCCGTCCGGAGCGGCTGCAGCAGATCCGCAACGAGCGTCGCCCGCAGAGCCGCTACGCCTCGGCCCAGCAGGTGCGTTACGAGTTGCGCGCCGCCGAGGCGCTGGTGACGCGCCACGGCATTCCCTCCCTCGACACCACGGATTACTCGGTCGAGGAGATTGCCAGCCGCATTCTCAACATCACCGGCATCGAGCGGCGCAGTCGCGCCTAGCCGAATTTCTTACCACGGAACCTGCAAACCCGCAAACGACCCGTGCACGGCATGCGCGGCTGCTTGCGCTCTCGCGCTCCTCCGCTATAGTCGGGGTGATGCTGAACGACGCACTGACCCAGGCTTCCTGGCGCGCGCGACCGCGCAGCTTCGTCGCGCTCATGAGTCTGTACGAGAGCAATTACATCCGCCTCGGATGGCTCGCAGGAGACTTGCGCCGACTCACCGGCGCGTATCGCTCGCACATCGAGGGCGACTGTGAGCTGCTGCTCACGGTGATCGAGCAGTGTGCCTATACCAGCATTCTCGATCTGACCTACGAGCTGCCCGCGGCCGACGGGACGCTGCGCTGCCCGGACCTGCGGCTGCGCGTGTATCACGATGCTCGGCTCGTCGAGGCCGAACTGGCACCGACGCGTACGGTCGAGCCTGCGGCAAAGGTCGGTGCCTGCATGGAGCGTGAACTCCGTCAGCGCTGGGTCCGCAACATGATGTTAAATAAATGGTTGGAGTATTGTGCGGAGCGCGGTCATCGCTTCGCGGGGGTCGCCGTGTGACAGGTCGCGGCGCCCGCCGCACCTGTCATGAAGGCCTTTCGACAACTCGGTTTCCTCAAGCTCCCCTTCCAGCGCGCGCAATCGCTGCCCGAGGATCATCGGGTGCTTGCGCTGTTTCGCAATCGCGCCGAACTGAAAAAGGCCTTCGGCGACCTGAAGGAAGAAGTCGAGCGTCTCAAGGATCGCATCAAGCAGCAGGAAGGGGTCACGCGGCGTGTGCGCGAGAGCCTCGCGGCGCTCGAGAATCGCCTCGGGGTCGATGAGACCGCCTACCCGGCGCTGGCGTTCTATCAGCTGCGCCGCCTGTGGCGCAGCGGTCACGAGCTCATCGAGCGCTTCGCAGCCGAGCTCGCCGCGCAGCAGGAGGAGCGCGAGCGGCGCCAGCACCTCGCCGAGCACAATCGCCGGCAGTTCGCCCGCCGCCAGAGCGCCGAGCAGCACCTGCACGTGGTCCGCGAGCTCGCTGCGCGGGCGCGTGAGCGTCTCGCCGAGCTCGAAAGCCGGCGCTCGCGCCTGCGGCGGTTCTGGCAGTTCTTCAAGCGACGGGCGGTCGAGCAGGCCATCGGCCAGGTGCGCGCCGAGGCGGCGAGCGCCGAGCTGGCGGTGCAGTCCGCGAGTCGGGCGGCTGCCGACATCGCCGCCGAGCCGGTGCCGGAATTTCCCGGCCTGTCGCTGCAGGCGCGGCGGCTGATCAATCTCACGACCATCGCCTACGCGGAGATGATGTGCGTGCGCCTGGCCGTGCTGCCGTTGCTGGTGATGCGTGCGCGGGAGGCGACCCAGCGCCGCGAGGTCATCGATGAGTACGGCAGCCGCGAGGAATGCCTCGCGCTGATGCGGCAGATTCAGCGGGCCGAAGCCCTGCTCGGGGCGCACGGGGGTCTCAGCCAGGCCATCCGCTCGCGCCTGCAGATCCTGCGCCGTCTCGCGCAGTACCGCGAAACCGAGGAGGCGATCCCGACCGCCGAGTCCCTCAGCAGCGACCTGGACAATCCAGCCGCTGCCGCGCCCGAGGGTATCCCCAACGTCCTCGCCGAGGACACCTGGAACATCCACAGCGTCCTGCTGCGCTGAGCGCCCCGCCGGCGCGCCCCGTCAGTGGCCGCTGGCGGCCTGCAGCGGGGCCCCGGCCTGCTGGTCGAGGAGGATCATGTCGGCCATGACGTCCTCGGCCTGCTCCAGGATGACGTCCGGGATCTTGTCGCTCTTGCCGCCGATCTGTCGTGAGTTCTTCAGCGGCGGCAGGTCGAGCGCGGCGCGACGCGCATTGTCGAGCGCCAGCATCTGCTGATCCTCCTGGCGCCGCTCGGCCTGACGCGTGGTCAGGTTCAGCGACACGGAGGTCTGCGCCCGCATGGTGTCGATGAGGTGGATGTCCCCGACCAGCCAGCGGAAGTTCGGGTCGCGGCTCTCGCGGGCGAGTGCCTCGGCGCGCAGCGTGGCGATCGAGGGCACCGCGGCCGAGCCGGTCGCGACCGGGAAGGGCACCGGAGCGATGGTGTCCCATGGCAGCGAGCGCGGCAGGGCGCTCTCGCCGACGACTTTCGGATTGACGGGCGAGGGCAGCTCGATGTCCGGAACGACGCCCCGATGCTGGGTGCTCTGGCCGGTCACCCGGTAGAACTTGCCGATGGTGACGGTGAGCTGCCCGTCGACCGGCTTGCTGCTCCAGCGGTCGAGCGGGATGAGATTCTGCACCGTTCCCTTGCCGAAGGTGTTCTGGCCGATGATCACGCCGCGGTGGTAGTCCTGAATCGCGCCGGCGAAGATCTCCGACGCCGAGGCGCTGTAGCGGTTGACCAGCACCGCGAGCGGACCGGTGTACGCCGGTGCCTTCTCCGGGTCGTCCAGCACCTCGATCTGCCCGCTGCGGTCGCGCAGCTGCACCACCGGGCCGTGCTGGATGAACAGGCCCGTCAGCGCCAGTGCCTCCGGCAGATAGCCGCCGCCGTCATCGCGCAGGTCGAGCACCAGGCCGTCGATGTGCTGCTGCTCGAGCTTCAGCAGCAGGCGCAGCACGTCGCGCGTGGTGCTGCGATAGTTGCTTTCCCCGGCGTCCTCGGCCTGCACGTCCTCGTAGAAGCTCGGCACCGTGATGACGCCGATCTTGTAGGGATGGCCCTGACGCGTCAGCGTGACGAGCTTGCTCTGCGCTTCCTGGGCCTTCAGGGTCACCTTGTTGCGCACGAAGCTCAACACCTCTTCCTTGCCGCCGGTGTGCTCGCCGGCCGGCAGGATCTGCAGACGCACCGTGGTCCCGGCCTTGCCGCGGATCAGCTGCACCACGTCGCTCAGGCGCCAGCCGACCACATCGGTGATCGCACCCTTCTTGCCCTCTCCGACCCCAGTGATGCGATCGTTGGGCTTGAGCGTGCCGGCCACCGCCGCCGGGCCGCCGGGAATCACGTTGACGACGGAGACGTAATTGCCGTCCATCTGCAGCGAGGCACCGATGCCCTCGTAGTTCAGGCTCATCTCGATGCGGTATTCCTCGGAGCTCATGGGCGAGAAATAGCTCGTGTGCGGGTCGTAGGTGAGCGCATACGCGTTCATGACGTCCTCGAAGACGTCCTCGGAGCTGATCTGCGTGATGCGGTGCAGCTCGGCCTGATAGCGCTTGCGCAGGATCTCGACGGTCTGCGGCCAGGTCTTGTGCGCCAGCAGCAGCGAGAGCTCCTCATTCATCACCCGCTTCAGCCACAGCGTGTTCATCTGCGACTCATCGGTCGGCCAGGCGGCGTGCTTGCGGTCGAAGTGGTAGCTGGCGTCGGTGTCCCACTTCGGCTCCGCGGCGAGCAGGCTGAGCGCATAGCGGATGTGCGCCTGGCTGAGCTGCTTGAAGCGCTGGAAAATGAGGAATGCCGGGTCGAGCTTGCCGGCCTCGATCAGCTGCGCGAAATCATTGCGGTAGGTCGTGGAGAAGCCCTGCACGTCGCTCGCGAGGAAGTAGTCGTGCTCGGGGTCGAGGAAGTGCAGGTAACGGTCGAAGACCAGCTGCGAGAACTGCGGATCGATATCCGGGTGGCTGTACTGGTACTCGTTCAGGATGCGCGCGACTTTGCGCGCAATGGCGCGCTGGCCGCTCGTCGGAGCGAGGGCGCCCGGGGGCAGAATCGAGGCACTGGCGGGGGCACGCAGCAGCAGCATGCCCGCGGTGCCGAGGGCGATCACGGCTGCGAGGGCGGTCAGCCAGCCGAGACGGGAACGCAGGGATTGGGTCATCGTGAGAGAGCTCGCGGCAGTCCTTGGGGCACAGAATCAGCAACAGGGCTTGGTGAGAGGCTAGGGGGCGCGGCGCAAGCCGGCAAGTCCGTCACCGGTGCGGGAGGCGCCGCACGAGCGCCAGCCACAGCCTGGCGGCAACGAGCACGACCAGGGGGCCGGTGGCGACGAGCCAGTACATGACCCAGCCCTGGCCGAGGCCGGCGAAATAATCCTGGTACAGCGCCAGCGGGCCGAGGGCCGGTCCGGTGTCGCCGTGCGTGTACGGGCCGAGCGTGCCATGGCCCGCCACCCAGATGAGCAGCGGGACGATGAGCAAGCCGAAGCCGAGCGCGCCGCCGAGCAGTGCCAGCTCGCGCCGCAGACGCGGCGGCCCCCACGCAGGGGCCGCGGAAGATGCGGAACTTGAGTCCACCATTGGGCCCCAGTGTAGCCGATCCGGGGCTGCAGCGACGGTCCTAAAGTGCCTCGCACGCGGCGGATCGGCGCGGCGCGCGCGCGCGCGGCAGGTCATAATGGCGCCCATGGAGCAGATCAAGGCAGCCGTCATCGGCGTCGGCTATCTGGGACGCTTTCATGCCCAGAAATACGCCCAGTCCACCCAGTGCCGCCTCGAGGCGGTGGTCGATGCCCGCGCCGAGGCGCGCGAGCA
The DNA here is from genome assembly GCA_021815925.1 of Pseudomonadota bacterium. Lineage (GTDB taxonomy): Bacteria > Pseudomonadota > Gammaproteobacteria > Steroidobacterales > Steroidobacteraceae > 13-2-20CM-66-19. The sequence goes on along the minus strand of JAKAZL010000004.1, from coordinate 33,660 downwards.
GGTGGCCGCCGAGCTCGGTACGCGCGCGCTGGCCGACTACCGCGAGCTGCTCGGCAAGGTCGAGGCGGTGAGCGTCGTCACGCCGACCCCGGCGCATTTCGCGATCGCCCGGGACTTCCTGCTCGCCGGGGCGCATGTCCTGGTGGAGAAGCCGATCACCGAGACGCCGCGCGAGGCGCGCGAGCTGATCGACCTCGCCGCGCGCCGCGGGCGGATCCTGCAGGTCGGGCACCTGGAGCGGTTCAATTCGGCCATTCTCGCCGCCGAACCGTACCTGCGCGCGCCGCGGTTCGTCGAATGCCACCGGCTGGCACCGTACAAGGAGCGGGGCACCGACGTGAACGTGGTGCTCGATCTGATGATCCACGACATCGATCTGGTGCAGACCATCGTCGGGGTGCCGGTGCTGACCATCGATGCGGTCGGCACGCCGGTGTTCTCCGACGCCATCGACATCGCCAATGCCCGCATCCGCTTCGCCAATGGCTGCGTGGTGAACGCCACGGCCAGCCGCGTCAGCCTGAAGACCGAGCGCAAGATGCGGCTGTTCGAGGACGATGCCTATCTGTCGCTCGACCTGCAGCAGAAAATCCTCACCCTGATCCGCAAGCGTCCCCCGGGCGAGGCCGGCGCGCTGCCGGTGAGCATCGAGGAGCAGAGTCTCGAGCAGGGCGATGCGCTCAAGGCCGAGATTGAGGCCTTTCTCGAGTCGGTCCGCACCGGCAAAGCGCCGCGGGTGAGCGGCGAGGACGGTCTGATGGCCCTCGATACGGCCATGCGCATCACTGAACAGGTCAATGAGTCGCTCGCGGCGCGGCGGCTGCTGGAGGCGAGCGCCCGTGGCTGAGCAACCCGCGCACCTGCGCGCGACCCCCCGCAGGGTGAAGGTGGCGGCGCTGCAGATGTCCTGCGGCTGGGACGGCGAGGCGAACCGCCTCCATGGCGAGAGTCTGGTGCGCGAGGCGGCCGCCGCCGGGGCGCAGGTCATCCTGCTGCCGGAGCTGTTCGAGACGCCGTATTTCTGCATCGAGCAGGACGCCCGCCACCTGCGCCTGGCGAGCCCCGTGGAGGAGAACCTCGCGGTGCGCCGCTTCAGTGCCGTGGCGCGCGAGCTCGGCGTCGTGCTGCCGATCAGCTTCTTCGAGCGGGCCGGGCCGGTGTACTTCAATTCCGTGGCGATGATCGATGCCGACGGCGCGGTGCTCGGCGTGTACCGCAAGTCGCACATTCCGAACGGGCCGGGGTACCAGGAGAAGAACTACTTCAGCCCCGGGGACAGCGGCTTCAAGGTGTGGCCGACCCGCTTCGGGCGCATCGGCGTCGGCATCTGCTGGGACCAGTGGTTTCCCGAGGCGGCCCGCGCCATGGTGCTCGGCGGGGCGGAGCTGCTGCTCTATCCGACGGCCATCGGCAGCGAGCCGCCGCCGGCGCTGCCGGTGGACTCGCGGGCGCATTGGCAACGGACCCAGCAGGGCCACGCGGCGGCCAACCTGACCCCGCTGATCGCGGCCAACCGCTACGGGCTCGAGCGCTCGCTGCAGGACCCGGAGCGGCTGTATCTGCGCTTTTACGGCTCGTCGTTCATCACCGATGCGCTCGGGGCCAAGATTGCCGAGGCACCCGAGCAGGGCGATGCGGTGCTGATCGCCGAGTTCGATCTGGATCACACCACCGCCCTGCGCGACAACTGGTTCGTCTTCCGCGACCGGCGCCCCGAGCTCTACGGCGCGCTGGTCACCCTCGACGGTCGCAGCCGATGAGCGGCCCGGTCGGCTCGCAAGGCGGCGCTGGCCGCGTCGCACTCGTCGGTGCCCGCGCCGCGCGCGGACTCGACGAGGACATGCCGCTGCTCGTCGCGGCGCTCCAGGCCGTGGGCCTGCACCCGCAGATCGTCGATTGGGACGACCCGCAGGTGTCCTGGGGGGAGTACGACCTCGCGCTGCTGCGCTCGACCTGGGACTACACCGACCGGCTGATCGAGTTCCGCCGCTGGCTCGCTCAGGTTGCATCCCTCACGCGGCTGCACAACCCGTACTCGCTGGTCCTGTGGAACACGGACAAGCATTACCTGCGTGACCTCGCGGCGCAGGGGCTGCCGGCAGTGGCGAGTGCGTTCATCGAGCCGGACGAGACGCCGCGCCCGGCGATCGAGCGATTCCTGGCTGCCCAGTCGTGCGCGGAGTTCGTCATCAAGCCGGCCGTGGGGGCCGGCTCGCGTGGGGCGCGCCGCCTGGGACGCGAGCAGCTCACCGAGGCGCAGGCGCACGCCGCCGGGCTGCTCGCCGCCGGCCGCAGCGTGCTCCTGCAGCCGTATCTGCAGGACGTCGATCACGGCGGGGAAACGGCCCTGCTCTACTTCGGCGGACGCTTCAGCCACGCCATCCGCAAGGGCCCGCTGCTGATGCGCAACGCCGATCCCACCCGGGCGCTGTTCGCGCCCGAGCACATCACCGCCCGCACGCCGCAGCCGGCCGAGCTCGCGGTGGGCGAGCGAGTCGTGGCGGCACTCGCCGCGGAGCGGTTTGGCGGACGGGCGCCGCTCTACGCGCGGGTCGATCTGCTGCGCGACGCCACCGGTGCACCCTTCGTGCTCGAACTCGAGCTGACCGAGCCGTCGCTGTTTCTCGGATTTGCCGACGGCGCGGCCGAGCGGTTCGCACGCCAGGTCGCCGAGCTGGTGCGCGCGGGCTGAGCAGTCCGCTCAGGGGCGCGGTGCGCGCCGCCAGATGAGCGTGCGGTTGTTCGCGGGCATCGGGCAGTCCTCGAGCAGGGCGAACCCGCTCTGGCGCGCCAGCGCATCGACGGCGCTGAATTCGCGGATGCCACTCTCGGGCGAGCGCTGCTTCAGCCAGGCGTCGAACGTCTCGTTGCTCGCGCTCGTGAACGCCCCGTCGTAGTTGAACGGGCCGTACACGGCGAGCACGGCGTCCGCGCTCAGCACGCCGGGCAGCGCCGCGAACAGCGCACACACGCTCGGCCAGCCCATGATGTGCAGCGTATTGGCCGTGAACAGCGCATCGTACCGGGCGGGCGGCCAGCGGCCGGTCACATCGAGCGTGAGCGGCGGCGGCAGGTTCGTGAGCCCGGACTCCTCGATCCATTGACGGATGCCGGGCAGGTTCTCTGCCCGCTCGGAGGTCTGCCAGGTGAGCCCGGGTAGCGCGGCGGCGAAGTGCACCGCGTGCTGTCCGGTGCCGCTGCCGACCTCGAGCACCTGACGCCGGTCCGCAAAATGCCGCCGCAGCACCGCGAGGATCGGATCGCGATTGCGCACGCAGGCCTCGGAGGAGGGTTTGCTCGGCGCCATGGGGCCGTAAGGGGTTACGCGAGCGCCCGGCGTGCAGTCAGGTAGGCCATGCGCTCGGTGCTCACCGCGCCGGGATCCTCGATGACCGGGCGCATGGTGCGCTCGAACAGCTCGCGCTCCTCGACGCTGAACTGCTCGGCCATGATGCGGCTCAGCGGCGGGGCGAGCGGATGCGGAGCGCTCTCGAGGAACACCTCCCAGGAGCGCATGATCGAGGGGTAGGTGTCGATGTGCAGCTCCAGATGCACATCGGCGAAACCGGCCGCCTGCGCAAAGCGCGGCAGGTCGCGCTCGGAATAGCTGGCGATCGCGCTGGCGCGGATCTTCTCCTCCGTGTCCGGATACTGCGCCGCCTTCCAGCGGTGCAGCAGACGCATCATGGGATTCAGTGCCGCAGGCGCGGTGGTCTCGATCACGGTGCGGATCGCCTGCGCGGCCACGGCTTCATCGAGGAACACCGGCTCGGCGAGGGAGATGCGCCCCCCGGGCTTGAGCACCCGGTGAAACTCGCGCAGCGCCGCCACCTTGTCGGGCACGTATGCGAGCACCGAACGGGTGCAGACCGCATCGAGCGATGCATCGGCGATGCCGTCCAGCCGATCGGCGGGGGCCTGCAGGAACGCGCACCGGTCGGCCACCCCGCGCGCGAGCGCCTGCTCCCGCGCGTGCTCGAGCAGCGGCGCTGAGATGTCCGTGAGCCACACCCGCAGCGCACCGCCCGCGCGCTCGATGGCCCGCAGGGCGAGCAGCCCCTCGCCCGTGCCGACGTCCGCGATGCTCTGGCCGGCGGTGAGCTGCGCCCCCTCGAGCACCCGCTCGATGTAGCGATCGACGAGCGCGCGCATGGCCTGCTCGTAGTGCGGATCGCCGGCGTGGCGGCGGTGCAGCAGCCATTGCGACCAGACGTCGCCGGCGGCCAGGGGCTCGCTACTCATGTGCCGTCCGCCCGCCGAGCCGGGTGAGGCGTGCCTCGCCAGGCCGCAGTGGCCGCTCGCGTCGCTTAGCCTTCAAGGTACTGGCGCTGCGCGGCGGGTGAGGGCGGGGTGTACTGATACATCCAGGTCTCGGTGAGTGCCTGGCCGTTCAGCGCCAGGTACAGCCGCAGATCGATCTGCTGCTGCGCTGCGCCCGGCACCAGGTCGAACATCGCCCGCCAGCCCTTGAGCGGCACAAGCGGCCGGGCGGAGACGAGCTGCACATGCCCCTGTGAGGCGCTCACCACGGCCTGCACCTGATCGCCGGCGGCGAGCATGGGCAGGTCGCCGCCGACGAAATCGACCACGAAGCGCCAGGAGAACTCGGTGCGCTTCTGCCCGACGATACCGCCGATGCCGTCGCGCGTCGCCTCAACCTGCGCCAGGTGGGGCTTGAAGGGATTGTCCTGGCACCAGTAGAGACGATAGCCGTAGGTGTAATCGCGACCGGGCACGACCTCCCCGGCGGGATTCCAGAACGCCACGATGTTGTCCATCGTCTCGTCGTTGGTCGGAATCTCCACCAGCATGACCGCCCCCTTGCCCCAGGCGCCCTTCGGGGCCACCCAGCAGCTGGGTCGGCGGTTGTACCAGACGCCATCGTCCTGATAGTCGGCGAACCGCTGATCGCGCTGCATCAGGCCGAAGCCGCGCGGATTGTCGTCCAGGTAGGCGTTCACGCGCAGCGTCCCCGGATTGGTGAGCGGGCGCCAGATCCACTCCCCGACGCCGGTGTGCATCTGCAGGCCGTCGGAATCGTGGATCTGCGGTCGCCAGTCGTCGGCGACCCGGTGGTCGTTCTGCCCGACCAGGTACATGCTGGTGCCCGGCGCGATGCCGAGCCGCGCGATCTGCCGCCGCGGGTAGAGCGTGAAATCCACGTCCATCACCAGGGTGCTGGCGACGTCGATGATGAAGCGGTAGGCGCCGGCGACGCTCGGGGAATCGAGCAGCGCGTAGACGGTGAGCAGTGTCGACTCGCGCGCCGGCTTCTCCAGATAGAACGCGACGAAGTCCGGAAACTCCTCCGGCTGTGGCATGCCCGTGTTGATGGCCAGCCCGCGCTGGGACATCCCGTACTGTCCCGTGCCGTCGACGGCCCGGAAGTACGAGGCGCCCTGGAACACCGCCCGGTCGTCCGTCCAGTTGGTGTGAAAGAGCACGTTGAAGCCGGAGAAGCCGAGCGTCGTCGGGATGTCCGCCGGTTTCAGCCCCGAGCGGCTGTAATCGAACAGCTTCGGGTCGAACAGGATCTGCCGGGCGAGTCCCTGCTCGAGCGCATACATGCGCACCGCGCGGGTCATCGTGAAGCCGAGGTGATCGAAGCGGATGCGGAAGAACAGGTCATCCTCATACCACAGCGTGCGCTGCGGCTGGTAGGTGATCGATTCCCACTGGTCCCAGGAGAGCTTGGCGATCGCCGGGGGAAGGGGCGCGATCGGCTCGCTGTAGACGCTCAGTGACAGCGAGCGCGCCAGCGCCTTCAGCGAGGCGAAGGAGAACGGTTGCGCAGCACCGAAGTGGGTGACTCCAAGGGTCGGCCCCTGCGGACGCTTCTTGCGGGTGAACTCCAGGGGCCAGGGGGCAACAGCGGCGAGGCTTGCTGCGCCACCGCGCAAAAATCCGCGTCGATGCATCAACGTGTCCTCCGCGTAGTCACCAGATCGTGTGCTTGCGTCGCTGCAGCGCATCGCGCAGGCTGAGCGCATAGTGCAGCGCCTGCGGCCTCATCGGCAGCGGGGCGTGCGGCGGGACCCGGTCCTCCAGGTCACGCAGCAGCTCGCGTGCGGCCGCCGGGTCGGCGTGCGGGTCGGGCGGTCGCGGGGCGGCCGCCGGCGACTGCGCCAGGCGGTTCTGCAGCGCCGCGAGCTCGGCCGGTGGATCGCTTTCCTCCGGGGTCAGCAGCAGGCGGTGCCGGCGCAGCCACTGCCCGGGTGCCACCCGGCTGGTGAGCATCGTCAGCGGCACCGACAGCACCATGCCGGCGATGACCGGCAGCAGCCAGCCGATGTAGCGCGGCGCGAACTCCAGGATGAGCGCCCCCCAGGTCAGCCCGATCAACACGTGTCCGGCGTGCCGGCGCAGCGCCTCGGCGAGCCCGATGCCGCGATCGCCGCGCTCCTGCGCGTGCCAGACGACCGGCTTGCCGGCGAGCGTGCTCACCACGAAGGCGGTGTGGAAGAGCATCATCGCCGGGGCGAGCAGGATGCTGAAGATCTGCTCGATCAGCAGGCTGAGCGCGATGCGCGCTGCGCCCCCGAATCGCTGGCGCAGCGCCGGGTCGCGGATCGCGAGCCACGCGGCGAGCGTCTTGGGGCCGAACAGCGCCACGGCCGTCAGTGACAGCAGCGCGGCGATCTCCCCGTCGCGGTAATGCGGCCAGTGCGGAAACATGCCCTGCTGGCCCGGCAGGAAATACTGATGGCCATGCAGCGCCTGCAGGATGACCACGGTCGAGCTCAGCGCGAGCATCAGCAGCCACAGCGGCGAGGTCAGGTAGGAGAGCACCCCGCCCACCAGGTGCACCCGCGACAGCCAGTGCAGTCCGCGCGCCCGCAGCAGCCCCAGATGCTGGATGTTGCCCTGCGCCCAGCGCCGGTCGCGCGCGGCGTAATCAATGACGTTGGAGGGAATCTCCTCCCAGCTGCCGTGCTCGATCGGCAACAGCCAGACCTCGAAGCCGGCGCGGCGCATGAAGGCCGCCTCGACGAAGTCGTGGCTGAGGATCTCCCCGCCGAGCGGCGCAGAGCCCGGCAGGCGCGGCAGGGCGCAGAACTCGGCAAACGGCGCGAGGCGCAGGATCGCATTGTGGCCCCAGTAGTTGCTTTCCCCGAGCTGCCAGTACGCCAGGCCGCTCGAGAGCATCGGGCTGCTCAGGCGCGCGGCGAACTGGATCAGGCGCGCGAACAGCGTGTCGCGGCCGGCCGGCAGCGGCAGCGCCTGGATGATGCCCGCGCGCGGGTTGGCGTCCATCAGCTGCGCCAGCTCGAGCATCGTCTCGCCCGACATGATGCTGTCGGCGTCCAGCACGATGGCGTAGTCGTACGCGCCGCCCCAGTTGTTGATGAAATCGGCGATGTTGCCGGCCTTGCGCGCGGTGTTCTCCGGCCGGCGGCGATAGAAGATGCGCCCGCGCGCGCCGTGACGGGTCACCAGGTCGCGCCAGGCCGCCTCCTCGGCCGCGCCGATCTCGCGATTGCGCGTGTCGGAGAGGATGAACAGGTCGAAGGCGGCCTGCGCCGGCAGGCGTGCGAGCGAGGACCAGATCACCTCCAGTCCGGCCGCCACGCGTGTGGTGTCCTCGTTGTAGATGGGCATGATCACGGCCGTGCGGCCGCGCAGCGGCGCCTCGGCGCGCCAGCGCTCGTGGATCTGGGCGCTGTCCGCGCCGCGCATCCGCACCACCCAGCCGGCCGCGGCCGTCCAGAAGGAACTGGCGATCCAGGTGAACAGGATGAAAAACACCGCGAGGCCCACGCGGTCGAGCACGTTCAGGCCGTTGGCCGCGAGGATGTCCCACATCATGGTGGTGGCCGCCGCCGCGGTGAGCAGCGTCAGCGTGAAAAATACCGAGCGGCGCCGTCGCGCCAGGTGCGCCAGCCAGTCCGGCGGCGGCTTCACGATCCCGGGGTCCACTGATACGTCCATGTCTCGGTCAGCGCCGAGCCGTACAGCTCGAGGTAGCAATGCAGGTCCACCGGCCGGGTACCGGTCGGCTGCACCAGGAAGCTCACCCGCCAGTGTCCGTTCTCGGGCAGCCGTTGCGTGCGCACCTGCAGGACGCGTGCTCCGACGGCATTGATCACGGCCCGTACCGGTTGGCTCGCCTGCAGTCCCTCGAGATCTCCCCCGGCGAAGTCGATCAATGCGTGGCGCGTGCCGCTCACCGCCTGTCCGGAGCGCACCAGCGGCGCGAAGCGGGTGGCCACCGCCTTGCCCCCCGGTGGCCAGCGCTCGCCGGAGTGCAGGTAGGCAGACAGCACGTAGGAGAAGGCGAGCGGCTGGCCGCCGCGCACCGGGGCGCTGGGTACCCAGTAGGCATCGACGTTGTAGTCGATGTCCTCGCGGCTGGGGATCTCGACAAGCTCCACCCCGCCCGAGCCCCAGTTGCCGAGCGGCTCGACCCACAGGCTCGGCCGCTGCTCGTAGCGGGCGTCGGGGTCCTGGTAGTCGGCGAAGCGCCGGTCACGCTGAATGAGTCCGAAGCCGCGCGGATTGTCGTCCATGTAGCGGTTGACCTGCAGGCGCGGCGGATTCTGCAGCGGACGCCACAGCCACTCGCCGCTGCCGGTGTGCATCATCAGCCCGTCGCTGTCGTGCACCTGCGGTCGCCAGTTCTCGAAGCGCCGCCGCGCCGAGTTCAACCCGTACAGGTACATCGAGGTGAGTGGGGCGATGCCGAGCTTGTCGATGCGCCCGCGGGGGTAGAGCACCGCGCTCACGGTCACCTGAGTGATCGCCCCGGGGCGCACCTCGAAGCGATACGCACCGGTGAGGTCCGGGCCGTCGAGCAGCGCGTAGATGGTCAGGGTCGTGGCCGCGGGAGCTGGCTCGACCAGCCAGAAATCGGTGAAGTACGGGATCACCTCACCGCCGGTCGTGGCGGTGTTGATCGCCAGTCCGCGCGCGGTCACGCCGGGCTCCTGGTTGCGCCCGAGCAGACGGAAGTACGAGGCGCCGAGGAAGGCGAGCACGGTGGTGTGGTGCTGCGGGGTTTCGAGCGGATAGCGCACCGCAAGACCGGCGAAGCCGGTGCTCGGCGGCAGACGCAGGCGCTCGAAGGGGCGCGGGAATTCAAACATCGAGGACGCGTAGCGCAGCTCGCGGACCGCGCCGGCGGCGACCGTGAAGATGTGGACCCGGCGCGTGAAGGCGAAGCCGCGGTGGTAGAAGGCGACGTTGAACATCGCGCGGCCCCGCCAGAGTTCATCTTCCGGGCGGAAGCGGATCTGGTGGTACTGCGCGTAGTTCAGCTGGCGCAGCGCCTGCGGCAGGGGCGCCGAGGTGCTCTGGTAGGCCCGCTCGGCGCGCAGCGCCGCCAGCCGCTCGACGGTGGCGAAGCTGAACGGCCGGGGAGCCGCTGCCGTGGGCAGGGGATGCGAAGCGGCGAGGCCGGAGGCGCAGGCAAAAGGCGCAAGCAGCAGGAACGCGCTGAGAGTGATACGGCTCTTTATGGACACCAATTTCTCGCAGGGCCTCGAACTCGACGCCGCAGCGCCCGTGTGGATGGCTCGCAGCATAACACCGGCCTGTTGTCGCTACCTGACGACAGATCGCGCATGCCATCTAACACGCTGATCGCGCGGAAGCTTAGCGCATTTTGTCGCCCCGGAGAAACATCCGCAGCCGCGCGCGCCGGTGGCATCGCACGCCCGATGTTGATGGTTGCGCGCCGCTGCGTTTGATCACACTGGCGAGGGTTGCGCCGGGCGCCTCGGTGCGCGCGCGGGTTCGGCGCACATCCGGTCCCGGCAGCTCGGCCGGGATCGGACGCACTGGTCAAGTGGTGGAGGCGGGGGGAATCGAACCCCCGTCCGCAAGTCCTAGACTTCAGACTCTACGTACGTAGCCCGCTCTTTAGTTCTCGCGCCGCGCTACCCGAGGGGCAGGGAAGACGAAGCGCCAGCGGACGGTGACTCTTAACGATCCGGCCCGTCGCACGCCGTATCGCGATCCTGTGAACGCGTCCCCCGAGTCAGCCGCACAGGCACGGACCGGTCGGAGGTCAGCCGCGGTTAGGCGGCGAGAGCGAAGTTGTCGTCGTTGGCAACTATGGATTTGCAGCGAGATTTACGAGGGCACTGCGCCTCGGTACGCCTCTGAAGGTTCGCAACCCACGTCGAAACCGGTCGCCCCCAGAAGAGAGGCTGCAGCATACCCCACGGCGGCCCGCCGCGCACCTGCGCGGCTTTCCGGGGCGAAAGGGGCGTCGTCCGGCGGCCCGGGCGGCCCGTCCTGTGCGGCGGGCTCACCCCCGGCGCAGCAGCCGGGCCTTGTCGCGCTGCCAGTCGCGGTCCTTCTCAGTGGCGCGCTTGTCGTGCTGCTTCTTGCCCTTGGCGAGGCCCACGGCGAGCTTCGCGCGGCCGTGCTTCCAGTACAGCTCGAGCGGCACCAGGGTGTAGCCGCGCCGCTCGACCGCCCCGATCAGACCGTTGAGCTCACTGCGGTTGAGCAGCAGCTTGCGGGTGCGTACCGGGTCGGCGATGACGTGGCTCGAGGCGGAGGGCAGCGGCGACAGATGCGCGCCGATCAGGAACGCCTCGGCGCCGCGCAGGTAGACGTACGCCTCGGCGAGCTGCGCGCGGCCGGCGCGCAGCGACTTGACCTCCCAGCCCTGCAGGACGAGTCCCGCCTCGTAGCGCTGCTCGATGAAGTAATCGAAGCGCGCCTTGCGGTTCTCGGCGATCAGTCGGGACGAGGAGTCGGCCTTGGGGGGCATCGGGGCGAGCCGGTCGGTCGGGGCGCGCATTGTAGCGCGCGCCGCGCGGGGTGGATCGGGCGGTCTCGCGCTGTCCTTGCGCGGCCGTTCCTGGGACAATGGCGCCCATGCGAGAAGTCAAGCGCTCGGCGCTCGTCAGCCTGCCGCCGAATCGCCTGTTCGCGCTGATCAACGACATCGACAGCTACCCGCAGTTCCTGCCCTGGTGCAGCCATGCGCGGGTGCTCTCGCGCAGTGACAGCGAGATCGTTGCCACCATCGGTGTGCGGCGCGGGCCATTCAACGGAGAGTTCACCACGCGCAATGCGCTCGAGCCCGACCGGCGCGTGCACATGCGGCTGGTCAGCGGGCCGTTCAGCGCGCTCGAGGGGGAATGGCGCCTCACGCCGGCCGGCGCCGGCACGCTGGTCGAGCTCGCGCTGCGTTTCCAGTTCAAGAGCTCGCTCTCGGCCGTGCTGTTCGAGCGCATCTTCGCCGAGACGGTCGGCTCGCTGGTCGATGCCTTCGTGGTCCGCAGCCGCACGCTCCCGCCGCCCGCGGAGCTCACCGGGCCGTGAGCGCCGGCTCGCCGAAGCGGTGCACGGTGGCCTACGCCGGGGCCGAGCGGTCGTTTCTCTGGCAGCTGGACGTGCCCGCCGATGCGGACATCGCGGCGATCATCGCGGCGGCGCGGTGCGCCGCCCCCGAGGCGCAGGTGCCCTGGGACGATGCTCCGGTGGGGATTTTCGGCGAGCTGCGCAGTCGCGCTGCGGTGCCTGCCGACGGGGATCGGATCGAGCTGTATCGGCCGCTGCGCGCCGACCCCCGCACGCGCCGGCGCGCGCGGCTCGCTGGTGCGCGTCGCTGAGTTACAGCAGCGGGAATTTCTTCGGCGAGGGCAGCAGGCCCGGGGCGATCGGCTGGCCCTTCGGCACGTTGTACAGCGCGAAGCGGCTGACCTTGCCGTCGTGGAAGAACACCGTCACGCGGCTCTGGATCGGCCGCTCGATGTAGCCGCGCTTGAAATAATAGACGTAGTCCCAGCGGTTGGTGTCGAAGACATCCGCGATCATGGGCGTGCCGAGCAGGTAGCGCACCTGCACGCGCGTCATGCCCACCTTCAGCTCGCTCACGGTGCGTCCGTCGAGATAATTGCCCTGCTGAATGTCCATCCGGTAGACACAGCCGGCCAGCAGTGTCGAGAGCGCGGCGAGCATCGCAGTCGCTCGCAGGGTGGAAATCAAGTGAGCTGGTCGCATGGCGGTCCGATGGGCAATAATTGGGGGCGGATCATACCTGATCGTGCGAAGGCCGCCCTGATCGTCCGCGGCGGCCACACCCGGAGGCTCGAGACGCGTGGAAGGCAAGGACCTGCGCAAAGCCGGCCTGAAAGTGACGCTGCCGCGCCTGAAGATCCTCGAGATCCTCGCGGGCAGCGAGCTGCGTCACCTCTCGGCCGAGGACATCTACCGGACCCTGCTCGAGTCGCACGAGGACATCGGGCTCGCGACCGTCTACCGGGTGCTCACCCAGTTCGAGGCCGCCGGCCTGGTCACGCGGCATCACTTCGAGGACGGCATGGCCGTTTTCGAGCTGAATCAGGGGGAACACCACGATCATATCGTGTGTCTTGACTGCGGCCACGTCGAAGAGTTCGTCGACGAGAGCATCGAGGCGCGCCAGAACGCGGTGGCGCACCGACTGCACTTCGATATCCGCGACCACTCCCTCATTCTTTACGGGCACTGCCGCCGCGAGGCCTGTCCCCGCCGGCGCACGCCGGGCCACTGAGCGGCTGCTCAGCGGCGCCGCGCGGCGCCTTTCGGGCGGCGCGCGGGCGTGGCTGGCGGCTCAGGTCCGCGCAGCATCTGGCGCGCATGCTCGCGAGCCGTCGCGGTGACGTCGACCCCGCCGAGCATCCGCGCCAGCTCCTCGATGCGCTCCGCCTCGGACAGCTCGCTGAGGCGCGTGTGCGTGGCGCCGCCAGCGGTGAACTTCGCGACGCGCAGATGGTGATGGCCCTGCGAGGCGACCTGCGGCAGGTGCGTCACGCACAGTACCTGGCCGCGCTGCCCGAGCGAGCGCAGCTCCCGTCCGACGATCTCGGCCACCGCGCCGCCGATCCCGGAGTCGACTTCATCGAACACCATGCAGCGCGTCTCGCGCGCACTGCTGGCGACCTGCACCGCGAGCGAGAGGCGTGAGAGTTCCCCGCCCGAGGCGACCTTTGCGAGTGCTCGGACGGGCTGACCGGGATTGGCGCTGACGCGGAATTCGACATCGTCGGCGCCGTGCGGCGCAGGCTCCTCGCCCCGCGCGCTGAGGGCGGCCTCGAAGCGTCCCCCGGCCATGCCCAGGGCTTGCATGTGAGCGCTAACGGCCGTCCCGAGCGCCTCGGCCGCCTGCGCACGCGCCGCCGAGAGCGCCGCGGCGCGCCGGCGATACTGTGTGAGCGCCGCGCCGAGCTCGGCTCTGAGAGTCTGAAGGTCGAGCCCGGCACGCTCGAGCCGCTCCAGGTCCGCCCCGAGCTGCGCCTCGCGCACGGCGAGCTCGCCCGGGGGCACACGGTGTTTGCGCGCGAGGTCCTCGATGGCCGCGAGCCGGCTCTCGACGGCGTCCTGACGGCCCGTGTCGAGCTCCAGCGCCTCGGCGTAGCGCTCGAGCTCGCGGGCCGCCTCGCGGATGTTCACCTCGGCTTCCTGCGCCAATGCGATGATCGGCTGCAGCTGCGCGTCGATGGCCACGGCCCCGCGCAGTGCCTGCAGCGCCCGGCCGACGCCCCCGTAGGCATTGTGCGTCTCATCCTGGTAGAGCACTGCGAGCGCCCCCTGAGCCGCCTCGGCGAGCCGGCCCCGGTGGGCGAGGCGCGCGCGCTCCTCGGTCAGTCGCTCCAGCTCGCCGGGCTCGAGTCTCAGGGCGGCGAACTCCCCGACCTGGTGGCGCAGCAGATCGAGCCGCGCGTCGCGGTCACGGGCTGCCTCGGCGAGCTCGCGCTCCTGACCGCTCAGCTGACGCCAGCGTTCGTACGCCTCACCGACCTCCGCCAGGCGCGAGCCGAGCCCCCCGTACTCATCGAGCAACTCCCGCTGGCGCGTGGCGCGGGCGAGGGACTGGAATTCGTGCTGCCCGTGAATGTCGATGAGCAGGCCACCCGCCTCGCGCAGCAGCTGCACGGGCACCGGTTGACCGTTGAGCCAGGCGCGCGAGCGGCCGTCGGCCGCCAGCAGGCGGCGCACGATCAGCTCATCGTCGCTGATCGCCTGGCCCTCGAGCCACTCGCGCAGCTCCGGCGGAGCTGCGCGCACGTCGAAGGTGGCGGTGATGTCGGCGCGCTCGGCGCCGTGGCGGATCATCTCCGCGCCGGCGCGCCCGCCGGCGATCAGTTGCAGCGCATCGACCAGGATGGACTTGCCCGCGCCGGTCTCCCCGGTGAGCACCGTCAGTCCCGGGTGCAGGGCGAGCTCGAGTTCCTCGATGATCGCGAAATCGCGAATTTTCAGGGCATTGAGCATGGCGGATCGAGGGTGGGGCGGTGCGCTCAGCGCTCGGTGTCGCCGCGGCCCCAGTGCAGTTTCGAGCGCAGCAGCCGGAAGTAATCGTGTCCGGGCGGGTGCAGCAGCGTGATGCGCTCGGGGGCGCGCAGGATCTCCAGGCGCTCCCCGGGGGCGAGCGTGCCGAGGATCGTGCCGTCACAGGTCACCTGGGCACGCGTGTCGGGTCGCTCGAGCAGGCGGATCTCGATCACCGAGCGACCCGAGACCACGATCGGGCGATCGGACAGGGTGTGCGGGCAGATCGGGGCGAGCACCACGATGTCCAGCTGCGGCTCGATGATCGGTCCGCCGCAGGACAGCGCGTAGGCGGTCGAGCCGGTGGCGCTGGCCACGACGACGCCGTCGCCCGCATGGGTATTGACGTAGCGGCCCGACACCCGGGTCTCGAAGTCCAGCATGCGGCCGGTGGCGAGCTTCTGCAGCACCACATCGTTCAGCGCCAGGCATTCGCGGTGGGTGCCGTCGAGGCAGTGCAGCCGCGCCAGCAGCAGCGGACGCTCATCGGCCTCGAGCTGCCCGGCGAGCGCCGCATCGAGGCAGGCCGGGATGTCCTGCGGCATGACGTCGGTGAGAAACCCGAGGCGTCCGCGGTTGATCCCGAGCAGCGGCACGCCGTGACGCGCCACCAGGCCGGCCGCATAGAGCAGCGTGCCGTCACCGCCGACCGCGATCATCAGGTCGGCGCCGTGGCCGAGCTCCCTTTCGGGCACGCCGCTCGCGCCCGGACAGGCCGCCAGCGTCGCAGCGGCATCGACCCGCACGGTCACGCCCCGGGCGCTCAGGTGCGCGAGCGCCGCCTGGGCCGACTCGGCGACCCGCGGATCGGTGAACCGGCCAACCAGTGCGCAGGTGCGGGGAGGGAGCATCGGAAAATCGTAGCAGGACGGGCGCGCGCTTGCTTGACGCTCGCGCCGCATGACTATAGTTTCAGGTGTGCGGCTGCGCGGGGGCGGCGATTGCGCGCGCTGGCCGCGCACTTATGACGCAAGACACCCGGGACGAACAACTGAATGATCGCGCGCAGCACCTGCTGCGCGTGCTCGTGGAGAGCTACATCCGCGACGGCCAGCCCGTCGGCTCGCGCGCGCTGTCGCGCGAGTCGGGCCTGCAGCTGTCCTCGGCCACCATTCGCAACGTGATGGCGGACCTGGAGGAGCTCGGCTTCGTCGCCTCGCCGCACACCTCCGCCGGGCGCGTGCCGACCGACAAGGGCTACCGGTTCTTCGTCGACTCGCTGCTGCAGGTGCAGCCGCTCGAGGCCGCCGCCGCCGCCGAGATCGAGCGGCAGTTCGAGGCGGTGCGCGAGAGCGGCAAGGACCTGGTGAGCACCGTCTCGCAGCTGCTCTCGAGTCTGACGCGCCTCGCCGGTGTGGTCACCCTGCCGCGCCCGACGCAGGCCTCGATCACCCAGATCGAGTTCGTCGGGCTCTCGGAGAACCGGGTGCTCGTCGTGCTGGTGTACGGGGAGCGCGAGGTGCAGAACCGCATCATCCACCTCGAGCGGCATTTCTCGCCCGATGAGCTGCGGCGTGCGGCGAATTTCCTGAACGAGCAAATCCGCGGCCGCTCCCTCGCCGAGGTGCGTCAGGAGATCCTGCGCCAGCTGAGCGAGACCCGTGCGCACATGAACCAGGTGATGCTCGATGCGATCGCCGTCGCCCAGCATGTGTTCGAGGCGGGCGAGCAGGACACCGAGCTCGAATACGTCATCAAGGGCGAGACCAACCTGATGAGCGTCGCGGAGCTCTCGAGCGTGGAGCGGCTGCGGCGGCTGTTCGAGGCATTCAACGAGAAGCGCGATTTCCTGCACCTGCTCGACCACAGCCTGCGCGCCGAGGGGGTGCAGATCTTCATCGGGCACGAATCGGGCTACCGCATCCTCGATGACTGCAGCGTGATCACGGCACCCTACGGGGAGCCGGGTTCGGCCTTCGGGGTGCTCGGGGTCATCGGCCCCACCCGCATGGCCTATGAGCGGGTCATTCCGATCGTGGACATGACCGCCAAACTGCTCGGCGCCGCCTTGAATTCGCGGCGCTGATCCCCACACCGACGGCTTGACGGCGCCCCGGCGCGAGCCGGTCGGCGATCTTTTGACCAGAAGGCGAGAGCGAGGACGGCGGATGAGCACTGAACAGGCCGGCGCGCAGGGCGCGGACCGATCGGACGACGGCGGGACGGCGGGCATGCCGGCGGAGCTGGCCGCTCTGCAGCAGGCACTTGAGCAGGCCGAGCAGCGCGCCCGCGAGCATCGCGAGCAGTACCTGCGGGCCGTGGCCGAGCTCGACAACGTGCGCAAGCGCGCGCAGCGGGACATCGAGGCGGCCAACCGCTACGGGCTGGAGAAATTCGCCGCCGAGCTGCTGCCCGTGCAGGACAGCCTGGAGCTCGCCCTGCAGAGCGCCAGCCAGGGGCAGATCGATGCGCACAGCCTGCGGCAGGGCCAGGAGGCGACCCTGAAGCTGCTCGCCCGGGCGCTGGAGAGGCTCGGCGTGACCCCGATCCGTCCGCTCGGTGAGCCGTTCGATCCGGCCCGCCACGAGGCGATGCTCGCGCAGGAGTCCGCGGACGCCGCGCCGGACACGGTGCTGCAGGTGGTGCAGACCGGTTTCGAGCTCAATGGCCGGCTGCTGCGGCCGGCACGGGTGATCGTCGCGAAGGCTCCGGCTCAAGGTTAAGGCGCGCCCGGGCCTTGAATCGCCGGGCCCAAACCCCAGTAAGACTCCCAGCGGACCCATAAGCAACTGATTTCGGCGGAGCAGATCATGGCAAAGGTAATCGGCATCGACCTCGGCACCACGAATTCGTGCGTGGCCATCATGGAGGGCGGCAAGCCCCGGGTGATCGAGAACAGCGAGGGCGATCGCACGACGCCGTCGGTCGTCGCCTTCACCAAGGACAACGAGGTCCTGGTCGGCCAGCCGGCCAAGCGCCAGGCGGTCACCAATCCGCAGAACACCCTGTTTGCGATCAAGCGCCTCATCGGACGGAAGTTCGAGGACGAGGTGGTGCAGCGCGACGCGAAGATGGTCCCCTACAAGATCGCCCGCGCCGACAATGGCGATGCCTGGGTCGATGCGCAGGGCAAGAAGATGGCCCCGCCGGAGATTTCCGCGCGCGTGCTGATGAAGATGAAGAAGACCGCCGAGGACTACCTGGGCGAGCCGGTCACCGAAGCGGTCATCACGGTGCCGGCGTACTTCAACGATTCCCAGCGCCAGGCGACCAAGGACGCCGGGCGCATCGCGGGCCTGGAGGTCAAGCGCATCATCAACGAGCCGACCGCGGCCTCCCTCGCCTACGGACTCGACAAGCAGGGCGGGGACCGCAAGATTGCCGTGTACGACCTCGGCGGCGGCACGTTCGACATCTCGATCATCGAGATCGCCGAGATCGACGGTGAGCACCAGTTCGAAGTGCTCTCGACCAACGGGGACACGTTCCTCGGCGGCGAGGACTTCGACCTGCGCATCATCAATTTCCTCGCCGAGGAGTTCCTGAAGGAGTCCGGCGTCGATGTGCGCAAGGACCCGCTGGCCATGCAGCGTCTGAAGGAGGCTGCGGAGAAGGCCAAGATCGAGCTGTCCTCCACGCAACAGACCGAGATCAACCTGCCGTACATCACCGCGGATGCCTCCGGGCCGAAGCACCTCGCCATCAAGCTCACCCGCGCCAAGCTCGAGGCGCTGGTCGAGGACCTGGTGCAGAAGACCATTGCGCCGTGCCGCACCGCGATGAAGGATGCGGGCGTCTCGGCCAGCGACGTCGCCGAGGTCATTCTGGTCGGCGGCCAGACCCGCATGCCGATGGTGCAGAAGTACGTCAAGGACTTCTTCGGCCGCGAGCCGCGCAAGGACGTCAACCCCGATGAGGCGGTGGCGGTGGGTGCGGCCATTCAGGCGGGCGTCCTGGCCGGAGAGGTCAAGGACGTGCTGCTGCTCGATGTGACGCCGCTGTCGCTCGGCATCGAGACGCTCGGCGGCATCATGACCAAGCTGATCGAGAAGAACACCACGATTCCGACCAAGGCCTCGCAGGTGTTCTCCACGGCCGACGACAGCCAGACGGCGGTGACCATTCACGTCCTGCAGGGCGAGCGCGACCGGGCGGCCGACAACAAGTCGCTCGGCAAGTTCGACCTGACGGACATTCCGCCGGCCCCGCGCGGCATGCCGCAGATCGAGGTGTCCTTCGACATCGACGCCAACGGCATTCTGAACGTGTCCGCCAAGGACAAGGCCACCGGGCGCGAGCAGAAGATCGTCATCAAGGCCTCGAGCGGCCTGAACGAGGACGAGATCAAGCGCATGGTGCGCGACGCCGAGGCGCACGCGGCCGAGGACAAGCGCTTCCGCGAGCTGGTCGAGACGCGCAACAAGGCCGATGCGATGGTGCACGCCGTCGAGCGCAGCCTGAAGGATCTTGGCGACAAGGTCGATGCGGGCGAGCGGGCGAGCGTGGAGTCGGCCGTGTCGGATCTGCGCACCGCGCTGAAGGGCGATGACCGCGAGGTGATCGAGAAGAAGGCCGAGGCTCTCGCACAGGCATCGGCCGGCATTGCCCAGAAGGCCTATGCCGGGTCGGGCGGTGAGGCGGGACCTGCCGGGGCTGCGGGCCCCGAGCCGGGCGCTGCGGGCGCCGGTGCGGGCGGCGGCAAGGAAGACGTCGTTGATGCGGAGTTCGAGGAGGTCAAGGACAAGGGCCGCAAGGCATCCTGACCTGACCTTCGAGCGAGTCGGTATAGTGAGCGGGGTTCGCGAGTCGCGAACCCCGCTATTGCTGCGCGAGGCGCATGAAAAAAGACTATTACAAGGTCCTCGACGTACCGAGGACGGCCACTGAGGCGGACATCAAGAAGGCTTACCGGCGCCTGGCGATGAAATATCACCCGGACCGCAATCCGGATGACGCGGAGGCAGAGGATCGATTCAAGGAGGCCAAGGAGGCCTACGAGGTGCTCACCGACGCCCAGAAGCGCGCCGCGTACGATCAGTACGGCCATGCCGGGCTCGAGGCGGCGGCCGGCGCGCGCGGCCACGGGAACGCCGCGGATGCGTTCAGCGATATCTTCGGCGACGTCTTCGGGGACATCTTCGGCGCGGCGCGTCGCGGCGGTCACTCGCAGGTCTTCCGCGGCGCCGACCTGCGCTACGAGCTCGAGCTCGATCTGCATCAGGCCGTCTTCGGCCACACGGTGGAGATCGAGGTGCCGAAGCTGGTCGAATGCGAGACCTGTCACGGCAGCGGCGCGGCCAAGGGCAGCAAGCCGCAGACCTGCGATGCCTGCGGCGGCAATGGCCAGGTGCGCATCTCGCAGGGCTTCTTCCAGCTGCAGCAGACCTGCCCCAAGTGCCGCGGTACCGGCACCCTCATCCGCAATCCCTGCGACACCTGCCTCGGGCAGGGGCGCGTGCGCCGCACCCGCAAGCTGTCGGTGAAGATTCCCGCCGGCGTCGACACCGGGGATCGGATCCGCCTCGGCGGGGAGGGCGAGGCCGGGCGCAATGGGGGTCCGGCCGGGGACCTCTACGTCGAGGTGCACGTGCGCGAGCACGCGATCTTCGAGCGTGACGGGGAGCATCTCTCCTGCGAGGTGCCGGTGAGCTTCGCCACCGCCGCGCTCGGTGGCACGGTGGAGGTGCCCACGCTCGATGGCAATGTGTCGCTGAAGATTCCGGCAGAGACGCAGTCGGGTCGGGTCTTCCGGTTGCGCGACAAGGGCGTCAAGCCGGTGCGCGGCGGCTCGCGCGGGGACCTGTTCTGCCGGGTGGTCGTCGAGACGCCGGTGCACCTCTCGGGCGAGCAGCGCGAGCTGATCCGCAAGCTCGAGGAGTCGCTGAAGCAGGACGATACGCGCCACTCGCCCCGGGAGAAGGGATTCTTCGATGGCGTGCGGCGGTTCTTCGGCGTCTGACCCGGCGCCATGGCCGTTCGCGCGGTAATCATCGGGGTGAGCGGCCGCATGGGCGGCTCCCTGGTGCAGGCCCTCCGGCAGCGCGCGGACTTCGATCTCGCCGCGGCCATCGCCCCGGCCGCCAGCCCGGCGATCGGCCGCGACGCCGGCGAGCTCGCCGGTGGCGGACCGCTCGGCGTGCGGGTGAGCGCCGATCTGCCGGCGGCGCTCGCGGCGGCGGATGTCGTGATCGATTTCTCCCATCCGCGCGCCGCCGCGGCGCATCTGGCGGCCTGCCGCGCCGCCGGCACGCCGCTGCTGATCGGCACCACGGGCCTCGAGGCGACGCTCGAGGGGCCGCTGGAGGAGGCCGCGCGCCACATCGCGCTGCTGGTGGCGCCGAACACCAGTCTGGGCATCACGCTGCTGCTGGAGCTGGTGCGCTCCGCGGCGCGGGCGCTGCCGGAGGAATTCGACATCGAGATCCTCGAGACGCACCACCGGCTCAAGCGCGACGCTCCGTCCGGGACCGCGCTCGCCCTGGGGCGGGCGGCCGGCGAGGGTCGTGGGCTCGACGCCGAGGCGGCGCTCGCCGCGGCCGCTGCCGCGCGCACCGGGCTGCGGCCGGCCGGCCAGATCGGCTTCGGCGTGCTGCGTGGCGGTGACGTCGTCGGGGAGCACGAGGTGCGCTTCCTCGGGGCCGGCGAGCAGCTCGTCCTGGGGCATCGCGCGACCGACCGGGCCGTGTTTGCCCGAGGGGCTCTGACCGCTGCGCTCTGGCTCGCGCAGCAGCCGCCGGGTCGTTATGGCATGCGCGATCTTCTGTTTTAAAATCAATTACTTAAAGAATTTCCTGCAGCAGATTCCTGCCTCGCTTGCGACGCCGCAGCGGACCAATTTTCCATGGACACTCGCGGCGACCGACCGTAGAATTTCGCCCGATCCGCGTGCGGGTTAGTCGATTCGTGTGCGGGTTAGTCCACGCAAAGCGGGAGGATGTTCACTTGGAACTCCTCCCGCTTTGTATATCCGCAGGTTACGGACCGAAAAACCCGTGCGGCGCGGCGTGCCGATCGGGGTGGCCGGCTGACGCGAGAGCGAACCTGAAAAGAGAGGATTCATCGAAGTGAGCGTACCGGCAGTCCTGGCCCTGGCGGATGGAACCGTCTTCCGCGGCCAGTCGATTGGTGCCAAAGGCAACACCACGGGCGAGGTTGTGTTCAACACCGCGATGACGGGCTATCAGGAGATTCTCACCGACCCGTCCTACGCCCGCCAGATCGTTACGCTCACCTGTCCGCACATCGGCAACACCGGCACGACGCCGGAGGACCTCGAGTCCGCTCAGATCTACAGCGCCGGGCTCGTGGTGCGTGATCTGCCGGCGCGCTGGAGCAACTGGCGCGGCAGCGAGTCGCTCGGGACGTTCCTCGAACGCGGGCGCATCGTCGCCATCGCCGGCATCGACACGCGCCGCCTGACCCGCATTCTTCGCGAGCAGGGCGCCCAGGCCGGCTGCATCATGACCGGCGAGAAGGCCGACGCGGCCGCCGCGGTGATCGCGGCACGCAAGTTCCCGGGCTTGAAGGGCATGGATCTGGCCAAGGTGGTCAGCGTCCGGCGCGCCTTCCAGTGGAACGAGGGCAGTGTCTGGCCGGAGAGCGCGCGCACGCTGCGCTCGCATCAGCGCCTGCACGTCGTCGCCTACGATTTCGGGATCAAACGCAACATCCTGCGCCTCCTCGCCGATTTCGGCTGCCGCATGACCGTGGTGCCGGCCGAGACCAGCGCCGAGGAAGCCCTCGCGCTCGCCCCCGACGGGCTGTTCCTCTCCAACGGCCCGGGCGATCCGGAGCCATGCACCTACGCCATCGAGGCGACGCGCGAGTTCCTCAAGACCGACCTGCCCGTGTTCGGCATCTGCCTCGGACATCAGATCCTCGGGCTCGCCAGCGGGGCGCGCACCCTGAAGATGAAGTTCGGTCACCACGGCGCGAACCATCCGGTGCAGGACCTGGAGACCGGCCGGGTGCTGATCACCAGCCAGAATCACGGCTTCGCGGTCGATGAGACGACGCTGCCGGCGAATGTGCGCGCCACGCACCGCTCGCTGTTCGACGGTTCGCTGCAGGGACTCGCGTTCCAGGACCGTCCGGTGTTCGGCTTCCAGGGCCATCCCGAGGCAAGCCCCGGGCCGCACGACGTGAAGCCGCTGTTCGAGCGGTTCGTGCAGCTGATGGTGCGGCGCCTGCAGGTGCAACTGCGCCAGGGGCCCGCCGCGGCTGCGCCCACCCAGAGTCCGCCGCGCCAGCCGGCGGTTTCCCGTTGATGTCGAGACTGACCCAGTGCCCAAGCGCAGCGACCTGAAGAGCATCCTGATCATTGGCGCCGGCCCGATCGTGATCGGCCAGGCGTGCGAGTTCGACTACTCCGGCGCGCAGGCCTGCAAGGCGCTGCGCAGCGAGGGGTTCCGGGTGATCCTGGTCAACTCCAACCCGGCGACCATCATGACCGACCCGGAGATGGCCGATTCGATCTACATCGAGCCGGTCAACTGGCGCACGGTGGCACGCATCATCGAGAAGGAGCGGCCGGATGCGCTGCTGCCGACCATGGGCGGCCAGACCGCCCTCAACACCGCTCTCGATCTGGTGCGCGAGGGCGTGCTGGAGAAATTCGGCGTCGAGCTGATCGGCGCGAAGCGCGAGTCGATCGACATGGCCGAGGACCGCGAGCGCTTCCGCGACGCCATGACCGAGATCGGCCTGGAATCGCCGCACTCGCTGATCGCCCGCAGTCTCGAGGATGCCTTCACGATTGCCGGGCAGATCGGCTACCCGATCGTCATCCGTCCCTCCTTCACCCTCGGGGGCTCCGGCGGCGGTATCGCCTACAACCGCGAGGAACTCGAGGCGATCGTCGCCCGCGGCCTCGATGCCTCCCCGACCGGCGAGGTGCTGCTCGAGGAGTCGGTGATCGGCTGGAAGGAATTCGAGATGGAGGTGGTGCGCGACAGCAAGGACAACTGCATCATCATCTGCTCGATCGAGAATCTCGATCCGATGGGCGTGCATACCGGAGACTCGATCACCGTCGCGCCGGCACTGACGCTCACCGACAAGGAATACCAGCGCATGCGCGACGCCTCGATCGCGGTGCTGCGCAAGATCGGCGTCGATACCGGCGGCTCGAACGTGCAGTTCGCGGTCAGTCCGCACGACGGTCGGCTGCTGGTGATCGAGATGAATCCGCGCGTGTCGCGCTCCTCGGCGCTCGCCTCCAAGGCGACCGGCTTTCCGATCGCCAAGATCGCCGCGAAGCTCGCCGTGGGCTACACGCTCGATGAGCTGAAGAACGACATCACCGGTGGGGCGACCCCGGCCTCGTTCGAGCCGGCCATTGATTACGTCGTGACCAAGATTCCGCGCTTCACGTTCGAGAAGTTCCCGGCGGCCAACGACCGGCTGACGACGCAGATGAAGTCGGTCGGCGAGGTCATGGCGATCGGCCGGACCTTCCAGGAGTCGCTGCAGAAGGCGCTGCGCGCGCTCGAGACCGGTCTTGACGGGCTCACCTCCCAGGCGCTGCCGCCGCCCGGCGAGGAGTGCGACGGGAAGCTGACCCACGAGCTGCGCGCACCGGGGCCGAACCGGCTGCTGTACCTGGCCGATGCGTTGCGCGCCGGCTGGAGCTTCGAGCGGGTCGCGGAGCTCACCCATATCGACCCGTGGTTCCTGGCGCAGATCGAGGACCTCATCGCCGAGGAGCGGCGGGTGGCCAGCGAAGGGCTCGCGGCCCTCACCGGCGCGCGGCTGCGCGTGCTGAAGCGCAAGGGCTTCTCCGATGCGCGCCTGGCGCGACTGATCGAGATGCCCGAGCAGGCCGTGCGCCACAAGCGCTACGACCTCGGCGTGCGCCCGGTCTACAAGCGGGTCGACACCTGCGCCGCGGAGTTCTCGACCTCGACCGCCTACCTGTACTCGACCTACGAGGAGGAGTGCGAGGCCGAGCCGAGCGGACGGCGCAAGATCATGATCCTCGGCGGCGGTCCGAACCGCATCGGCCAGGGGATCGAGTTCGATTACTGCTGCGTGCATGCGGCGATGAGCCTGCGCGAAGACGGCTTCGAGACCATCATGGTCAACTGCAATCCGGAGACCGTCTCGACCGATTACGACACCTCGGACCGGCTGTACTTCGAGCCGCTCACGCTCGAGGACGTGCTCGAGGTTCTGGAGAAGGAGAAGCCCGAGGGCGTGATCGTGCAGTTCGGCGGACAGACGCCGCTGAAGCTGTGCCGCGCGCTCGAGCAGGCCGGGGCGCCCATCATCGGCACCTCGCCGGAGTCGATCGACGTCGCCGAGGATCGCGAGCGCTTCCAGGCGCTGGTGCGTGAGCTTGGGCTGCGTCAGCCGGCGAACGCCACGGCGCGCACCGAGGAGCAGGCGGTGCAGCTGGCGCGCGAGGTCGGCTTCCCGCTCGTGGTGCGGCCCTCGTACGTGCTCGGCGGACGGGCGATGGAGATCGTGTTCAACGAGGACGATCTGCGCGGCTACATGAATCACGCCGTGCAGGTCTCCAACGACAGCCCGGTGCTGCTCGATCGGTTTCTCGACGTCGCCATCGAGGTCGACGTCGATGCGGTCTGCGACGGCGAGCAGGTGCTGATCGGCGGCATCATGGAGCACGTCGAGCAGGCGGGCGTGCACTCGGGGGATTCCGGCTGCAGCCTGCCGCCGAACAGCCTGAGCGAGGCGCTGCAGGAGCAGTTGCGCGAGCAGACCCGCAAGCTCGCCGCCGCGCTGAAGGTGGTCGGTCTGATGAACATCCAGTTCGCCATCCAGAACGGCATCATCTACGTGCTCGAGGTCAATCCGCGCGCCTCGCGCACCGTGCCGTTCGTCTCCAAGGCCACCGGTCTGCCGCTGGCGAAGATTGCCGCGCGGGTGATGAGCGGGCGGCGGCTGCGCGAGCTCGGGGTCAGCGAGCAACCCGCTCCGCGCTACTATTCGGTGAAGGAAGCGGTGTTTCCGTTCGTGAAATTTCCGGAAGCCGACCCCATTCTCGGCCCGGAGATGAAGTCGACCGGAGAGGTGATGGGAACCGGACGGACCTTCGGGGAGGCCTACGCCAAGGCGCAGAGCGCCTCAGGGGTGACCCTGCCGCGCCAGGGGGTCTGCTTCATCAGCGTGCGCGATCGCGACAAGCCCGGTGCGGTGCAGCTCGGCCGGCGCCTGATCGAGCGGGGATTCTCGCTGCTCGCCACCGAGGGTACGGCGCGGGCGCTCGCCGAGGCGGGCCTGGAGTGCCGGCGCGTCAACAAGGTGCACGAAGGGCGGCCGCACGTCGTCGACATGATCAAGAACGACGAGATCGATCTGATCGTCAACACCACCGAGGGCAAGCTCGCCATCCTCGAGTCCAACTCCATCCGTCGCGAGGCGGTGCATCGGCGCGTAACGTACTACACCACGCTGGCGGCAGGCCTCGCCACCTGCGAGGCGCTCGATCATCTCGATGAGGTCGAGGTGAATCGGCTGCAGGATCTGCATCAGGAAGCCATCAACCTATGAAGCGCACTCCCATGACGCAGCGCGGCGCCGAGGCGCTGCGCGCGGAGCTGAAGCGTTTGAAGAGCGAGGCACGCCCCGCGGTGATCAAGGCGATCGCCGAGGCGCGCAGTCACGGTGATCTGTCCGAGAACGCCGAATACCACGCCGCGCGCGAGCAGCAGAGTTTCATCGAGGGACGGATCCGCGAGATCGAGGCGAAGCTCTCCAATGCCGAGGTGATCGATCCGAGCACGCTGCCGAACAACGGTCGGGTGGTGTTCGGCGCGTTCGTCGAGCTGGAGGACGAGGAGGGCAACCGGCTCGTTTACCAGGTCGTCGGGGAGGACGAGGCCGATATCGGCGCCGGGCGCATCTCCATCACCTCGCCGATCGCCCGCGCCCTGGTCGGCAAGTCCGAAGGGGACGTCGTCGACGTCACCGCTCCCGGTGGCGTGCGCTCCCTGGAGATCGTGGGGGTGCGCTTCGCGTAGGCGGCGCCTCCCCCGGAATCACGATGCGCGGCACGTCGGGCCGCGGCCGGTACAGCGCCGCGACGTTGCCGATGCGCTGCACGAGCGCGCTGCCGGTGCGCCGGGCCAGTTCCGTGAACAGCGTGTCGCGGGCCTCGCGATCGCCGCCCGGCCCCTTGACCTTGATCAGCTCGTGATCGGTGAGGGCCCGGTCGGTCTCCAGGGCGACCGCCTCGGTGAGGCCGGCGTTGCCCAGGCGGACCACGGGCTTCAGCGCGTGCGCCAGTCCGCGCAGGTGCCGGCGCTGGCGCTCGGTGAGGGTCAATTCAGGGGACATCGCGGGGATTGTACAGACTCACATGGCGAAGCGGTCCAAAAGCAGCAGTCGGTGGCTGCAGGAGCATTTTTCCGACCCCTACGTGAAGCGGGCGCAGGCCGAGGGCTGGCGCTCCCGGGCGGTGTTCAAGCTCGAAGAGCTGGATCAACGCGAGAAAATGCTGAGATCCGGGTCGATCTGTCTCGATCTGGGGGCTGCGCCCGGGGCCTGGAGTCAGTATGCGCGGCGCCGGCTGGCCCGTTCCGGCCGAGTGGTCGCCACGGACATCTTGCCGATGGAGCCTCTCGAGGGCGTGGAGTTCGTCCAGGGGGACTTTCGCGAGACGGAAGTTTTCGAGCGCATTCTCGCGCTGCTGCCCGGGCGGCAGGTCGACTGGGTGCTCTCGGACATGGCGCCGGCCATGAGCGGTATCGACGCGGTCGATCAGCCGCGCGCGATGTATCTGGCCGAGCTCGCGCTTGATATGGCCGGCCGGGTCTTGAAGGATGGCGGTGGCGCCCTGATCAAGGTGTTTCAGGGTGCCGGCTTCGAGGCCCTGGTGCGCGAGGCCCGCAGCCGCTTCGAGCGGGTGAGGCTGGTCAAACCCTCCGCTTCGCGTGCGCGCAGCCCTGAGGTCTACCTGCTGGCTAAGGACTTCCGCTTGGTGTAGCGTGCAACCGTGATGAACGATCTGACCAAGAACATCATTCTCTGGGTAATCATCGTCGTGATTCTGCTGGCGGTTTTCAGCCGCTACATGCCGAGCACGAACGAGCCCCAGCCCCTGACGTACTCGACGTTCCTGAAGGACGTGCAGACCAACCAGGTCTCCACGGTGACCTTCCAGGGAACCATGCTCTATGGCGTTCTGAAGAACCATAGGCAGTTCAAGACGTTCAATCCCGAGACCGACTACACGGCACTGATCGGCACGCTCGAGAAGTACAACGTCGACATCTCCGGCAAGCCGCCCAAGGGCGAGGGCATCCTCGAGCAGGTGCTGATCCAGCTGCTGCCGGTGCTGGTGCTGATCATCGTGTTCGCCTACATGCTGCGCCAGATGCAGGGCGCCTCCGGGGGGCGGGGCGCGATGTCCTTCGGCAAGAGCCGGGCGCGCCTGCTCGGGGAGGATCAGGTCAGCGTCACCTTTGCCGATGTGGCCGGGGTCGATGAGGCCAAGCAGGAGGTCGGGGAAATCGTCGATTTCCTGAAAGACCCGGGCAAGTTCCAGAAGCTCGGCGGCAAGATTCCCAAGGGCGTGCTCATGGTCGGCTCGCCCGGCACCGGCAAGACGCTGCTCGCGCGCGCGATCGCCGGCGAGGCGAAGGTGCCGTTCTTCACCATCTCCGGCTCGGACTTCGTCGAGATGTTCGTCGGTGTCGGCGCCTCGCGCGTGCGCGACATGTTCGAGCAGGCGAAGAAGCATGCCCCGTGCATCATCTTCATCGACGAGATCGACGCGGTCGGCCGGCACCGCGGCGCCGGTCTCGGCGGCGGTCACGACGAGCGCGAGCAGACGCTGAACCAGCTGCTGGTGGAGATGGACGGCTTCGAGGGCAACGAAGGCATCATCGTCATCGCCGCGACCAACCGTCCCGACGTGCTCGACCCGGCGCTGCTGCGGCCGGGCCGCTTCGACCGCCAGGTGGTCGTGCCGCTGCCCGACGTGCGCGGCCGCGAGCAGATCCTGCGCGTGCACATGCGCCGTGTACCGCTCGGCGATGACGTCAAGCCGGCGCTCATCGCGCGCGGCACGCCCGGATTCTCCGGGGCCGATCTGGCGAATCTGGTCAATGAGGCCGCGCTGTTCGCCGCGCGCGCCAACAAGCGCATGGTGGGCATGGAGGAGTTCGAGCGCGCCAAGGACAAGATCATGATGGGCGCCGAGCGGCGCTCGATGGTCATGACCGAGGACGAGAAGCGCATGACGGCCTACCATGAGGCCGGCCATGCAATCGTCGGCATGTCGGTCCCGGAGCACGACCCGGTCTACAAGGTGACCATCATCCCGCGCGGACGGGCGCTCGGGCTCACCCAGTTCCTGCCTGAGCAGGACCGCTACAGCATGTCCAAGCGCCGCCTGGAGAGCTCCATCGCGACGCTGTTCGGCGGACGGGTGGCCGAGGAGCTGATTTTCGGGCCCGAGGCCGTCACCACCGGGGCCTCGAACGACATCGAGCGGGCCACCGAGGTGGCGCGCAACATGGTCACCAAGTGGGGCCTGTCCGACAAGCTCGGGCCGCTCACCTACACGGAAGATTCCGGCGAGGTGTTCCTCGGCCGCAGCGTCACGCAGCACAAGCAGGTCTCGGACGTCACCGCGCACGCCATCGACGAGGAGGTGCGGCGGCTGATCGAGAGCAACTACCAGCGGGCGCGGGACATTCTCACCGCCTCGATCGAGAAGCTGCACGCGATGGCCGAGGCGCTGATCAAGTACGAGACCATCGAGGAAGATCAGCTCAAGGACATCATGGCGGGCCGCCCGCCGAAGCCCCCGAGCGGCTGGGATGACTCCCTCTCGCACCGCCCGCCGATGCCACCGGGTCCGCTGCCGGGCGCGCCGCTCGGCTCGCCCGCGGGCTGAGCCGGGCGCTGCGCAGCGGCCGCGGGCGGGCACGATGCGGTGAGCGCGCAGCTGCGCTGTGGCGAGCGGACGCTCGCCCTCGATTCCCCGGTGGTGATGGGTGTGCTCAACCTCACCCCGGACTCCTTCTCTGACGGCGGCCGCTATCTCGATCCCGACCAAGCGCTCGCGCGGGCGCTCCAGATCGAGGCCGAAGGGGCCGCGCTCATCGATCTCGGCGGGGAGTCGACCCGGCCGGGCGCCGCGCCGGTGAGCGCCGCGGAGGAGCTGCGGCGCGTACTGCCGCTGCTCGAGCGGCTGCGGCCCCGCACCCGCGCGATCCTGTCCGTCGATACCAGCAAGCCCGAGGTGATACGCGCGGCCGCCGCTGCAGGGGCGGATCTGATCAACGATGTCTACGCGCTGCGCGCCCCGGGGGCGCTCGAAGCGGCGGCCGAATCCGGTTGCGCAGTGTGCCTGATGCACATGCAGGGCGAGCCGCGCACCATGCAGCATGCCCCGCACTACGAGGACGTCGTGCGTGAGGTGCGCGCGTTTCTCGGCGAGCGCGTCACGGCCTGCCGCGCCGCAGGCATCCCCGATGAGCGCATCGTGCTGGATCCGGGCTTCGGGTTCGGCAAGACGCTCGAGCACAACCTGACGCTGCTGCGTCACCTGCACCGCGTTCGCGCGGAGGGCCGGCCTGTGCTCGCCGGGCTGTCCCGTAAATCGATGATCGGTGCGCTCACCGGCAAGGCGGCCGGGGAGCGCCTGCACGGCAGCGTCGCTGCGGCGCTGATCGCGGCGCAGAACGGAGCCGAAATCCTCAGAGTGCACGATGTCGCCGCGACGGTGGATGCGCTGAAGGTGCTCGCGGCGGCGGCCCGGGGCTGATCGGCGTGGAAATCCGCGCGGCGCGCCCGCGCGGGCGAGCCGCGGACCGGGCCGGGCTGCATCGGACTACAATCGCGACCCGACCTTCGGCGCAGCGGAGCGATTTATGCGTGCCTGCCTGAGTGTGTTTGCACTGCTGTTCCTCGGCATGGGAATCGGGGCCAGTCGCGCGGCGAACGCCGAGCCCATGTCCGTGCAGGTCATGGTGGTCTGCCATGACGCCTCGATGGCCAAGCGCCTGTCTGACGCTCTGGTGGCCGCTCTGGCACGCGATCACTACGCGACACACGGGTCGCCGTGGCCGGATGTGCGCCTCGTCGTCTATGCGATGCCGACCGTCGGCAACAGCAAGAACCCGCACGGCTGGAGTATCGCCGTCGCGCACGCGGTGGTCTCGCCGCTGTTGATGGCGGTCCCGGCGCTGCTGAAGAGCAAGCAGACGCTTCCCGGACTGATGCCCGGCCCGCAGCTCGCGGCCGTGTTCATGCATTCGACCGGCATCCTTACGTACCTCAGCGTGCTCAACGTGGAGCATTTCGACGATCACAACTTTCCGTTGGTGATCGGCGCGATCATCAATGCCTTCACGGCGCGTTGGTCGCCGGTCATCGGCCGGCGCGTTACGCCGAAACCCTTGCCGCAGATCGGATCCTCGTTCCGGCGGCCGCCGGCAGTGGCGGGCAGCGAGCCGCCTGCTCCCGGCCCGTAAGCCCGTCCGCGGCGGGCTCCGCCGCGTCCTCCGGGGACGCCGGTCACACCTGAGTCGCGGGCCGGTGGCCCGCTGGCGAGGCGATGACCGATAATGCACGGCGGTGATTCCCCACGGGCGAGGTCGGGCGAGTGAGCAGAAAATACTTCGGAACCGATGGTGTCAGAGGCCGCGTGGGCGAGCACCCCATGACGGTGGATTTTGCGCTGCGCCTGGCGAGCGCCGCCGGTCAGGTGCTTGCTCCGGAGGGCGGGACAGTACTGATCGGCAAGGACACCCGTGTCTCGGGCTACATGTTCGAATCGGCGCTCGAGGCCGGCTTCGTCGCCTCCGGGGTGAACGTGATGCTGATCGGGCCGCTGCCGACGCCCGGCATTGCGTACATGACGCGGCGCTTCGAGTGCGACTTCGGGGTGGTGATCAGCGCCTCGCACAACCCGTACGACGACAACGGCATCAAGTTCTTCGACGGCGAGGGCGGCAAGCTCTCCGATGAGCTCGAGGGGCGCATCGAGGCCGAGCTCGACAGCCCCGTGCTCACCCGCTCCTCACGCAGTCTCGGTCGCGCCATGCGCGTCGACCGCTCGCGCACCCACTATCAGGACTTCTGCGCCTCCACACTGCCCCCGGGCGTTGATCTGGCGGGCCTGAAGATCGTCATCGACTGCGCCAACGGGGCGGCCTACAAGGTCGGTCCGCGGATCCTGGCCGACCTCGGTGCGGAGATCGTGCCGATCGGCTGCTCGCCGAACGGGCGCAACATCAATGACGGCTGCGGCTCGCTGCATCCGGAGCTGCTGCAGCTCACCGTGCCCGGCGTGCGCGCCCACGTGGGCGTGGCGCTCGATGGGGACGGCGACCGGGTCGTGCTGGTCGATCATCTCGGGCGCATCGTCGATGGCGATCAGCTGCTTTACATCATCGCGCGGGCGCGCCAGGAGGCCGGTGAGCTCGCCGGGCCGGTGGTCGGCACGGTCATGAGCAATCTCGGACTCGAGGTGGCGCTGCGCGAGCGCGGCATCGAATTCCGCCGCGCCGCAGTCGGCGACCGCTACGTGCTCGCGCTGCTGCGCGAGTGCGGCGGCTTGCTCGGCGGGGAGGCGTCCGGACATATTCTCTGCCTGGACAAAACCACCACCGGCGACGGACTGGTGAGCGCGCTGCAGGTGCTGGCGGTCATGCGCGCGAGCGGGCGGACGCTGGCGGAGCTGGCCGCGCCCATGCGCAAGTTCCCGCAGGTGCTGCTCAACGTGCAGGTCGCCCAGCGCTTCGACCCCAGTCAGGTTCCCGAGGTGTGCGAGGCGGTGCGGCGCATCGAGCGGGGCCTGGGCAGCGACGGTCGGGTGGTGCTGCGCGCCTCGGGGACCGAGCCTGTGATCCGCGTGATGGTCGAGGGACGGGAGGAGGGCCGGACCCGTGCGGCGGCGGCCGAGCTCGCCGAGGTGGTGCGCGGCGCGGCCGGCTGAGCGCTCGACGCGTTGCGCTGCGCGGGGCGCGCCGCTATGATCGCGCCCCCGTTCGAGGTCGGGAACCGCGGATGCGTCGCCCCATCGTTGCCGGAAATTGGAAGATGCACGGGACGCGCGCCGACAACGCGCGTCTGATCGAGGAGCTGCTCGGTGGGCACCCGGACCGTGCTGCGGCCGAATGCCTGGTCTTCCCGCCGTTCGTCTATCTGCAGGAAGTCGGCCGGCTGGTGCGCGATACGCCGATCGGCCTGGGCGCGCAGAGCGTGTGCGCCGAGGCCCAGGGGGCGTTCACCGGGGAAGTCTCGGCCGGGATGCTCAAGGACGTCGGCTGCAGCCACGTGCTGGTCGGCCACTCGGAGCGGCGCTGGATCTATCACGAGGACGATCAGTTGGTGGCGCGCAAGTTCGCAGCCGCCCAGTCCAAGTCGCTGGTGCCGATCCTGTGCGTCGGAGAGCACCTGTCGGACCGCGAGAACGGCCGGACCGAGGAGGTCGTCTCCCGCCAGCTGGATGCGGTGATCGACCTGTGCGGGGTTGCTGCTCTGCAGACCGGGATCATCGCCTATGAGCCGATATGGGCGATCGGCACCGGACGTACGGCGACCCCGGAGCAGGCGCAGGCGGTGCACGCGTTCATTCGCGAGCGGATAGGCGAGCGGGATGCTAAAATGGCAGTGGCGACCCGCGTGCTTTACGGCGGCAGCGTCAAGGCGAGCAACGCGGCCGAGCTGTTTGCACAGCCCGATGTCGACGGCGGCCTGATCGGCGGCGCGTCGCTCAATGCGGAGGAATTTCTCGCGATCCTGGCCGCGTGCGGATCGCGCTAAGCGGTTTTAATTATGCTGCATGACGTACTTGTGATTATTCAGCTCATCGCCGGGGCGTGCATCGTCATCCTGGTGATGCTGCAGCACGGACAGGGCGCCGATGCGGGCGCGGGCTTCGGCGCGGGGGCATCGGGCACGGTGTTCGGTGCGCGCGGGGCCACGACGGCGCTCTCGCGCGCCACGGCGATCTTCGCGGCCATCTTCATGCTCAACAGCGTCGCGCTGACTTATCTCAGCACGCGCGCGCCGGAGCGTCAGAAGACGATCCTGGATCTGGCCGGCCAGACCCAGGGCGCGAGCGCGAAGGCGCCCGCGCCGGCCGCGCCGCAGGGCGCTGCCGCCAAGCCCTCGGGCCCGGGCGCTCCGCCGCCGAATCCCTGAGGGGGCGCGGAGCGCCGCACTGGTTTGATTGATGTTGCCGACGTGGTGGAATTGGTAGACACACTAGCTTGAGGGGCTAGCGCCGCGAGGCGTGTCGGTTCGAATCCGACCGTCGGCACCAAATTGTTTTCGTGCGCTGCTACAATGCGCAGCCGCGGAGGGGAGGCTGCCGTGAGGGGCTTCCTTTTTTCCGTGGCTTTGCCCAGGCGATGGAAGCATGCTGAACAATTACCTGCCGATTCTGATATTTCTCGTCATCGCCACCGCGGTGGCACTGGTGCTTCTGACCCTCGGCACCACCATCGGACGGTTCTTCGCACGCGATCCGGC
>JAKAZL010000112.1 GCA_021815925.1 Pseudomonadota bacterium | reverse complement strand
TCACGACGACCTCGGTGAGGTTGCCCTGCGGCGCGCTCGCGGCGGCCGGCTGCGGCACGGCCTGGCTCGCTGCAGCGGCGAGCGGCGGGTCGCTGGCCGGGGGATCGCCGGCCGGCGGATCGCCGGCGGCCGCGGCGACCGTCGGGGCCGGCGGGTCGCTGGTGATCGCGGCGGTGCGCTCACCGCGCTTGAGGATCATCAGTGCGCCGGAGGGTGAGCGCTTGACCGTGAGCGCCGTGCCCTGCAGCAGGTGGCTCAGTGCATCCTGGGCCGTGTAATCGCCGACCAGGGAGGCATCGTGCGAGCCGGCGACGACCGACTGGGTGAAAATCACGTCCTTGCCGCAGATCTGTGCGTACGTCTGCAGCGCCTCGGACAGCGGCTGGTGGTTGATCTCGAAGTGAAACAGCCGGCCGTGAGCGGCGGCGGCAGTGGCCATGAGGCCGGCCACCGTCGCGAACACGGCCCGCGCGAGCGGCGTGCGACGGGTGCCGGCGTGCTGCACGGCAGGCGATGAAACGGACTTGAGCATGAGCGTCCCCCCCGAAAGTGATTGCGCATCGCAAAACGGCCTGTGGTTTCAGGCCGTCAGGAGAGATAGACGCCGCGGCGCGGAGAATCCTCCTGTTCGCCGCTGTCTTGGTAAAAAAACAACATCCGGCCGTGCCGGACGCGGTGATTTTAGTGCGGCGCGAGAGCCGCCGGGCCCGCGGGGGCGGGTCGGGCAGTGAGCACCACGCGCCCATCGCCGAGCGCGTGGGCCTGCACGGGCAGGTAATTGACGAGTGTGCTGACGAACCCGCCCGCATCGCCTTCCTGGTAGACCCCGCTGATGCGCATCTGTGCGGTGTACGCATCGCCGGCGATGATCGGCTCGGGGATGTACCGGTCGATGCGCGTGAGAACCTTGGCCAGCGTCTCGTTGCGGAAGACCAGCTGGCCGCGCTGCCAGGCCGTCACGCGCCGCACATCCACCCGGCTGACGCGCGGCGGGGCATGCCCGGCGAGCACCAGCTGCTCACCCGGATCGAGCGCGATGCGCTGCCAGTCGGGCGGAATACCGGTCACCGCCACGTCGACCAGCCGGGGACTGACCCCGGGGACGCCGACCGGGACGAACGGCCGCACCGAGGCACCGGCCGGCAGGATGACCACGTGCCCTCGCAGCAGCGTCA
Organism: Pseudomonadota bacterium; assembly: GCA_021815925.1. GTDB lineage: Bacteria > Pseudomonadota > Gammaproteobacteria > Steroidobacterales > Steroidobacteraceae > 13-2-20CM-66-19. Next base: position 4,536 of record JAKAZL010000112.1, on the reverse strand, counting down.
CCTGCAGCTCCGAGCCGATGAGATTGACGTCGAAGGCCGTCCCGGTCGCGACGACCTTGTGGCCATCGGCCGTGACAGTGAAGGGGCGCAGGGGATTATGCGCGACGTCGAAGCGGGCCTGGCCCCGGACGAGGGCGAGCTGACGCGCATCGGCGGTGTAGCGCACGGTCACTTCGCTGCTCGCATCGAGCATCACGCGCGAGCCGTCCGCGAGGCGCACCGAGCGCTGCTCGCCCGGACCGGTCGTGTACACCAGCGGGCGCAACTGCCACCACAGCGCCCCGGCCGTGAGGACGAGCACGGCGGCCGCGGCGGCCGCCAGACGCACCGGCGGCCGGCGCAGCTTCGCGCGCAGCCAGTTGCTGCGCATCGCGCTGTGGGCGTGCGCCAGCGCCGTGCGACGCAGCCGCACGACGCCGGGCGAGGTCGCCTGCTCCCCGAGCAGCATCCACGGGTCCTGCACCGCCCGCCAGGCGCGCTCGTTGTCCGGGTGCTCCTCGAGCCACGCCCCGAAGTCCGCGCGGTACAGGTCTGGCGAGTCGGTCAGCCGGACCCGCCAGGCGACCGCCTGCTCGAGACTGCGCGTGGCAATGGGGGCCGCGGGCGTATTCACTGGCCGCCACACCGTGCAGCAAGATGGAGCATCGCGCGCATCACGTGCTTCTCGACGGTGCTTTGCGCAATGCCGAACAGGACGGCGATATCCTTCTGCTTCATGTTTTCGAGGCGAAAAAGGACGAACACGTTGCGGGTGAGCTCGTTCAGCTCACCCAGAGCCTGCAAGACCTGCGCCAGACTGGCCTCCCCGAGCATGACCCGCTCGGGCGAGCGCTCATCGATGAGCCCCTCGGGGGTGTTCTCCTCCCCTTCCTCGACAGCCGCGCCCATCACGCTCGCGCGGCGTGCGGCGCTGCGGCGCAGATCCTTCAGCAGATTGGCCGCAACCTTGAAAACGTAGCTCTCCGGCCGTTGAATCGCCTCGGACTCCCCGGCGCGAATCACCCGCAGCAGCACTTCCTGGGTCAGATCCTCCGCATTGTCCCGGTCCCGCACGCGGCGCATGAAGTAACTGCGCAGCGGCGCGGAAAAGCGCCGCGCCAGCTCGTTGCCGGCGATGAACTCGATTTTCTCGGGGGGCAGACTCATGCTTGTAACGATGACCCGGATGACCGCCTGCAACGCATTACGCTAGCACAGCGGCGCAGCTCAACCCAGCCGCGCGAAGGCCAAGAGCGCCAGTGTCACCACGATGGCCCCGCCGATGCGGATGGCGATCTGGGCGAACGGCATCAGCTCCATGCGCTCGGCGGCCGTGAGGATCGCCACCCCGCCGGTGCCGCCCTGCCCCGCATGGGTGGCATTCACGATGGCCGCCTCGATCGGATAGAGGTTGACCTTGCGCCCGACCCAGAAGCCCACCGCGACCAGCGTCACCACCGTGGCGGCAATCGTGATCAGATTGGCCGGATCGAATGCCGACAGCAGGCTGCGCCAGGGCGTCCAGGCCACCCCGACCATGAACAGCAGCGGATAGGTACCCACCTTGGCGAACATCTGGAAGATCGCATCGGCCCCGAGCTCGAGCCGCCGGGTCACCGCCCAGCCGAGCTTCATGGCCACGGCCAGCACCAGCATCACCACCGGTGCGGGCAGCTTCCAGGCCTGATAGGCCAGCTCGCCGACCAGATACAGCGTGACGGCCGTGAAGCCACCGGTGGCGATGCTCAGCACGTCCAGGTTCGGCGGCGGCACGTCCCGGCGCAGGAACGTATCGTCCTCGGCCCCCGGCTGCAGCCGTCCACCGCCACTCAGGGCCGGGCGGCGCTTGCCGAGCAGGTTCAGTCCGCCGGCGAGCAGGATCGCAAAGAAGCTCCCGATCATCACCGGCGGGAGGATCAGCGCGAACTGGCTGCCGAAATTCTGGTGAATCACCCCGGCATAGCCGAGCGACAGCGGCACCGCGCCATCACCGACCCCACCGGCCATCACCGGCAGCACGACGTAGAAGAGCGCATGGTGCACACCCAGGCCCAGCGCAACGCCCACGGCGGTCCCGACGAGCACCGCCGCGACGGTGCCGGCCGCGAGCGGCGCGAAGATCTTGAGGAATCCGCGGATCAGCACGCTGCGGTCCATGCCGAAGACGCTGCCGACGATCACCGCGGCGATGTAGAGGAAGAGGTAATCGGATCCCTTGGTGAAGGCGCTCACGGCGCTCACCAGGGGCTCGGGCAGCAGGTGGTAGTAGACGAGCGCCGAGGGCAGGAACGTCGCCACGATCACCGCTCCGCCCACCATGCGCAGTCCCGGGATCGCCTGGCCGATCGCCGCACACAGGAACGACAGCAGCACCGTCACGCCGATCATCATCGGCAGTCCCGTGCCGACCTTGCCGTGCGCGACGAAGTACACCAGCGCCACCGCCAGCAGCACCCCCACGGGCACCGGCACCACGCCGATTCGCCAGTCCATCATCCGCTGGACCATCCGGGCCCAGGGCGGCGGGCTCTCGTTCATGTTGTGAAACTCCTGCATGAGTGCGCGGTGGCCACCCCCCGGGCGAGCCTGCGGGCCAATTCTACCGCCCTACTTGAGCACAGACGCCGGGCGAGTCGAAATCCTCCTGCCCCGCCCCCAGAAACCCTCAGCGCGGCGCGGCGGCGAACAGGCGGTCGGCGACGAAGGGGTTGGCGCGCCGCTCGGCCCCGAAGGTGGACATCGGACCGTGTCCGGGCACGAACCGCACGTCATCACCGAGCGGAAAGAGCCGCTCGCGGATCGAGCGGATGAGCGCCGCGTGCTCCCCGAGCGGGAAGTCCGTGCGGCCGATGGAACCGGCGAACAGCACATCGCCGACCCACGCGCAGCGCAGAGCGCGATGGAAGAAGACCACGTGACCCGGCGTGTGGCCCGGACAATGCAACACCTCGAGCGTCTCCTCGCCCACCCGGACCACATCGCCGTCCTCCAGCCAGCGGTCCGGCTCGAACGGCTCGGCAGGCGGCATGCCGAACTGGGCCGCGGCCGCCGGCAACGCCTCGATCCAGAAACGGTCGGCACGGGCGGGACCCTCGATGGGCACCGGCCGCTCACGCACCAGCTGCGCCGTGGCGGCGCAGTGATCGACATGCCCGTGGGTGAGCAGAATCCGCGTCAGCCTCAGCCCCCGCCGGTCGAGTTCCCCGAGCACGCGCGGCAGGTCCCCGCCCGGGTCGACGAGCGCGGCCTCACCGTGCGCGTCCCACAGCAGCGAGCAGTTCTGCTGAAAGGGGGTGACGGGAATGATCTGGAACTGCATCGAGTCGCTCAGCGCAACAGCTGCGCCAGACGCTCGCCCGCCGCCTGCGGCGCGCTGTCGCTCGCGCTGAGCGCACAGCTGCGCCCGCGGCGCGGCGCATACAGCTCCGGCAACGTCACTTTGAACAGGCCCACCGTCAGCGCATCGGTCGCGGCCGCCAGGTGCATCAGTCCCGAATCGGCGCACACGAAGCACTCGGCCGCCTCGATCAGCGCGGCGACCTCGCGGGTGCGCCGCGAGGAAAACCCGGGCAGCTCCGGCAGCGAGGCCTGACCCGAAGGCGGACGGATCTCGACGAAGCGGGCGGCCGGCAAGCGCGCGCGCACCTCCGCGATCAGTGCCCGCCACCACGGCAACGCAAAGCGCTTCACGCCCGTGGCGTGGGTGGCCACGGCGATCACCGGACCGGAACCCTCCGCTCCGAGCAGGCGACGCAACGCCTCGCGTCCGGCGGCGCGCTCGGCCTCCGTCAGGCGCACGCTCAGGGTCACCTCGTCGGCATGCGAGGCCTTCGGATCCAGATGAAACAGTGCGCGGCGCGCCAGGTACACCGGGTAGGCCCCCATGTGCCGCGGCGCGCCCTGAAAGGGAATGCTGACATCGACACCCGGCTTGCTGCGCGCGGTGCTGAAGCCGATCTTCAGCCGCCCGGCGAGCCAGCGCGTCAGAAAACGCGCCGTCCAGGAGTTCGGGCACGGGTCGATGATCACATCGTAGCGCGTGCGGCGCACCCGCAGCAGCGTGCCCACGTAGCGCAACGGATGGCGCGCCCCGCGAAACGGCAGCTCGTGCACGCGGCGCACGCCGGGAAATTCCTGGAAGACCTCCCGCGCAGCGGGGCAGGCCGAGAGTATCTCGATCCGCGCGCTCGGCAGAGTGTTCTGCAACTCCTCCACCAGCGGTGTCAACAGCAGCGTATTGCCGAGCCGCGTATTCGGCCGACAAATGAGGATGGACGGGCCTGGACCGATCTCGGGGCGGACTCCGGGCGCCGCGGCGGGAGAGGTTTCGGCCGGGAGCATCGGCGCATTGTCGCCGATGTCCCGGACCGAGAACAATGCGCCCCGCTACTGCACCGAGTAACCGCGCGCCTGCAGACAGGCGGCGAAGGCCCGGCGGTAATCCCCGCGCACCTGCGCCGTCGCCTGCGCGTCCTGCTGCGCATTCAGCGGATCGAATCCGCTCTGAGCGACGGCCCATGTATTGCACGCGTAGCGGTCATTGGCGGTCTGCTGCTG
>JAKAZL010000111.1 GCA_021815925.1 Pseudomonadota bacterium | reverse complement strand
CGGGATTTCGACACCGCGGTGAGCGAAGTCACCGCCCGGCTGAAGGAACACGGCTTCGGTGTACTCACCGACATCGACGTGCAGGCGACCCTTAAGGCGAAAATCGGGGCGGACACGCCCCGCTATCGCATCCTCGGCGCCTGCAATCCGCGTCTGGCGCACGAGGCGCTGCAGATCGAGGCGCACCTCGGAGTGCTGCTACCGTGCAACGTCATCGTGCGTGAGACCGCGGAGCACCGCGTCGAGGTAGCCAGCGTCGACCCGGTGGTCTCCCTCGGGCGTACCGGCAACGAGACGCTGCGTCCGACCGCCGAGCGCGTGCGTCAGGCCCTCACCGCCGTGATCGAATCGCTCTGAGACCGCCGCCGTTCAGGGGGCGGCCAATGCCAGTGCCCGCGCGAGATCCGCGTGGGTCGATTCGATGTGTGCGCGCGCGAGCTCGGTGAGACGGTGTGATTCCCCGCGCAGCCAGGCCGCCAGCAGCGCCTCGTGTTCGCGCCCGGCCCGCGAGGCGCGCCCGCGCGGCTGCAGATGCAGACGGACGTAGCGCTGCGCGAGCGTGAGCAGACGATCGAGCACCTCGGCGGTCAGCGGCTGGCGCGCCGGCAGCACCAGGGACAGATGAAAGGCGCGGTTCAAGTCCCCGGCCTCCTCCAGGCGCCCCGCGGCGAGCGCCTCGCGTAGCTCGCGGCAGGCTGCCTCGGCCGCGCTTCGCTCCGCCTCGTCGGCGAGTGCGGCACCGTGTGCGATGGCACCCGGCTCGAGTGCCAGACGCAGACGAAAGATCTCCTGCGCCTCCGCGCCGGAGAGCGCGCGCACCTGGAACCCCCGGTGTGCGAACACCTCCACGAGCCCCTCGCCACGCAGTTGCAGCAGCGCCTCGCGCACCGGGATCTTGCTGACGCCGAACTCCGCCGCGAGCGCATCCTGCAACAGCGCCGATCCGGGCGCGTACGCGCCGCTCACGATGCGTGCCCGCACCAGCGCCGTCAGCTGCGCGCTCATGGTGCGGACCAGCGGCTTGGCGAGTGCCGGCTCCATCAGCTCACCACGAACCCATCGGGGAACGGCTGATGCTCGTCGATCCACACGGTGTTGTAGCCGGTGGCGTAGGCACTGCCCTCGATGGACGGGATGATCGCCGGCGTGCCGGCGAGGTCGACCGCCTCCAGCACCCGCGCGGTGAAGCGGCTGCCGATGATGCTCTCATGCACGAAAATATCGCCGGGCTTGAGCTCCCCGCGTGCGGCAAGCTGCGCAACGCGTGCACTGGTACCGGTGCCGCACGGGGAGCGATCGATGGCCCGCTCACCGTAGAACACTGCGTTGCGACCGTGTGCGTCCTCGCTGCGCGGACGGTCGGTCCACATGACGTGGCTTACGCCGCGGATGGTGGGATCGAGGGGATGCACCGGCTCGTATGCGGCCCGCGCCTGCGCGCGCACCAGGGGACTTAGACGCAGCAGGCCGGAAGCGCCGAGCGCATCGATTCCCGGATAACCGGGCTGCGGCTCGACGATGGCGTAGAAGTTCCCGCCATACGCCACATCGAGGCGCAGTGGACCGAGCCCGGGCACCTCGATCCGCAGATCGCGCCGCGCCAGGTACGCCGGCACGTTGCGGATCGTGACGCTCGTGACTTTATCGCCCGCCTGCGCGTATTCGATGCCGATCAGTCCGGCCGGCACCTCGATCGTCAGCCGTCCGCCGGCGCGCGGCCGCAGCAATCCATGCTCGATGGCGAAAGTCACCATGCCGATGGTGCCGTGGCCGCACATCGGCAGGCAGCCGCTGGTCTCGATGAACAGAATGGCCGCATCATGCTGCGGGTCGAGCGGCGGCATCACGAAGCCGCCCGACATCATGTCATGGCCGCGCGGCTCGAACATCAGGCCGCGGCGGATCCAATCAAAGCGCTGCAGGAAATCCGCCCGCCGCTCGCTCATGGTCCGCCCGGTGAGGAACGGCGCACCGCCGGCGACGAGCCGCACGGGGTTGCCGGCGGTGTGCCCGTCGATGCAGAAGAACACCGACCTCACAGCGGCAGTCCGGCGCGGCTGGCCGCTGCGCGCTCGATGAGTCCCATGACCTGCACGCGGCGCGCGCCCTCGAGCGGCCGCCTCGGTGCCCGGACCCGCTCGCTGCCGCGGCCCATGACCTGCTCGGCGAGCTTGATGGCCTGCACCAGATCGTGTCCGGCATCCAGGTGCAGCAGCGGCATAAACCAGCGGTACAGCGTCCGGGCGCGCGCGAGCTCCCCGGCACGCAGCGCCTCGTAGAGCGCGAGTGATTCGCGTGGGAACGCATTGGTCAGTCCCGACACCCAGCCGCTCGCCCCGAGCGCGAGACCCTCGAAGGCCAGATCGTCGAGCCCGGCAAACACCGTGTAGCGCTCCCCGCAGGCATTGAACACGTCGGTGAAGCGCCGCGAATCCGGTGTGGACTCCTTCAGGGCGATGATGTTGGGCACATCGGCGAGCCGTGCGAGCGTGTCGAGCTCGATCGCGGCGCGGTAGGCCGGCGGATTGTTGTACAGCATGATCGGCAGGCGCGTCGCGGCCGCCACGGCGCGCAGGTGCGCCTCGAGCTCCGCGGGCGTGGGCACGTACACCATCGCCGGCAGCACCATCAGGCCATCGGCACCGGCGTTCTCGGCATCGCGCGCGAAGCGCACGGCCGCTCCCGTGGTGAGCTCCGAGACACCGGCGATGACCGGGATCCGCCCGGCGGCCGCACCCACCGCAGCGCCGAGCACGGCGCGCTTCTCCTCGGCCGCGAGCGAATTGTTCTCACCGCAGGTGCCGAGGACCACCAGGCCGTGCACGCCGGCCTCGACCAGCGCGCGCTGGACGGCAGCGGTGGCCGGCAGGTCGACCGCGAGCTCCGCGTCGAACTGGGTGGTGACCGCCGGGAAGACGCCGGCCCACGGGCTCGGCAGGGCCGAAGTTCGATCGCTCATGATGCATATCCGTCTTGCCTGGATGGCCAGATCGTATACGATATACCTACAATCCAGAAGCGGCGAGAGCCGTGAGCGCGCCCAGCCACCCAGCGTTCAGCAACAGACCGGCACCGTCGGCGAGCGATGAGCGGATTGCCATCATTGGCGCCGGCCTCGTCGGCAGCGCCATCGCCTGGCGCCTTGCCCGCGACGGTCATCGCGTCCTGCTCCTTGACCGGGCGGAGCCGGCGAGCGCCGGCGCCTCGTTCGGCAACGCCGGCCACATCGCGGTCGAGCAGCTCGAGCCTCTGCCCTCGATCAAGCTGCTGCTCACCTTCTGGCGCGAGCTCACCGTGTGCGGCGGCTGCGTACACATCCCGCTGCATCGCCTGGCCGCCCTCGCCCCCTGGCTCGCACGCTTCACGGCCGCCGCCTTCCACCAGCAGCGCAACACCCCGCCGCTCGCCGCCCTGGTGCGCCCGGCGGCGGACATTCTCGAGCGCACCTTGCGCGACATTGGCCGCGCGGACCTGCTCATGCGGCGCGGACACTATGCATTCTGGTTCGGGCGGCGCGCTCCGGTGCAGGCGGCCCACCAGGCGCGCGAGGCGCGCGAGCGAGGCTTCGGCATCGAGCCGGCCCCGGCCGAGCTCACCCGGGTGATCGAGGCCCGCACACCCGGAACCGTCGCGGGCCTGTGGTTTCGCGACAGCGCCCACGTGCTCGACCCGCAGAGCGTCGCCGCCGCGCTCGTGCACGCCGCCGTGCAGGCCGGTGGACAGTTCGAGCGCGAGGAAGTGCTCGAGATCTACCCCGAGGGCAGCCGCATCGCGGTGCGCACGAGCGGTCAGCTGCTTAAGGTGCGCGCCGCGGTGGTCTGCGCCGGCGTGCAGTCCGCTCCGCTCCTGCAGCGCTTCGGACTGCACGCACCGCTCACCTCCGAGCGCGGCTACCATCTGGAGTTTGCCGATACCCCTGCGCTGAGCGATGCGCCGGTCGTCTATGCCTCGCACGATCTGATCGTAACCCCGATGCGCGGTCGACTGCGCGCCACCCGCTACCTGGAATTCGAGCGCCACGGCGCACCCGCCGACGCTCGAAAGATCCAACGCCTGCGCCTGACGCTCGAGCGTCTCGGCTACACCAGCCGCACGCGCCACGACGGCTGGGTGGGTTCGCGCCCGACCCTGCCGGATTACCTCCCGGGCATCGGTCGCGCCCCCGGGGAGGCGCCGCTGTTCTACGCCGTGGGCCATCAACATCTCGGGCTGACACTCGCGACACCGACTGCGGAGGCGATGGCGGCACTGGTGTCCGGCCGCGAGGCACCGTTCGATCTGCGTCCCCTGGATTTGCGCCGCTTCGGCACGCCCCGGCCACGGTGAGCGAGACAGCTCCTCCTTTAGGAGGAGATGCGCCGAATCATTCCGCCGGAAAGGCTAGACTGCGTCCAATGCCCTGGTTCAGCGAGCTCATGGCCGTGCTCCGCCGGCCGTCCACGCAAATCGCGCTCATCGTCGCGAGCGCGATGTTCATGCAGAACCTGGACTCGACGATCATCGTCACCGCCCTGCCGGCCATGGCGCACAGCTTCGCCACGACCGAGAGCCGGGTCAGCGAGGGGATCACCGCCTATGCGCTCGCGGCCGCCGTGTGCATCCCGGCAAGCGCCTGGCTCGCCGACCGGATCGGCACCCGCACGCTGTTCTGCGCGGCGATTGCCCTGTTCACGCTGGCTTCGGCGGCGTGCGGGCTCACCGGGGGATTCCCGGCCTTCATCGCAGCACGCCTCGCACAGGGCGGCTCGGCGGCCATGATGTCGCCGGTCGGCCGCATGATTGTGCTGCGCAACACCGACCGGCGCGAACTGATGCCGACGCTCTCGATGCTCGTCTGGCCCGGCCTGCTCGCGCCGGTGATCGGACCGGCGCTCGGCGGCTTCATCACCGACACGCTCTCCTGGCGCTGGATCTTCTACGTCAACGTGCCGATTGGCGTCATCGCCATCGCCCTCGTGCTCGGAATGATTCCGAATCACAAGGCGGCCGAGCGCAGCACGTTCGACGCGCGCGGATTCCTACTACTCGCCGCCGCGGTTGGCTGTCTGAGCTATGGACTCGACCTGCTGGGCGGTGAGCACCCCGAGGCAATGCTCGCCGTCGGTCTGCTTGCGGCCGCCTTCGCCGCCGGCTATGGCGCCGTGCGTCACCTCGAGTCGACCCCGCGACCGCTGGTACCGCTCGGAGTGCTGCGCCAGAAGGCGTTTCGCGTTGCGACGGTCTCCGGCGGCGGACTCACCCGCGCCGCAATCAGTGCCACCCCGTTTCTGCTACCGATGATGCTCGAGCTCGTCTACGGTCTCAGTCCGCTTGAAAGCGGACTGCTGCTGCTGGTGTACATGCTCGCCAACCTGTTGATGAAGATGGTCACCAACCCCATCATCCGCCGCTTCGGCCTGCGCCAAGTTCTGATCGTCAACGGGGCGATCACCGCCGCCGGCATCGCCGCCTGCGCCTGGATCTCACCGGGGCTGCCCGAGTGGCTCATCGTGTTCATCCTGCTGCTGGCCGGCGCAAGCCGGTCAATGCAGTTCACCGCCATGATGTTCACCACGTTCGCGGAAGTCAGTGCCGAGGAGCGCGCGCCAGCGAGCGTACTGTTCTCGCTCACCCAGCAGATCGCCGTCGCCGCGGGCGTGGCGAGTTCCGCGCTCATTCTCAACTTCACCCGCATCGCCCGGCACGCAACATCACTCGGCGCGACCGACTTCCGTGTGGCCATGACGCTGATGGCCGTGCTCGGGGCGTTCAGCCTCGTGGCCTACGCGGGGCTGCCGCAGAACACCGGCGCGGAGGTCAGCGGTCACGGACGGGCAGCAGGAGCGTA
>JAKAZL010000110.1 GCA_021815925.1 Pseudomonadota bacterium | reverse complement strand
CTACAACTACATCAATAGCCTCATCGCCCTGCAGTACGCCGCAGGAACCCTCACCGCAGCCCAGGTCCGCACCATCAACACCTGGCTCACCCGCCTCACCCGCCTCTCCCCCGGCAACATGACCCCGGAGAGCATGACCCCGCCGGCGCCGAAGAATTGAACGACGGTTGGCCTCAACGGTACGGCTGGTAGGACTTCTCCTCCACCAGGCGCGAGCCGAGCGCAATGTTGATGCGCTTCTTGATGGCCGCACGCTCGTCGTTGGCGATGTAGACCGAGCGGGCCAGTTCGATGAATGGCGCCTCGAAGCGCCCCGCGGCCTCCAGCGCGCGCAGGCGGTCCTCGACGTCCCAGAGCTGCTCGTTGACCGACTGCAGGGCGAGCTCGTCCGCCGCGACGTCCGCCTGTCCGCACGCCGCCTGCCAGACCCGCTCGAGCAGCTCGAGCTCCAGGCGCACGTTGGCAAGCTTCTCCGCCACCGTGATGCGCGCGGCCTTGATGCGCAGGATCGTGATCTTGTCGAGCAGTTCGCCCGGGGAAATCGGCACGAGGATGTCGTTCATGGCCGCCATGCTAACAATTCATCGAGCCGGGCGGTCACCTGGCGCACCTCAATCAGGTCCATGACCCCGGGCTGCTCGATCTTGGTGCTCCACGGGAGCCGTTCGGGCTCACAGCCGCGGAACCGGCGGGCGGCCTCGGCGTAGGCGTTCACGCACCACCGGCGCGACAGGTACGGACCGCTGCGCTCGGGATTGGTCGCGGCATACAACCCGATCACCGGTGTACCGACCATGGTCGCCATGTGCGCCGGCCCCGAGTCGGGACTGAGCAGCACCGTGGCACGCGCGAGCAGCGCCAACAGCTGCGGCAGAGTATCGCGCCCGATCTGGTTGACGAGCGGCGTGCGCGCGGCGCGCTCGATCGCCGCGCCCGTGTCGCGCTCGATGGGCGAAGGGCCGCCGGCGAGAATCACCCGCATGCCGTGCCGCTCGGCCGCGTAGTCGGCCACCGCCGCGTACCGCTCCGGCCGCCAGTTGCGCAGCACATGGCTCGAGCACGGACTGATGAGCAGGGTCGGGCGGGCATCGGGCACCAGCCGTGCGGCGTAATCACGTGCCTCGGCGGGCAGCGGCACGTCCCAGCGCAGCGTGCGCTCGGTGATGCCGAGCGCGACGAGAAATCCAAAGAAACTGTCGAGCACGTGCTCGCGGGAGCGCGCCGGGATGCGCGCGTTGGTGAACAGCCACTGCAGCTCGCGCGCCCGCGCACGGTCGAAGCCCAGTCGCAGCGAGGCCGGGACGAGGCGCGAGATCAGGCTGGCGCGCAGGGCGAGCTGCATGTGCAGCAGCACGTCAAACCGGCGGCCGGCGAGCCGCGCCCGCAGCTCGCGGCCCGTTGCGAGCCCGGCCCGCTTGTCGACGGTGATAAACTCCACCCCCTCGATGAGCCCGAGCAACCGCGCCTCCCCCTTGCCGATAATCCACGTCAGCTGCGTCTCGGGCCACGTCCGCTGCAGCGTTCGCACGATCGGCACGACATGGCAGGTGTCGCCGAGCGCCGAAAGCCTGAGGATGCATACGGATCGCGGCGGTCGGTCTGGAGGCAACATCGATGACGTTGGAATGGAGGGCGCGAACCGGTGAATGCGAACTGGCCGCTTGAGCCGCTGGTCAAGCACCTGACCATCGCGGGCGGAGCCATGCTATACAACGCGGCCCTTGCCCGCAATTGTCAGCCACAGTGGTTCGACCCGCAGTTCTGGGCCGCGCAGGATCGCCTGCTCGGCGCGGCGCGCGGCCGCGGGACGGCTCACTTCGTGCGGGCCGGCGATCGCGAGCTGGTGCTGCGTCACTATCGGCGCGGCGGCCTCGCGGCCCGGATGTACGGCGACCGCTACCGCTGGCGCGACGAGCCGCGCACCCGGCCGTTTGCCGAGTGGCTGCTCACCCACCGGCTGCACCGCGCGGGCCTGCCGGTGCCGATTCCGATCGCGGCGCGCTACATCCGCGACGGCAACGCGTACCGCGGCGACATCATCACCGAGCGGCTGCACGGCACGCTGTCCCTGACGCAGGCCCTGCACGAGGCGCCACTGCCGCTGCTGAGGTGGATCGCGATCGGACGGTGCATCCGGCGCTTCCACGACCTGGGCGTCTGTCACGCGGACCTCAATGCGCACAACGTCCTGCTGGACGGGGCGGCGGTGTACCTGGTGGATTTCGATCGCTGCCGGCTGCGCCCCGACGGTCTGTGGCGCGACGGCAATCTGGTGCGGCTGCGCCGCTCGCTGGAGAAAGTGACCTACGGATTGCCCGCCGAGCGCTTCACGGAGGCCGACTGGCACGCACTGCTCGACGGCTACCAGAGCGAGCCGCAGCCCGGGCAGGCGCCGTAGTGCGCTGGATCTATCGGCTCGCGGTGTCTGTGGCGGCACCACTGCACGCCGCATGGGTCTCCCTGCGCGTGCGCGCGCCGCCTCACCCGCAGGCCCCGCGGCTCGCCGAGCGCTTCGGCTTCGGGCCACCGGTGCCCGGCGCACCGGTGTGGATCCACGCCGCCTCGGTCGGGGAGCTGCAGCCGGCGACAGCGCTGGTGAAGGCCTTGCGCGCGCAGCGGCCGGAGCTGCCCATCCTGCTGACCACGTTCACGCCAACCGGCGCGGCGCGCGCCGCCGCGATCGCCCCCGAGATCACCGTGCGCTACCTGCCCTACGATGCGCCCGGCCCGGTACGCCGCTTCCTCGATCGCACGCGGCCGCGGCTGGCCATCATCCTGGAAACGGAATTGTGGCCGACGCTGTTGCACCGCTGCCGCGAGCGCGCCATACCGCTGGTCATCGCCAGTGCGCGGCTCTCGAGCCGCTCCGCGCGGCGCTACCGGCGCTTCGGCGCGCTGTTCCGCCCGGCGCTCGAGGGCGCGCTCATCGCCGCGCAGAGCCTTGAGGATGCCGAGCGGTTCGTGAGCATCGGTGCCGAGCCCGCCCGCACGCACGTCATCGGCAACCTGAAATTCGACTGCACCCTGCCCCCGGACATTGCCGCGCGGGGCCGCGAACTGCGCGCGCGGTACGCGGCGCGCGGACCGCTGTGGGTGGCCGGCAGCACTCACGAGGGCGAGGACGTACCGGTGATCGAGGCCCACGAGCGGGTGCGTGCGGCGCTGCCCGGCGCCGTGCTGGCGCTGGCGCCGCGCCATCCGCAGCGCTTCGCGAGCGTCGCGGCACTGCTCGCGGCCCGCGGCGTGCGCACCGTGCGCCATTCGCGCTCAGGCGGGTCCGCGCCGGTGGCCGAGCACGCAGTCGTCCTGCTCGACACGCTCGGGGAACTGGTGGATTTCTACGCGGCGGCGGATGCGGCCTTCGTGGGTGGCAGCCTGGTGCCGGTGGGCGGACACAACCTGCTCGAGCCGGCCACGCTCGGCGTGCCGATCGCCACCGGGCCGCACCAGTCCAATGGCGAGGAAATCGCGCGGTTGCTCCTCGACCGCGGCGCGGCGCGGCGCGTGCATAACAGCCGGGAGCTGGCGGACTGCATGATCGCATGGCTGCGCGAGCCGCTCGAGCGGGCGCGTGCCGGCGCGGCCGGACGTGAGGCGGTGGCCGAGAACCGCGGCGCGCTGCAGCGGCTGCTCGCCCTCCTCGAGCCGCTGCTCAAGACCACCCAGCCGTAAGGCGCCTCAGCGGCGCAGCGTGTACTCCGCGCCGCAGTAGGGGCACTTGGCCCAACCGGTCTGCTCGATCGGCAGATACACCCGCGGATGGGAATTCCACAGCTGCATCTGCGGCATCGGGCAGGACAGGGGCAGGTCCTGCAGGCCCACTTCGTACTGATGCTGGGCATTCGGCTGGATCAGAGGCTGCGCGGCTGCGGCCATGTGGGGTCCTTGCGCTCGGAGTCGGTGAAGCGCGCATTATACCGGCCGGACGCGGCTTCTCGCGCCTCAGTCCGCAGCACCGCCGAAGGTGGCTTGCCAGATGGCGCTCACCGCGGCGCGCTCGGCGGCGAAGGTCTCGGCCGGCACCCGCTCGGTGCCGCCGGCGAGCGCCAGGTGATGGCGGCAGGTCCGGTAGGCACGGTAGGCGCTGCTCAGGGTGTCCACCGTCGCTTGCGGCACCAGGTTCGCCGAGGCCACGGACTCGAGCTGGCGGATGGTATCGGCGTACAGCGCCACCGGGGGGTACTCGCGCGCCCATTTCAGCGCCCAGTACTGCGCCAGGAATTCGATATCCGCGATGCCGCCGGCATCGTTCTTCAGGTCCATCCAGCCGGCCTCGCCCTTGGAGCGCTCGCGCCGCATCCGCTCGCGCATCGCGCGAACGTCCTCATGCAGCTGCTCGCGGCGCACGCTGAAGCGCAACACCTCGAGGCGGATGCGCTCGAACTCCGCGCACAGCTCGCGCGAGCCGGCCACCGCGCGCGCATGCAGCAGCGCCTGGTGCTCCCAGGTCCACGCCTCGCGGCGCTGGTATTCGGCGAAGGCGTCGATCTGCGTGACCAGCAGCCCGCCCTTGCCGCTCGGGCGCAATCGCACGTCCACCTCGTACAGTCGGCCGGCCGCCGAGTGCATGGTGAGCAGGTGCACGACGCGCTGCACGAGACGGACGAAGAAAATCTGATTGTCGATCGGCCGCTCGCCGAGGGTCTCCTGGCACTCGCCGCGCGAGTCGTGCAGGAACACCAGGTCGAGGTCCGAGCCGTAGCCGAGCTCCATGCCGCCGAGCTTGCCGTAACCGACCGCGCAGACGCGCACCGGCCGGCGCTCCTCCGTGCAGCACGGCACGCCGAACTGCGCGGTGATCTGCTGCCAGCCGAGCGCGAGCGCCCGATCGAGGATGATCTCGGCAATCTCGGTCAGGCGGTCACTCACGCGCATCACCGCCAGCCGCTCGGACAGATCCGCCACGGCCACGCGGAACACCGCGGCGCGCTGGAAATGGCACAGTGCCTCGACTTGGCGCTCGGGGTCGTCCCGCTCGACCCGCTCGAGCGCAGTATCGAGTTCACGCTCCAGCTCGGCGCGTTCCGGCAGCCGCTCAAAGGCCCGCTCGTCGATGAACTCATCGAGCAGCAGCGGATGCTCGGCAATCTGCCGCGCCAGGAACTCGCCCCGCCGGCAGATCTCCACCAGTCGCACCCGCGCCGCCGGACTTTCGCTGAGCAGCGCGAAGTACGCCGAGCGCTTGCCCATGGCCTCGAGGATCGAGAGGATGCGCCGCAGCACCGTCAGCTGCTCCTCGCCGCCGGGAATCGCCGTCGCGATCTGTCCGAGCAGCGGCCCGAGCAGCACCTGCAGGCGGTGTCGGCCGGGCTCATCGAGCCGGCGCACCAGCGTCGAGGCGCGCAGCTCGAGCAGCAGGCGGACCGCCTCGGCTGCCGAAACGAAGCCGGCCTCGGTGAGCGACTCGGTGAGCGAGGCGGTCTCGGCCGGATCGTCCCAGCCACGCCCCAGATCGATGCGCACGCCGGCGCGACTGCCGTCCGTACCGCCGAACACCAGCCGCTGGAAGTGGCGGGCAACGCGGTGGCGGTGCTCATCGAGCTCACGGGTCAGCGCCGACCAGCCGGCGGCCCCCATCGCCACGGCGATCCGCTCGCGTGCGAGCGGGTCCTCCGGCAGCTGGTGCACCTGTCGGTCCCCGAGCATCTGCAGGGCGTTCTCCACGCGGCGCAGATACCGGTACGCCTCGGTCAATTCCCGCACCGCTGCCCCTGGCAGGATGCGCCCCTCGCCGAGCAGCGCAAGCGCCTCCAGCAGCGCGGCGGTCTGCAGCCGCGGGTCGCGCCCGCCGCGCACCAGCTGGAAGGTCTGCACGATGAACTCGATCTCGCGAATGCCGCCCGGGCCGAGCTTGACGTGTCCGGCCA
>JAKAZL010000029.1 GCA_021815925.1 Pseudomonadota bacterium | reverse complement strand
GGATCGCCGAAACTGAAACGCCATCTGATACCTCCTTAGCCCATTGGACGCATTTTACGCTATGGGGGTTCCCTGGCTGAAAATCCAGCCACCCCCAGGGCGCTTTTCACCCCGCCACGCTCTAGCTGCCGGCCCGGTTCGGATCGCGCCAGGCGCGCTCGAACGGCAGCCGCCAGGCGTGCGGCGCGATCAACTGATGCATGGAATTCGGTCCCCAGGAGCCCGGGGCGTACAGGCGCACCGGCGGGGGCGACTCGATCAGGGGGGTGGAGACCTCCCAGAGCCGCTCGATGCCCTCGGCTGTGGTGAACAGGGTCCGGTCCCCGCGCATGGCATCGAGGATCAGCCGCTCGTAGGCCTCGAGCACCTCCCCGACGAGCCCGGTATCGTGCATGGCGAACTGCAGGCTGAGCTTGTCGAGCCGCATCCCGGGACCCGGGCGCTTGCCATAGAAGGACAGCGACATCTTCGACACGTCCGCCAGGTCGAAGGTCAGGTGGTCCGGCCCCTGTGCCCCGACGCCGGAGTCGGGCGGGAACATGCTCTTCGGCGGCTCGCGGAAGGCGATGGAGATGATGCGCTTGCCCTCGGCGAGGCGCTTGCCGGTGCGCAGGTAAAACGGCACCCCCGCCCAGCGCCAGTTGTCGATGGTGCACTTCAGCGCGATGAAGGTCTCGGTGTCCGACTCCGGGCTGATGCCCTCCTCGGCGCGGTAGCCGCTGAACTGCCCGCGCACGACGTCGGCGGGCAGGATCGGCAGCATGCTCCTGAAGACCTTGTTCTTCTCCTCGCTGATGGCCGTCGGCTCGAGCGCCGTCGGCGGCTCCATGGCCACGAAGCCGAGGATCTGGAACAGGTGCGTCACCACCATATCGCGGAATGCGCCGATGGAGTCGTAGAAGATCGTGCGCTTCTCAAGGCCGAGCGTCTCGGGCACGTCGATCTGCACGTGCTCGATGAAATTACGGTTCCAGATCGGCTCGAACAGTCCGTTGGCGAAGCGGAACGCGAGGATGTTCTGCGCCGGCTCCTTGCCGAGGAAGTGATCGATGCGGAAGATCTGCGCCTCGTCGAACACCTCGTGCAGCTTCGCGTTCAGCGAGCGGGCACTGGTGAGGTCGGTGCCGAAGGGCTTCTCCATGATGATGCGCGAGCGCTCGACCAGATGCGCCTCGGCGAGCAGCCGCACGGTCGAGAGCGCCGCGCTCGGCGGCACGCTGAGGTAGTGCAGCCGCTGGCACTCCCCGCTGAAGGCGGCCTCGGCCCGCGCGACCGCCTCGGCCAGCCCCTTCGCCCCGCGCCCGAGCGGCACGTAATCGATGCCCTGCGCGAACGCCTCCCAGCCCTCTCCCGGGGTCTCGTGCGTGGAGAACTCCTGGATCGAGGCGCGGGCGATCTGCCGGAAGCCCTCCGCGTCGAGCTCATCGAGCGACACCCCGATGATGCGACAGCCCGGGATGAACCCGGCAACGCTCAGGTGGTACAGCCCCGGCAGCAGCTTGCGCCGGGCCAGATCGCCGGTCGCACCGAACAGCACGACCACCTGCGGACGGCGGGGTCCGACTCCCAGAGGTACTTTAGCCACCCTGCTCTACCCTCACGACGTTGAGTTCCCGCGCTCGAGGATAGCGAGCAGGCGCGCACGAATCCATCGAGCGCTTCGCACCGCTCAGCGCTTCACGCGCAGCTGGCCGGCGTAATCGCGCTTGCCGAGCGGCAGGCCGCGGGCGCGCAGGATGTCGTAGGCGGTGGTGGCGTGGAAGTAGAAATTCGGCTGCGCGAAGGACAGCAGGTAGTCCTGACCGGTGAAGGCGAGGCGGCGCTCGCCGGCCACGAACATCACCTCGCGGTCCGCGAGCGCATCGAGCTCGGCCGGATCGAGTGCCGCGAGCGCCGCATCGGCCGCGGCCACGATCTGCTTGAGCTCATGGAAGGTGCCCGGCAGCGCCGAGCGGTCCGGGGAGTAGCTGCCGCGGCGGATCCCCTCGATGGCACCGATCGAGTGGTTCGCCGTCGAGCGGATCTGGAAGGAGAACGGCAGCATGTCCGGGGCGAGGCGCGCCTCGATGAGCTCCGCCGGCGCAAGACCCTGCTCGGCGCAGTGCGCCTCGGCCTTGCTGATCAGGCCGGCGACCGACCCGAGAATCTGCCGAAAGGACGGCACCGTGGCCGAATAAAGCGTCAGACCCATGCTGCACCTCGCTGTGAGTGGGGGCGCCATAGTAGCCAAGGCGCGCCGCCGGCGCAGCCGTACTGCGCTGCGGGGGCGGCGTGCGGCCGCGCCGGTGCGGCCGTGCGGGGCATCACAGTGCGCCCATCCGGGGGTGCCGCTGCGGCAAATGCCTATACCTGGCCCGCGGGGCGCAGGCTAACTTTTGTCAATGAACACACAAGAACGCTTGCGAATGCGCGCCGGCACAGCCACTGAAACCGATTGCGCCTGGTGCCCCTCGAACCGCCGCTGCTGGGGCGAGGCGCTGCCGAGCGAGAGCGTCCATGCACGGCGCGAGCCGCCGCTCGAGCGCGGCGCCCGGCTGTTCGAGCAGGGCGACGCGGCGGGCCTCTACATCGTCTCGAGCGGCTGCCTGGTGCTGCGGGTGAGCCAGCCGGACGGCTCGCAGCGGGTGGTCGGGCTGCGCCTGCCGGGGGAGCTGGTGGGCCTGGAGAGCTACGCGCACGGCCAGCAGATGTACACGGCCCAGGCGGCGAGCCCGAGCACCGTGTGCCGGCTGCACCTGCCGGCCCTCGGTGCCGGCGCGGCGCACGGGGCATTGCTCGAGCGGCTGCTGCTGAAGAGCGCCGCACAACCGGAGCGCGCCTCGGCGCCCTGGGCGGGCCTGCCCGCCGTGGAGCGCGTGGCGGCGTTCATCGAGAACTACTCGCAGCGGGCGCATCTGAGCGCGCGCGAGGATCCCTTCAAGCTGCCCCTCACCCGCGCGGACATCGGCTCGTACCTGGGGCTCGCCCCGGAGACCGTGGTGCGCGCGCTCGGGCACTTGAGCCAGGCGCAGCGCCTGGCGGTGCGCGGGCGCACCGTGCGCCTGGGCGGTCCGGCGCGCTGAGGGCACCCCCGTCCGCGGAGGCGGACGGGTATAATCGCGGCGCATGATGCCCCAACTGATCGAGCGACTACGCTCGGAACTCGCCGCCCTGCAAGAGCAGGGCCTGTACAAGAACGAGCGCGTGCTCAGCAGCCCGCAGGGCGCGCGGGTGACCAGCGGCGCACGGCAGGTCATCAACCTGTGCGCCAACAACTACCTCGGACTCGCCAGCGACCCCGAGGTGCTGCACGCGGCGCACGCGGCGCTCGAGCGCTACGGCTTCGGCATGGCCTCGGTGCGCTTCATCTGCGGCACGCAGACCGTGCACAAGGAGCTCGAGCGGCGCTTGAGCGAGTTCCTCGGCACCGAGGACGCCATCCTCTACTCCTCCTGCTTCGACGCCAACGGCGGGCTGTTCGAGACGCTGCTCGATGAGCGCGACGCGGTGATCTCCGATGCGCTCAACCACGCCAGCATCATCGACGGTATCCGCCTGTGCAAGGCCGAGCGGCTGCGCTACGCGAACAACGACATGGCCGAGCTCGAGGCGTGCCTGCAGCGCGCCGCGGGCGCCCGCACCCGCCTGATCGCGACCGACGGGGTGTTCTCCATGGACGGCACGATCGCGAATCTCGCCGGCATCTGCGCGCTCGCCGACCGCTACGACGCGCTGGTGATGGTCGATGACTCGCATGCCACCGGCTTCATGGGCGCGCACGGCCGCGGCACGCCCGAGCACTGCGGCGTTGCCGAGCGCATCGACATCCTCACCGGCACGCTCGGCAAGGCGCTCGGCGGGGCGAGCGGCGGCTACGTCGCCTCGCGCGCAGAGGTGGTCACGTGGCTGCGCCAGCGTTCGCGGCCGTACCTGTTCTCCAACAGCATCCCACCGGTGGTCGCGGCCGCCGGTCTGCGGGTGCTCGAGCTGCTCGGCGAGCGGCCCGAGCTGCGTGCGCGGGTGCACGAGAACGCGCGCTACTTCCGCGCGGGACTCGAGCGGCTCGGCTTCACGGTCAAGCCCGGCGAGCATCCCATCATCCCGGTGATGATCGGCGAGGCGGCGCTCGCCGCGCGCATGGCCGACCGCCTGCTCGAGCACGGGGTGTACGTCATCGGCTTTTCCTACCCGGTGGTGCCGAAGGGTCAGGCGCGCATCCGCACGCAGATGTCCGCCGCGCTCAGCCGGGACGAACTCGACGCCGCGCTCGCGGCCTTCGCCACGGTCGGCCGTGAATTGGGAGTCATCGCATGAAAGCGCTGGTCAAGAAGGAATCCACCCCGGGCATCTGGCTGGAGGAGATCCCCGAGCCGAAGATCGGCCCGAACGACGTGCTGATCAAGATCGCCAAGACCGCGATCTGTGGCACCGACATGCACATCTACAACTGGGACGCCTGGGCGCGCAAGACCATCCCGGTGCCGATGGCGGTCGGCCACGAGTACTGCGGGCGGGTGATCGAGGTGGGCTCGGAGGTCAAGGGACTCGCCGTCGGTGACCGCGTGTCCGGCGAGGGGCACATCACCTGCGGCCACTGCCGCAACTGCCGCGCCGGCCGGCGCCACCTGTGCCGCAACACCATCGGGGTCGGGGTGAACCGTCCCGGGGCGTTCGCTGAATATCTGGCCATCCCCGCCGACAACGCCTTCAAGCTGCCGGACTCGATCAGCGATGACATCGCCTCGATCCTCGACCCGTTCGGCAACGCCACGCACACCGCGCTGTCGTTCAACATGGTCGGGGAGGACGTGCTGATCACCGGCGCCGGCCCGATCGGCATCATGGCGGTGGCGATTGCCCGCTTCGTCGGCGCGCGCCACGTCGTCATCACCGACGTCAACGACTATCGGCTCGAGCTCGCGCACCGCATGGGCGCGACGCGCACCGTCAACGTGCAGCGTGAGACGCTCGATCAGACCATGCGCGAGCTCGGGATGCAGGAGGGCTTCGATGTGGGGCTGGAGATGTCGGGCAACGCCGCGGCGTTCCGCGACATGCTGCGCACCATGCACCACGGCGGCTCAATCGCCCTGCTCGGCATCCCGCCGGAGGAGACCGCCATCGACTGGAATCAGGTGATCTTCAAGGGCCTCACCCTGAAGGGCATCTACGGGCGGGAGATGTTCGAGACCTGGTACAAGATGGCGAGCCTGCTGCAGAGCGGCCTCAACTTAAAGCCCGTCATCACCCATCACCTGCCCATCCAGGAGTTCCCGCAGGGCTTCGCCATCATGGGCTCGGGCCGCTCCGGGAAGGTCATTCTCGACTGGCAGACGCTCTAGCGCCGCGCGACATCGGGCCGGACATCCTCGGCCCGCCTCTACGGAATTCTGACGCTGACGGCTGAGCGCGGCGCCGGGGTCAACACCGTGACGGTTGCCGGTCGGCAGTGCATCCCGGCCAGCGGCACTTTGAGCGTTTCGGTGTACGGCCGGACCGCCGCATCGTTCCCCTGTGCATCGAGCACTTCCAAGCGGATGACCCGCCGGCCCGGGCCGTGCAGTTGATCCCTGAGCCGGGTGCAGCGGCCCCACCGAACGTAAAGGTGATGATGCGGGTGGGTGCCGTCGTAAAGCACGGTGATGATGAGCTGATCGCCTTGCGGCTCGTAGTGAACCGCACTAATGGCATCGGCCAGCGCGAGCCGTGGGGCTACGGTTGCCGCGCACGCCAGCAGCACCCAGGGCATCCATTTCGCTCGAGACACGTTCATCCGCTGCCCCCTGACTGGCAATGCCGCTCTGAGACTCGAGTGTACGTCCGTCATCGCGCAGTGCAAACCGAGCCACAGCCACCGGCCCCGTAACGGGGCAAACCAAGGCAATGCCTCAGCGTGACGGTGCGCGTCTTGAGCTCGAGGCGCTGTTGACGGTTATTCGCGGACGCGAGGCAACGGGCTCAGAGCAGTGGAGATGGCGCGCGCTCACGCTCCCACGCCGATGGGAAGCTCGGCCCCAGAGCGTGCTCAGCGCACGCGGCAGAAGCAGTACGAGTACAGCCGGCCGCGCGTGCCGAACCGTCCGAGCTCGGCGAGCTGTCGCTCGTAGGGGCTGACGCGCGCGGCGAGCGCTCCGAAGCCGGGCAGGCTCACGTGCGGCCCGAACACCGACACCGCCGTGAACGCGGCTCGCGCCTGGGCGCGCTGCAGCAACATCTGCGTCCACGACAGGCGTGGATGGAGGAACTCGATCCGGTAGTGCGCGATCTTGGCCAGCCCCGCGGCGGCCCGCTCCGCGTCCTCGAGCGTGCCGAGGTGATCCACGAGACCGATGCGCCGCGCATCGATGCCGGCCCACACGTGGCCCTGTCCGATCGCGTTGACCTGCGCGTCGGTCAGGTGCCGTCCGGCGGCCACACGGTCGACGAACTGCGCATAGCCACGCGTGATCTGCGACTGGATCAGCACGCGCGACTCGCTGTTCAGCGACTGGCCGAGCGCCTCCTGGCCGGCGAGCGGGGTCGTGCCCACCCCGTCGCTGGTGATGCCGAAGCGGGCCAGGGCATGTTTGAACGTCGGCACGATGGCGAAGATGCCGATCGAGCCGGTGAGCGTGGCGGGGCTGGCGTAGATCTCGTTGGCCGGCGCGGCGATGTAGTAACCGCCCGAGGCCGCCAGGTCGCCCATCGAGACCACCACCGGCTTGCCGGCGCTGCGCAGCTTGCGCACCGCGTGATAGATCTCTTCGGCGGCATCGACGCTGCCGCCGGGGCTGTCGATGCGCAGCACCACGGCCTTGACCTGCTTGTTCAGGCGCGCCGAGCGGATCAGCCGCGTGAGCGTGGCCCCACCGATGACGCCCGGGGGCTGATCGCCATCGAGCATCTCCCCGGAGGCGACGATCACCGCGACCCGCGGCTCATCGGCGCCCGCGGCGCGCCGCTCGCTCCGCTCGACCTCGGCGTAGTCGTCGGCGGAGATCTGGTTGAACGAGCCGCTCTTGTCGGCGCCCGCGAACTGGATCACGCGCTGCTCGAACTGCTGCTTGTCGGCGAGCGCGGTGACGAGGTGGGCCTTGAGGGCCACCTCGGCGGCATCACCGTCGGCGGCCGTGACGGCCTGCGGGAGCGAGGCCACGTACGCCCCGATGGCCGCGGCGGGCAGACCGCGTGCAGCGCCCACCTCGCGCTGGTAGGTCGACCATTCGGCACCGAGGTAGGCCGTGCTCTGCGCACGGTCCGCCTTGGACATGTCATCGCGCGTGAAGATCTCCACGGCGCTCTTGTACTTACCGACGCGGAACACGTGCACGTTGACGCCGAGCTTGCGCAGCAGCCCGCGGAAGTACAGCGAGTAGCTGCCGTAGCCGCGCAGCATCACGTAACCGGTCGGATCGAGGTAGACCGCGCTCGCCTGGGCGGCGAGATAGTACTGGGCCTGGTCGTAGGCCGTGCCGTAGGCGAGGACCGGCTTGCCGCTGGCGCGGAACACGCGGATCGCGCGCGCGAGCTCCTCGAGCATCGGCAGCCCCGCGTTGCTCAGGTCATCCAGGTCGAGCACCAGCACGCGGATGCGATCGTCCTGGGCTCCCGCGCGGATCGCCGCGACGAGATTCCACAGCAGCGTCTCGTGCACGCCCTCGCCCTGGGCGTTCTCGATCGCGCGCTCCACCGGATCGCCGGTGAACTGCTCGACGAGGCGGCCCTGCGGCGCCACCACCAGGGCGGCGCGCTCCGGCACGCTGGGGGTCGACTCGTGCAGCACCCCGATGACAAAGCCGGCGAGCGCCAGCAGCACGATCAGGTGCAGCAGCTTGCGCAGCCCGTCCAGGCCGCGCCAGATCCCGAGCAGGAACTTGCGCACGGTGCCCACGAGCGGGCGGGTCAGAGCTTCTCTTCGATTCTCGCGGCCTTGCCCGAGAGCTCACGCAGGTAGTACAGCTTGGCGCGACGCACCTGACCGCGGCGCTTGACGCTGACGTCGCTGATCGCCGGGCTGTAGGTCTGGAAGACGCGCTCGACGCCCTCGCCGTGGGAGATCTTGCGCACCGTGAACGAGGAGTTCAGCCCACGGTTGCTGCGGGCGATGACCACACCCTCGTAGGCCTGCACGCGCTCGCGGTCGCCTTCGACCACCTTCACCTGCACGACCACCGTGTCGCCGGGCTTGAAGTCCGGCAGCTTGCGGGTCATGCGCTCTTTCTCGAGTTGTTGAATGATGTTGCTCATGGTCGTCTCATCCTCGATCGTCCTCCTCGACCGCCTCTGCGGCGAGGAACTCATCCAGTAACCGCTGCGCCTCGGGCGAGAGAGCTCGCCTGAGGATCAGATCCGGGCGGCGCCGCCAGGTGCGCGCCACCGCCTGCGCGAGTCGCCAGCGGTCGATGTCGGCATGGTTGCCCGACAGCAGCACCTTCGGCACCGCGAGGCCCTCGAACACGTCCGGCCGGGTGTAATGCGGCCAGTCGAGCAGTCCCTGCGAAAACGAATCCAGCTCACTCGAGCGCTCGTCCCCGAGCACTCCGGGCAGCAGCCGCGCCAGCGCATCGATCACCGTCAACGCCGGCAGCTCCCCGCCCGAGAGCACATAATCCCCGACCGACAGCTCCCGGTCGATCCCGAGCTCGATCACCCGCTCGTCCATCCCCTCGTAGCGTCCCGCCACGAGCAGCAGTCCCGGCAGCTCGGCCAGCGCCCGGGCGTGCGCCTGCGTGAAGCGCTCGCCCTGCGCCGAGAGGCACACCCTCGGGCTGCCCGCCGGCAGGCGCGCAACCGCTGCGCGGATCGCTGCCAGCATCGGCTCGGGCTTCAGCACCATGCCCGGTCCGCCCCCGTAAGGCCGATCGTCCACCGTGCGATGCACATCGTGAGTGTGATCGCGCGGATCCTCCGTGCCCACCGCGAGCCGTCCGCTCAACAGCGCCCGGCCCACCACGCCGAAGCGCAGCGCCTCGGTGATCATCTGCGGAAACAGCGTCACCACTTCGATCTGCATGGCCCGCCCGCTACAGCAGCTCGGCCGGCCAGTCCACCAGCACCCGCCGCGCCGCGAGGTCGACCTCGAGCAGATGCGTCGGGTCCGCCAGCACCCAGTGCTCGCGCACCGCCTGCGACGGCTCGCCCGGCCCGCTCGAGCGTCCATCGGACTCGCGCACCACCATCACCGCGCCCGCCGGCGCATCGACGAAATACGCCACGGTCCCCAGCTGCTGCCCCTCGGTGTTCTGCACCGTGCAGCCGACCAGGTCCAGGCGGTAATACTCCCGCGCCCCGGTCGGTGGCAGCGCGCTGCGCTCGACCTCGACCATCGCGCCGGTCAGCCGGACCGCCGCGTCACGATCCTCGATCCCCTCGAGCCGCGCCACCAGCCGTCCGCCGTGCAACCGTCCTTCGAGCAGCTGCACCGTGCTCGCCTCGGCTCCCGGGCGCGTGAGCCGCCACGCGCCGTACTCGAGCAGCGCCTCGGGCGGGTCCGTGAAGGACGACACGTGCACCCACCCGGCGAGGCCGTACGGCGCACCGATGCGCCCGAGCTCGACCCACAGGGAGCGGGCGTTCACGGCAGGCCGCGCGGCCGGCAGCGAATCAGGCCGTCGCCTGCTTCCGGTACGAGGCCACCAGGTTGCGGACGCGGTCGGAGGGCTGCGCCCCCTGACCCACCCAATAATCGATACGCGGCAGGTCGAGCTTCAGCTTGATATCGCCGCGGCCGGCGATCGGGTTGAAAAACCCGACGTTCTCGAGGCTGGAGCCGCCCTGTCGCTTGCGGCTGTCCGTCACCACGACGTGATAAAAGGGCTGATTACGCGCCCCGCGCCGGGTCAGGCGAATGGTTACCATGATCTTGTCGCTCTCAGATGTCCGAACCGGACGGGCCCGTGGCTCCGCCCCTCAAAAAAGAGCGCGGATTCTACGGACTTATTGCCTGATCCGAAAGGGGCTTTCGGGATATTTCGTCGGGACTGGGCGGCCGAGCCTGAGCTAGGGCATTTTCCCCTGCAGCGCGCCCAGCATCTGACGCAGCCGCCCGCCGCGCATCTGCTTCATCATCCGCTGCATCTGCTGGAACTGCTTGAGCAGGCGGTTGACGTCCTGCACCTGCACGCCCGCCCCGCGGGCGATGCGCCGGCGGCGCGAGCCGTCGATCAGGGCCGGGGAGAGCCGCTCGCGCGGGGTCATGGAATTGATGATGGCGATCTGGCGGCGCACGTCCCGGTCGCCCTGCTCGGCCGAGATTGCGCCTTTCTGGGCCGCCGTCGGCAGCTTATCCATGAGCGAGGCCAGACCCCCCATCTTCTGGACCTGCTCGAGCTGGGTCCTGAGATCCCCGAGGTGAAACCCCTTGCCCTTGACCACCTTGCGGGCCAGGCGCTCGGCGGAGTCCCGGTCGACCTGGCGCTGCACCTGCTCAACCAGGCTCACCACATCGCCCATGCCGAGGATGCGGGACGCCATGCGCTCGGCATCGAAGGGCGCAAGCGCCTCGGTCTTCTCCCCCATGCCGAGGAACACGATGGGCTTGCCGGTGATCTGGCGCACCGAGAGCGCCGCGCCGCCGCGGGCATCGCCGTCGGCCTTGGTGAGCACGACCCCGGTCAGATCGAGCGCCGCGCCGAAGGCGCGCGCGGCATTCACCGCATCCTGGCCGGCCATGGCGTCGACCACGAACAGCCGCTCGGCGGGCATCACCGCCCGGTCGATCTGGCGCACCTCGTCCATCAGCGCCTCATCGACGTGCAGCCGCCCGGCGGTATCGACGATCAGCACGTCGAACACGCCGCGGCGGGCCTCCTCGAGCGCCACGCGGGCGATCTCGGCCGGCGGCGCCTTCGGGTCGGCCGGCAGGTAGTGCGCGCCGACCTGCTCGGCCAGGCGCTGAAGCTGCAGCAGGGCCGCCGGACGGCGCACGTCGGTGCTGACCAGCGCGACGCGCTTCTTCTGTCCCTCGATCAGCCAGCGGGCGAGCTTGGCGCAGGTGGTGGTCTTGCCGGCGCCCTGCAGGCCGGCGAGCAGCACCACCACCGGGGGCTGGGCCCGCAGCTGAAAGCCCGCCCCGCCCCCGCCCATGAGCGCCACCAGCTCGCGGTGCAGGATGCCGATGAAGGCCTGCCCGGGGGTGAGGCTCTGGGCGACCTCGGCGCCGAGGGCGCGGGTCTTGACCGCCTCGAGGAAGGTCTTGATCACCGGCAGCGCCACGTCGGCCTCGAGCAGCGCCACGCGCACTTCGCGCAGCGCCTCGCCGATGTTCTCCTCGGTGATGCGGCCGCGGCCGCGCAAAGAATCCAGGGTACGGGACAGTCGGCCGGTGAGCGCTTCGAACATATGTGACGAATCCGGTGCGGGCAGCCATTATACGGCCAAGGAGGATCCGCACTTGACCCCTGCATCCGTACCGCTGCTGCTGCTCACCCTGCTGTGGCTGCTCGCCACCATCGCCTTCGCCTCCGGCACGGAGGTGGCCATGCTCTCGGTGAACCGCTACCGCATCCGTCACCGGGCGCTCGCCGGCGAGGGCACCGCCCGGCTGCTCGAGCGTCTGCTGCGCAAACCCGAGGACTGGCTGGGGGCGAACCTGGTCATCGTGGCCGCCGCGAACGTGTTCGCCTCGGCCATCGCCACGGTCCTCGCCCAGCGCACCGGCCTGCACTACGCGGTGCCCGTGACCGGCGCGCTGCTCACCCTCGCGGTGATCGTGTTCGGGGAGCTGACGCCGAAGATCTACGCCGCGGCCCACCCCGAGAAGGCGGCGCTCGCCGCGGCCCGCGTCTACCGGGTGCTGGTGTTCCTGGTCCGGCCGCTGCTCGCGGTGACCAACGGGACGGCCTACGGGCTGCTGCGCGTGTTCGGGGTGGTCAAGACCTCACCGGCCGGCCCGGCGCTGAACACCGAGGAGCTGCGCACCGCGGTGGCCGAGGCGGCCCCGATGATCCCGGCGCGCCACCGGCAGATGCTGCTGTCGATCCTCGACCTCGGCCACGTCACGGTCAACGACATCATGATCCCGCGCCAGGAGATCGCCGGGATCGACGTGGCGCAGAGCTGGGACGAGGTGCTCGAGCAGCTCGAGCGCACCGCGCACACGCGCGTGCCGGTGTTCGACGGGGAGCTCGACAACCTGATCGGGGTGCTGCACATGAAGCGCGTGGCGCACGAGCTGGTGCGCGGCACGCTCACCCGCGAGCGCCTGGTGGAGATGGCGCGCACGCGTGAGCCGTACTTCGTGCCGGAGGGTACGGCGCTGAACGTGCAGCTCGCGCACTTCCAGCGCAACCGCCGCCGCCTCGCCTTCGTCGTGAACGAGTACGGGGACATCGAGGGGCTGGTGACGCTCGAGGACATCCTCGAGGAGATCGTCGGGGAGTTCACCACCGATCCGGCGAGCGTCTCGCACCGCGACATCTATGCCGAGAGCCCCGGGGTGTTCATCATCAACGGCAGCGCCACGCTGCGGGCGGTGAACCGCTCGCTGCAGTGGCAGCTGCCGACCGACGGTCCGAAGACCCTGAACGGGCTGCTGCTCGAGCGGCTCGAGACCATCCCCTCGCCCGGCACCACGCTGAAGGTGGGCCCTTACCTGTTCGAGGTCCTGCAGATTGCCGACAATGCGATCAAGACCGTGCGGGTGCACGCCCCGGCGGTGCCGCCTGCCCCGCTGGGCTGAAGGCCGCCGCGAGCGCCTCGTCGATGCGCGCGACCGGCACCACGTGCAGCCCCTCGATGGGCCGGCGCGGGGCGTTCTCGCGCGGCACCAGCGCGCGCTGGAAGCCCTGCTTGCGCGCCTCCTGCAGCCGCTCCTCGCCGTAGGCGACCGGCCGGACCTCGCCGGTGAGGCCGATCTCCCCGAAGGCGATCAGCGTGCCCGGCACGACCCGCTCCGAGAGGCTCGAGGCGAGCGCGATCAGCGTCGGCAGGTCGCTCGCGGTCTCATCGATGCGCACGCCGCCGACGGCGTTGACGAACACGTCGTACTCCTGCAGCGAGACCCCGCCATGGCGGTTCAGGACCGCCAGCAGCATGGCGAGCCGGTTCGCATCCAGTCCCTGCGCGATGCGCCGCGGGGCCCCGAAGCGCATCCGGTCCACCAGTCCCTGCAGCTCGATCAGCAGCGGCCGCCCGCCGTCCCGCGTCACCGTCACGATGCTGCCGGCGGCCGGCTCCGGGGCGCGGGCGAGGAAGATCGCCGAGGGGTTGCGCACCTCGCGCAGCCCCCCTTCGGTCATGGCGAAGAAGGCGAGCTCGTTGACCGCTCCGAAGCGGTTCTTGGTGGCGCGCACGATGCGAAAGCGGCTGGTCGTCTCGCTCTCGAAATACAGCACCGTGTCCACCAGGTGCTCGAGCACGCGGGGCCCTGCGATCGCCCCGTCCTTGGTGACGTGCCCGATCAGGAACACCGCCGTGGCGCTGTCCTTGGCGAAGCGCACCAGCTGCGCGGCGCACTCCTTGAGCTGCGAGACCGCCCCGGGGGCGGTCTCGAGCGAGCCGGACTGCACGGTCTGGATCGAGTCGACCACGAGCAGCGCGGCGCGCCGCTCGGCGGCGCGCGCCAGGATGCTCTCCAGGTGCGTCTCGGGGAGAATCTCGAGGGCCCCGGGGGCGAGTCCGAGCCGCCGGGCGCGCAGCGCCACCTGGGCGAGGGACTCCTCGCCGCTCGCGTAGAGCACCGGCGCGAGCGCCGCGGCGTGCGCGGCGACCTGCAGCAGCAGCGTCGACTTGCCGATACCCGGATCGCCCCCGAGCAGCGTCACCGATCCCGTCACGATGCCCCCGCCCATCACCCGGTCGAGCTCGGCGAGCCCCGTGGCGGCGCGCGCCGGCTCGGCCCCGGCACTGGCCAGCGGCAGCGGCGCTGCAGCGGCGCCGGGGCGCACCCGGGCGGGCCCGCGGGCGGGCCGGGATATGCTCACCTGCTCGAGCACGTTCCACTGCCCGCAGGCCGGGCAGCTGCCCTGCCACTGGGGGGTTTCGCCGCCGCATTCGCTGCAGCGGTAGAGGGAAGTGGCTCGGGGCATGGGTGGGCTCGGGGGCAGGCGGATACGAGGCGGGCGGGGAATTGTGGACCATCGCCGGCTTTTGTGACCCGGCACTCGGACTCGACCGCAAGCAATGCTAGCTTATCCCGGCTGGAATCGGGAACTTACAGGTCATGCTCGTCAGAAAAATCAATGGTCTACGTACTGCCTGAGGGCGCCGCATGGGTTTGAAGAGCAAGCTGCGCGTCGTCGGGCTGACCGATACCGGCAAAGTCCGGGAGCACAACGAGGACAGCATCTCGGGCGATGCCGACATCGGCCTGCTGGTGCTGGCCGACGGCATGGGCGGCTACAACGCCGGTGAGGTCGCGAGCAGCCTCGCCGTGAAGACCATCGTCAACCAGGTGCGCGAGCACCTGGAGCGGGAGAACCTGCGCAGCGTGGATGCCGAGTCGGGCCTGGCGCGCACCAGCATCATCCTGCGCGATGCGATCCACCGCGCCAACAAGATCATCTACCAGACCGCCCACACCCAGGCGCAGTGCGAGGGCATGGGCACCACGGTGGTGGCGGCCCTGTTCTTCGACAACCGGGTGACCATCGCCCACGTCGGGGACTCGCGCATGTACCGCGCCCAGGGCGCGAAGTTCGAGCGCATCACCATGGATCACTCACTGCTGCAGGAGCTGGTCGACCGCGGCCTGTACTCGGCCGAGGAGGCGCAGCGGGCGGCGAACAAGAACTACGTCACCCGCGCCCTCGGCGTCGAGCCGACTGTCGAGGTCGAGATCCGGGAAATTCCCGTGCAGAAGGGCGAGCTCTACATGCTCTGCTCGGATGGCCTCTCGGACATGATCGAGGACGAGGACATCCATTTAACCATAAACACGTTTAGTGATAATCTGGACACCGTTGCCAGACAATTAATCCAGTTAGCGAACGATAACGGGGGCCGGGACAACATCTCGGTACTGATGGCGCACGTGGTGGACGCATTCCCGGCGAACACCGGTGTGCTCGATCGGATCCGCAAGTGGTTCAGCTGACGCGGGGTCGCCGGAGAATATACGCATGGCAAGGTTGATCTTGAGCCTCGACGGCCAGGTAATGGCCGAATACAACATGAACAAGGAGCGTTACACGGTCGGCCGGCTTCCCGACAACGACATCCGCATCGACAATGCGGCGGTCAGCGGCCACCATTCGTTGATCATCAACATTCTCAACGACTCGTTCCTCGAGGACCTCAACAGCACCAATGGCACGTACGTCAACGGCAAGCTGATCAAGAAGCACGCCCTGCAGCACGGCGATGTGATCACCGTCGGGCACCATCAGCTGCGCTTCATGGAGGATGACGAGCAGCAGGACGAGTTCGAGAAGACCATGGTCATCCAGCCCTCGGCGCGGCCCATGCAGGCGCTGCGGGCGGCGGCCGAGGCGGTCGCCGCGGCCAACGGCAGCAAGCCGGCCGCGCCGGCGGCCACCCCGAAGGCCGCCAAGCTGCAGGTGCTCTCGGGCGCCTTCGCCGGACGGGAGCTGGAGCTGACCAAGACGCTCACCACGCTCGGGCGGCCGGGCGTGCAGGTTGCGGCCATCACGCGGCGCGCCGACGGCTACTACATCGTGCACGTCGACAGCGACCAGCCGGACCGCTACCCGGTCATCAACGGCGCGCCGATCGGCGCGCAGCCGACGCTGCTGAAGGACAACGACGTCATCCAGCTGGCCGGCGTGAAGATGGGGTTTTTCGTCAGCGGCAGCTGAGTCAGGCGCTCTCGAGCGGCACACGCTCGCTGACACCGCAGAGCAGCTCGTAGGGGATGGTCCCGGCCGCGCGGGCCATCTCCTCGACCGGCAGGTCCGCGCCCCAGAGCACCGCCGGGGTACCCACCCCGACGCCGGCGAGTCCGGTCACCTCGACGGCGATCATGTCCATCGAGACCCGCCCGACCAGCGGCACCCGCTGCCCGGCCACCAGCACCGCCGTACCGCTCGGCAGGCTGCGCGGCACACCATCGCCGTAACCGGCCGCCACGATGGCGATCTCGGCATCGTGCGCGGCGCGCCAGGTCGCCCCATAGCCCACCGTCTCCCCGCGCGGCACCCGCCGCAGGGCGATCACCGAGGTCTCCAGCCGCATCACGGGCCGCAGGCCGAGCTCGCCCGCCGTGCGCTGCGGCAGCGGCGAGGCGCCATAGAGGGCCAGACCCGGCCGCACCCATTCCCCGCCGACCGGCACCGTGCCGAACACACCGGCCGAGTTGGCGATACTGCGCTCCCCGGACAGGCCCTCGGTCGCCGCGGCGAAGCGTGCGAGCTGCTCGCGCGTCATCTGCCCGTCGGGATCGTCGGCCGCGGCCAGGTGGGTCATGAGCCGGATCTGCCGCCCGGGCGCGCACAGGGCGCGCAGCCGCTCGTAGGCGGCGCGGAACGCCTCGGCCCGAAATCCGAGGCGGTTCATCCCGGTGTCGACCTTCACCCACAACGCGAGCTCGTGCGCCTGCGGGGCGGCCGCGAGCAGCTCGACCTGCAGCGCATCGTGCACCACGAGCTCGAGCTCGAAGCGCCCGGCCGCGCGCAGCTGTTCCGCCGTGAACACGCCCTCGAGCAGCACGATGGGTGCACGCACGCCGCGCTCGCGCAGCCGCACGCCCTCCTCCAGCCTCGCCACGGCGAAGGCATCCACCTCGGGCAGGGCCAGCGCGGTCTGCACCAGGCCATGGCCGTAGGCGTTCGCCTTGACCACGGCCATCACGCGCGCCCCGGGGGCGCGCGCGCGGATCACCTGGACGTTGTGGCGCATCGCGGCGCCGTCGATGACGGCGCGGATCAGGCGACTCACCTCAGCACGCCCTCGGCGTAGGCATCGGGGGCGTAGTTGGCGAAGCGCGTGTACTGACCCTGGAAGGTCAGCAGGAAGGTGCCGATCTCGCCGTTACGATGCTTGACGAGGTCGATCTCGGCGACACCCTTCTTGGTCGTGTTCTTGTCGTAGACTTCCTCGCGGTAGATCAACAGGATCATGTCGGCATCCTGCTCAATCGCCCCCGAATTGTGGCTCACCACGCCGTCCGAAAGCCAGCTCGCAGGGCCCGGCACGGTCAGGTCGAACACCTCCTCCTCGCCGAGCGGCTCGATGCCGATCACACGGTCCCAGAACAGATCGGAACTCGCCCGCTCCTGCAGCTGCGGGATCGAAAGCCGCTCGGCATAGTCGGCGAGCAGCGCGCGGCTCGGCGCGAATTGGAAGTGACTGCTCCCGCCGTAGCGCGTCCCGCGCATCCGCGCCATCGCGCGTGTGCTGATCCCCTGTGCGCGCATTGCGGCGCGGACCGCTGCAAAGGTTTCGAGCGGCAGCGTGTCAACGTTGGTGTTGCCCTGCGCCTCAGTCAGCCATTGCGCCAAAGCGGCCGCGCCGCTCGCACGCGGCCCGAACCCGCCCACCGTCTCGAGGAAGCGGCGCTGGAAGTCCGCACCGCTGACATCCACGGTCGACACCGGGCGCGTTCCCTCCCGCCCCACGACCCGGCGCAGCCGCGCGACGATTCCGAGCCGCAGCAGCAGTGCCGCCACATCTTCGGCAAGACCCGGGCTACACGTCGAGAAGTAGACGCGCCGCCCGGAGCGTCTCCCGGCGCGCGGCATCGTGATCGAGCCGTCGGTGGCCCACAGGTGGCGCAGCAGCAGAGCGATCTGCTCGTCGTCGAGTGCGAACACAGCAGCAGGAAGACGCTTCTCGTGTGAACGCTGGCCGAAGATGCCGAGCTCCTTCAGCCAGCTGCCCACGCCGGCCGGGTGCCAGCGGTTGCCGTTGCCGCTGATCAGGAGTTGGTGCCACTGCCCCCGGCCCGCGAAGCGCGTCACGCGCGAGCCAAATGCCTCAGCTGCTGCGCGAACTGCCTCGCTGTTGGCTTCCGATGCCGTCGTGTAGCGCAGCGGCTGATGCACGAGGTCACTGCCATCCCCGATCAGATGCCCGAGCAGCACCAGCCAGTGCTCCGGCCAGCGCAGTGGCTGAGCGGGCGCGGGCACGCGCCGGGCCAGCGCCACACGCTCGCCCGGCGCAAGCTCGCGAGCTCGACACCACCCCTTCCCGGTGAGCAGCCGATGCTCCGCGGTGACCCGGATCGAGCGACCGCTGGCGAGTTGAACGCCGAGCACGGCGCGTCGGCCGACTCGCCAGACCTTGTCCGAGCGCGCCGCGACGATGCGTTCGCGCTCGTCCACGGCCCAGACCTCAGGCTCGGTCCCGACCAGACTCTCGATCGGCACTCGCCGCCCATCGGTCAACCAGACGAGCGTGTCGCCCGTGACGCACTCGCGCAGATCCGACATCACCGGCTTTTTGTTCTCACGCTGCTCGACGGCGCGATTCAGCTGCGAGAGCGCGATCACCGGCACGCTGAGCTCCTTGGCGAGCACCTTCAGTCCACGGGAGATCTCCGCGATCTCCGTGGCGCGGTTCTCCTTGGTGCCCGGCACCTGCATCAGCTGCAGGTAATCGACCACGATCAGATCGAGCCCGTGCTCGCGCTTGACGCGCCGCGCGCGCGCGCGCAGCTCGGTCGGCGTCAGCGCCGGGGTTTCATCGACAAAGATCTTCGCCTCCGAGAGCTGGTTGGTGGCACTCGTGATGCGCACCCAGTCGTCATCGGAGATCCGTCCGCTGCGCAGGTTGCCGAGCGGCACTCCGCCCACCGAGGAGAGCATGCGGGTGATCACCTGCTCGGAGGGCATCTCCAGGCTGAAGATCGCCACCGAGGCGCGCGTGCTCGGATGCACGGCGGCGTACTCGGCCATGTTGACCGCCAGGGTCGACTTGCCCATCGAGGGCCGTCCGGCCACGACCACCAGGTCACCGGGGCGCAGGCCACCGGTGATCTTGTCGAAATCGGCAAAGCCGGTGGCCAGCCCGCGCATCGAGTCGGGGTTGCTGTGCCACTCATCGATCTGGTCGATCACCTGCGGCAGCAGCGCCTTGACCGACACCGCGCCCTGACGGCCGCGCGAGCCCGCCTCGGCGATGGCGAACACGCGCTGCTCGGCCGCATCAACCAGCTCGCGCGCCGTCTCGCCCTCGGCGTTGAACACCGCCGCGGCGATCTCGGTGCCGGCGCGGATCAGCTGGCGCAGCAGTGAGCGCTCGCGCACGATTTCCGCGTACGCGCGCACATTCGCGGCGGTCGGGGTCTCGCGGGCCAGCGTGCCGAGATAGGCAAGGCCCCCGGCCGCATCGAGCTTGCCGATGCGCTCGAGATGCTCGCTCACCGTGACCACGTCGCACGGCTTGCCGTTGCCGGCGAGCGCGCCGATGGACTCGAAGATCAGCCGGTGATCGGGACGGTAGAAGTCCCCCTCGGTGACCGCATCGGCGACCTGGTCCCAGGCGCTCGCCTCGAGCAGCAGGCCGCCGAGCACGGCCTGCTCGGCCTCGATCGAGTGCGGGGGCGTCGGAGCGTCCCCGTGCGCCGAACCGCTGCCGTGGGCTCTGGGAAAAGCGGCCACCGCTCGGCGGTCCGGTCCGGGCTTACTCTTCGGCGACGATGGACACGGTCACCGGCACGTCGATGTCGGCGTGCAGGTGCAGGGTCACCGCGTGGTCCCCGACCATACGCAGCGGACCCTGCGGCAGGCGCACTTCGCTGCGCTCCACCTTGAATCCCGCCCGCGTGCACGCCTCGGCGATGTCGGCCGTGCCGATCGAGCCGAACAGCTTCCCTTCGGTACCGGCCTTGGCGGTGATCTGGAGCTTGAACTCCTTCATCGCCGCGGCCCGCTCCTCGGCGGAGGCGAGCTGCTCGCGCGCCAGCTTCTCCAGCTCCGCGCGGCGGGCCTCGAAGCGAGCGATGTTGTCGGGCGTGGCGAGCGTCGCCTTGCCCCCGGGCAGCAGGAAGTTGCGTCCGAAGCCGGAGCGCACCTTCACCCGGTCGCCGATGTTGCCGAGGTTGGCAACCTTCTGCAGCAGAATGACGTCCATGGGGTGCCTCAGTGCTGGTCGGTGTACGGCAGCAGCGCCAGGTAGCGCGCGCGCTTGATGGCGACGGCGAGCTGGCGCTGGAAGAAGGACTTCGTGCCGGTGATGCGGCTCGGCACGATCTTGCCGGTCTCGGAGACGTAACCCTTGAGGGTGCCGAGATCCTTGTAATCGATGTGCGTCACGCCTTCGGCCGTGAAGCGACAGAACTTCTTGCGACGCGAGAAGCGGCCACCGCCGCTGCCACCGCCGCCCATGGGTGCTTTGCTGTTCATGAGTGGATTCCGCAGTTCAGTAGAAGATAGCGTTGCAGGACAGATCCCGCCTTTACGCCAGCTGCTCCTCGTCCGCATCGACGGACGGTGCGCTGTCATCGCGTACGCGCTCGCGGCGGCCGCGGCCGGACTCGCCCTCGTCCTCGGCGCCCTTGGCCATCGGCGACGGATCGGTCACAGCAGCCTGCATGGCCACCACCAGGTGGCGCAGCACGGCATCGCTGAAGCGGAACGCGCCAGTGAGCTCACCGAGGGTCTTCTGGTCGCACTCGATGTTCATCAGAACATAGTGCGCCTTGTGCACCTTGGCGATCGGGTAGGCGAGCTGGCGCCGGCCCCAGTCCTCCAGACGGTGCACCTGGCCGCCGCCTGCGCCGATCATGCCCTTGTAGCGCTCGATCATCGCGGGCACCTGCTCGCTCTGATCGGGATGAACGAGAATCACGATTTCATAATGCCTCATGTGTCCTCCTTACGGATATAAAGCCGCCCTTCGCGAGGCTTGCACGGGTGCGGCAAGGAGAGATCCCACGCCCACGGGACGGCAGGACCGCCCGGGAGAGGGGGCGGGGAGAATACTGGAACGCTCCCTGAACTGCAATGCGCCGGGGGCGCCTCAGCGGTCCCGCTGGCGCCGCGCCTCGTAGAGCAGCATGCCGGCGGCGACCGAGACGTTCAGGCTTTCGACCGTGCCCAGGCTCGGCAGCTGGACCAGCCGGTCGCAGTGCTGGCGGGTCAGCTGGCGCAGGCCGCTGCCCTCGGCCCCGAGAACCAGCACCACCCCCCCGGTGAGATCGGCCGCGGCGGCCGGCTGCTCGGCGCCGGCGTCCGCGCCGATCACCCACAGCCCGGCCTCCTTCAGCAGCCCCAGGCTGCGCGACAGGTTGGTCACCACCACCACCGGGGTGCTCTCGGCGGCGCCCGCGGCGACCTTGCGCACCACCGGCGTGACGTGCGCCGCCCGGTCGCGCGGCACGATGACCGCGAGCGCCCCGCAGGCATCGGCCGTGCGCAGGCACGCGCCGAGATTGTGCGGGTCCTGCACCCCGTCGAGGGCGAGCAGCAGCGGCGCGCGGGCCTGCTCGAGCGCGGTGAGCAGGTCCGCCTCGCTCCAGGGCGGCAGCGGATCGATCTCGGCCAGTACGCCCTGGTGCGCCACGTCCCCGAGCCGCGCGCGCAGCGCCTGCGCCTCGATGCGCCGCACCGGCCGGCCGGCCGCGTGCGCCAGCGCCTCGATCTGGCGCACGCGCGGGTCGTCGCGGTGCGCCGCGAGGTGCACGCCACGGATCCGCTCGGGGTGGCGCTCGAGCAGCGCACGCACCGCGTGCAGGCCGTAGACGGTCGCGTGGGCAGGGCCGCCCGCGGTTCGCTCAGGGTTCTTCGGCAAGTTCCAGATCCACCAGGCCTTCGATGGGATTGACGGCGGTCACGAGCACGCGCACCTGCGCGCCGGTGGCGAGCCGCCGGCCGCTGCGCCGGCCGCGCCAGGCATGGCCGTGATCCTCCATGAGGTACTCATCGTCGCGCAGGTTCTCGATGTGCAGCAGCCCGTCGACCCCCACGTCGAGGATCTGCACGAAGCAGCCAAACTCCACCACCGTGGTGATCAGGCCGCGGAACACCTGGCCGATGCGCTCGCGCAGGTAGGTGCATTTGAGGAAGGTCGCGACATAGCGGTCGGCCTCATCGGCGCGCTTCTCGAGCTTGGACGTGCTCTCCCCGAGGGCCGCGAGTGGCTCGTGCGCGTAGCGCACGGCGCCATCGCGGCTGTCCACGCCGAGCTGCGCCTTGAGCGTGCGGTGCACGACCAGGTCCGGATAGCGGCGGATGGGCGAGGTGAAATGCGCGTAGTGGGTGAGCGCGAGGCCGAAGTGGCCGATGTTCACCGGCTGGTACACCGCCTGCGGCATCGCTCGCACGATGAGCGATTCGATGAACGGCCGCTCGGGCGCGTGCCCCAGGCGGCGCGCGATGGCCTGCAGATCGCGCGTGGCGATGCGCTCGGGCAGGTGGGCGTCGATCTGGATCGCTGCGAGCGTGGAGATCAGCCGCTCGAGCTTCTCCGGCTCCGGCTCACCGTGCACGCGGTAGAGCGTCGGGGTGCGTGCTGTGTCGAGCGCCTGCGCGACCGCCACGTTCGCCAGCACCATGCACTCCTCGATCAGCCGGTGCGCATCGTTGCGCGCGTACAGCTCGACGGCCTTCACCCGCTCGGCCGGGTCGATCACCAGCCGCGCCTCCGGGGCATCGAAATCCAGAGCGCCTCGCCGGGCGCGGGCCTTGTGCAGCGCGCGGTACACATCGACCAGCACCCCGAGCGGCTCGAGCAGCGGCCCGAGCGCTGAGCGCGCGGCGGGGCGTCCCTCGAACAGCGCCTCGTGCGCCTGGGTATAGGTGAGACGGGCCGCCGAGCGCATCACCGCTGGATAGAACCGGGCGCTCTTGAGCAGCCCGCCGGCGCTCACGATCATGTCGGCGGCGAAGCACAGCCGGTCAACCCGCGGGGCGAGCGAGCACAGGTGATCCGACAGCGCCGTGGGCAGCATCGGAATGACGCGCGTCGGGAAGTACACCGAGGTGCCGCGCTCGATGGCCTGCGCATCGAGGGCCGTGCCCGGACGCACGTAATGACTGACATCGGCGATCGCCACGATCAGCCGGAAGCCCGCCGGGTGGCGCTCGGCGTACACGGCGTCATCGAAATCCCGCGCATCCTCCCCGTCGATGGTCACGAGCGGCAGACCGCGCAGGTCCTCGCGGCGCGCCGCCTCGGCCGGGTCGACCCGATCGCCCCAGGCCTGCGCCTCGCGCAGCGCCTCGGGCACAAATTCATACGGCAGCCCGAAGCGCGCGATCGCGCTCTCGCTCGCCAGCTCCACCGGGCGATCCGGATCGAGCCGCCGCTCGATGCGCGCGTGCGCCGGGTGATCGCCGGAGCCGCGGCGTGTGATGCGCGCAATGACCCAGTCCCCGTGGCGCGCCCCGCCGAGCGCCTCGTGCGCGACCGCGCAGCGCAGCTGCAGCCGGCGATCCGCCCCGGTGACCCAGGCGCTGCGCCCGACAATCTCGACCGTGCCGAGGAAGGCGTGCACGGCGTGCTCGGTCACCTGCTCGAGGGTGCCGAGCCAGCGGTTGGCGGCATCGCGCGAGAGCCGCACGCGCAGGCGGTCCCCGTGCATCACGCCGCGCATCTGCGGCGGGGGCAGAAAGACGCTTTCCTTCAATCCCTCGACCTTAAGGAAGCCGTAGCCGGCGCGATGCGCGCTCACCTGCCCTTCGACCAGCTCCCCGGCACGCACCGCCGGGCCCGCCTCGGCGCTCGACTTGCGCGACCGCCCCGTCTGTCCCTCGCCCCCGCCGGCACGCCCACGGCGCGCTGGCGCACCGGCCTGCTTGCCGGCCTGAGGGGCCCCGGAGGGGCCGTTGCGACGCCCGTATTGGGTGCGCCGACCTGTTCCCCGACCTTTCAATTGACAGTTCCCGGTCCGGTGCGTAGATTTCGCCGCCTCGCCTTCCCAGCCCGGGTGGCGGAATTGGTAGACGCACTAGTTTCAGGTACTAGCGGGTAACACCGTGGAGGTTCGAGTCCTCTCCCGGGCACCAGAATTTCTTTGATTTCCAATAACTTAAATCCCGTTTCTTGATTGAGTTCCGAGGCATTTGCGCTCGCTTCGGAATGTGGTTGCGGCCGGGTCATTGCTTTAATTATTCATCGGGCCGCCGCGACATCCTAGCAGGCCTTGATGGGGGCTGGGCGGGGGAAATTCAAATCGGGACGCGCTCCACGCCGGACCGGGCCTCCTCTTTGATCTTGGCCTTGAGGAATGGGAAGCCCTTCCCGCGCAGCGAGACGACTCGCCGCCAGAGCACCGCGGGCCACTGGTCGCTGCTGCCGAAGTCGCTGCCGCCACCGCAACCCGTCAGGCGTATCGCAACTTTCCCGGGGGCGCACTCGTTAGATCGTCAGTTCCCCTCGAGATCCCTTGCCGAGTCTGGCGCGACACTGATCAACATCATGCTGTGCTATCTGGCCGTATGCGGAGTTGACTCAAAACCCCAGCCGCTCGAGCGCCTGAACAACTCGCGATCTCATCGAGTCAGATCTCATCGGAAAGGCACAAAGGAAATCGTCTCGGCCGAGTGCGCTGTTGCGTTCGCGAACGTTTGCAGCCCACCAGGCAGCGCGTGCGGCATCACCTTTAAGCGCTTGTGCCGCGGCCGCGATCATTGCAATCAGAACATGGGCACCGGGCGAACGCGCGCCACGCTCGGCCCAGTCGGCCGCCTCTACGTCTTCGCCCGCGAACATATGTGTAAACGCCCGAGTTGCCATCATCGCGTAGTACAGCGGGTCAATCGGACTGAGGCGCATCGCAAGATCGACGTGCGTCCGGCCTTCGGTGGCGCACCCTGAGAGAACCTCGGTCCAGGCACGGGCATAGATCCCTTGCGCGTAGTTGGGACTGAGACTAGTTGCACGCTCAAGCCAACTCAGGCTGCCGTCAAGATCGCCCTCGAGCCAGTAGCTGCGTCCCATCGTGAAATTCACAAACGGGTCGAAGGCGTCGAGTTCCAACGCACGCTCTGCAGACCGACGTGCCGCGCGGCTCTCCCCGGCGATATCCTCGGTGTATCGCATGAAAGCCGTCTGGAAGTGGACGAATGATAATCCTGCGTGGCCGCGTGCGAAGCACGGATCGAGCGCGACAGCGTGCTGGAAGAGGCGCACGGCCGCTGCGTTGTCCGCGCGGTTGAAGCGGTAGAGGTGCTGTAGGCCCAAGTGGTACGCCGACCAGCTATCAAGATCATCGGGCACCGTAAGACGCGCCTGCGCGGCTTCGTGAATCGGAATACGGAGATCGAGCGCCATCAGAACCTTGGCCCGGATCTCCTCCCGTATGCAGTGCACATCATCGATGCGCCCCGAAAAGCGCTCGACCCACACGATGCCCTCGTCGTGAGCATCGACGAGTTCCACAGTGACGACCAGACGGCTGGCCGAAACGTCGAGCGTACCCCACAGGCAATAGCGCACCCCGAGCAGTCGCCCAATGTCGCTGAAAGAGGCATTTTCGGTGCGTACGCGGAACGAGGATCCTCGAGCCGTGACGAATAGCCATCGCAGGCGTGACAACTCTGTGATCAGCTCGTCCGGCAGGGCACTTGCAAGCGCGGCATAGCGCCCTTGGTTCCCAAGCATGCGAAACGGCAAAACTGCGATCGACGGCCGAGATATCCGTTCCAGTTGCCGAACTACCCCCGCGACCTGCTGGGAGACATCGAGCTCGCAAGGATCGGATACGGAGCGCGGCGGCGAGCCCGGCACGGCTTGGACATCTGCGATAAACCGAAAGCCCCTGCGGTGAACAGTCTTGATGAGCCGTTGGGCGAGTCCATCATCGCCGAGCGCCTGACGCGCCGACTTCACACGGCTCGCTATCGCCGCATCCGAGACCACCCTACCCTCCCAGACCTTCTCGATAATTTCGTCCTTGGACACAAGCCGGACGTGATTCTCGACGAGCAGTGCGATCAGCGCGAAGACCTGAGGCTCAAGCCTGTGAGCTACACCACTGGCGCGCAACTCGGCGGTCGCCAAGTCCAGTTCGAATGGGCCGAACCGGTAGATCATGGCTTCTAGAATAGTCCCGGCAGGCTCTCCTGGCCAATTCTCCAGGGTTTCTCCAGCGAACCTGCAAGCTTTACGCGGACGCCTGTGCCAGTGTTCATGTACGGTCTCGGATCGTCCGCGGCCGAACTTCTGGAGGACCATAAGATGCCACTCGTTACCATCGATGTAATCAAGGACGTCTTTACTCCGGCTCAGAAGAAGGACCTCATCACCAAAGTGACGGAGGCAATGATTGAAGTGGAAGGGGAGAACATGCGGCCAGTTACCTGGGTTCGCATCAACGAATTCCACAGTGGAGATTGGGCGATCGGCGGCAAGCCACTTCGAACTTCAGACGTACAGGCTCTCGCCACAGGCAAGGCGGCATAGAGCATTTGACAAGGCAGGGACGGCGCCAAGCGGCG
Organism: Pseudomonadota bacterium; assembly: GCA_021815925.1. GTDB lineage: Bacteria > Pseudomonadota > Gammaproteobacteria > Steroidobacterales > Steroidobacteraceae > 13-2-20CM-66-19. Next base: position 1,776 of record JAKAZL010000029.1, on the reverse strand, counting down.
CCGCTCCCTGCACTGCGCGAGGACGCTCGGCCAAGACCCTGGCTCGGGGGGGCCTTCAGTGCGTCTCTAAGTGTCAATTTCATTCTCCCGAATCACGAGCCCCCTGTGTCGGCTTTCTGCCCATTCCACTTCCCGAGGGCAAAGACCGCTTCGGGCCGACTGCGCACTCCTGTCACCGGGATCCCCGCGGCCGGAGAGCGGTTACTTCAGATTTTCGGTCAGGAGAGCATTCAGCTCTGTAGTTCAACCGAAGCTACCTGACATTCCTCGATCAGCGAGCTCCAGTCGTTGGGAGGGTGCCCGGCGGCAAGCGACTTGGAGAAAACTCTATACGCGTCGTCCTTTGCGCCGTAGGCACGCTTAGTGCCTTCATCGTTCACCCAGCCCAGCGCGATGCCCTTGCTCTGGACATGGAACCTGAAGAACCGTCGATGTCGCATGAAGAACTTTTCCCGAAACCAGTGTTTATATTTCGGTCCAAGTGTGTCGCCCGGCCGGAATTCAGCAGCGATGGGATCGCGAGGGATGTTCTCGAATACGAATTTGGAGATCGCCTCAAGTCGTTTCTTGGCATTTTTCTGAACGAAGCCACGCGGGTCCTTCTGCTTAAGGGTCTCCACCGGGAGGATTAATGCCTCGAGCTGCTCAAGTAACAGCGGCTGCGCGAGGACCGACCAGCCGTTGATGACAGACGGCGCCGGAGGGATCTGCGGCGTCAGTCATCGTCCGGCGATAGCGGCTTGTCGAGATCGACGTCGACGTGCCTCACGAGTGCCTGGATACGTTCGCGCAGAGTCCCGTCGAAGCCCTTCAACCGATCGGGATGTGCTTCGATGTCCGGCGACAGAAAGGCCAGAAATTCCCCGCGGACAGGGTCCTCCACGTCCTCCGGCGACCCTCGCTCGAGGATCACCGTATCATCGGGCTGGACGGAGTAACGCAGTTTGTCGCGCTTGCCGAGCTTCAGCACACGGCGGATAGGGTCGGGCAGCTTCGTCTGATAACGATCGGTGACTGTGGATTCAGCGACAAGAGTCGCGGCTGCGGCGGTCAGACCAGCTCGGTTAGTCCGGCCCTACCGACCCTTCGCAGTGTTCCCGACATCGCTCGAGTGGGCTTGGCCCTGACGGGCCGTTGAGCCGGTTCGCGGTTCACCGTGGGGCGGCGCTGAAGCGCCCGACCGTTGCCGGCCGTGCCGCTTGCGCCGCGCAGGCCACTCCCCGCGCGTCACTTTCGGGTCCCTCGCCCGTAGCGGCGATGCGCACCTGCTCGCGCGCGATCCGCCGCTGCGCTAGGGCCTGGCCCGCTACAAGGCCGACCCGCCCTGGTACGGCGAGCTGCTCGATTATTCGAGTGCACTTCCACTCACCGGGGCCCAACCCGCATCGCGGGCCGGCCGTTAGCTCGCGAGCGCGCCGCCCGGCGCGATGCGCGTGGGAACCCTCACGCCCGATCAGAACAGCGCCAGGCCCTTCGAGAGCGCGATCCACACCCCGATGAGAAACGGCACGCCCACTCCGAGCCAGGCCAGCGCCGTGCCGAATCCTGGCTTACCGCGGGCCGCGGCGGCGGCCTGCTCGGCGTTGCTCTGCTCACTCTGCAGCGCGCGCTCGCGCGCCAGCTCCTCCTCCGACATGTAGTGCCGGTCGGCCACCGGCCGGATGAATGCGTTGCAGATCAGACCGACGAACAGAAGCGTCGCCATGATGTAGAGCGTCAGGTTGTAGACCTGCGCACGCGCAATGCCGTGATCGAGCTCGTACTGGCGCAGGCTGG
>JAKAZL010000109.1 GCA_021815925.1 Pseudomonadota bacterium | reverse complement strand
ACGGTCGCCTCGATCACCTTCCAGAACTACTTCCGCCTGTACAAGAAGCTCTCCGGCATGACCGGCACGGCCGATACCGAGGCGCCGGAGTTCCTGCAGATCTACGGGCTCGAGGTGGTGGTCATTCCGACCCACAAGCCGATGGTCCGCAAGGATGCCGCCGACTTCGTCTACCTGACGCAGGCCGACAAGTTCAAGGCGATCATCGAGGACATCCGCGACTGCGTCGAGCGCAAGCAGCCGGTGCTGGTCGGCACCACCTCGATCGAGACCTCCGAGTACCTCGCGGAGCTGCTCGGCAAGCAGAGCATTCCCCACCAGGTGCTGAACGCGAAGCAGCACGAGCGCGAGGCGAGCGTCGTCGCGCAGGCCGGCCGGCCCGGCGCGGTGACCATCGCCACCAACATGGCCGGCCGCGGCACGGACATCGTGCTCGGCGGCAGCCTCGAGTCCGAGCTCTCGACCCTCGATCCGCTCGACCAGGCGGGCCGCGAGCGCGTGCGCGCCGAGTGGCAGGTGCGCCACGATGCGGCGCTCGCCGCGGGCGGTCTGCACATCATCGGCACGGAGCGGCACGAGTCCCGCCGCATCGACAACCAGCTGCGCGGCCGCTCCGGTCGCCAGGGCGACCCGGGATCGAGCCGCTTCTATCTGTCGATGGAAGACAACCTGATGCGCATCTTCGGCGACCCGACGCGCACCCAGCGGTTGCTGAAGATGGCCGGCATGAAGGACGGCGAAGTCATCGAAAGCGGCATGCTGAGCAAGCAGATCGAGAAGGCGCAGCGCAAGGTCGAGGCGCACAACTTCGACATCCGCAAGCAGCTGCTGCTGTTCGACGACGTGGCCAACGACCAGCGCAAGGTCGTCTATCAGCAGCGCACCGAGATCATGGCGACCGAGGATGTCTCGGCGGCGATCCACGGCATCCTCGCCGAGACGGTCGGCACGCTGATCGATCAGTTCCTGCCCAAGCACGCCATGGCCGCCGACTGGGACCTCGATGGCCTCAACGAGGCGCTCGGGCGCGATTTCAACGTCGCGGCCGATCCGAAGAGCTGGCTCGCGGCCGAGCCCGACATGGAGGAGGCGGCGCTGCGCGAGCGCCTGGTGCGCGTGGTGGACGAGGCGTACGGCGCCAAGGCCGCGCGGCTCGATGTCTCCCTGATACGCCACATCGAGAAGGACGTCATGCTGCGTACCCTCGACATGCACTGGCGCGACCACCTCGCGGCGATGGACTACCTGCGCCAGGGCATTCACCTGCGCGGCTACGCGCAGCAGGATTACCGCACCGAGTACAAGCGCGAGGCGTTCGCGATGTTCAGCGCCATGCTCGATCGGGTGAAGTTCGAGACCGTCTCGACCCTGATGCAGATCGAGGTGCGCTCCCAGGAGGAAGTCGACCGCGAGGAGGAGGAGCGCCGCGCCCGTCTGATGCGCGCTCTGCAGGCGCAGCACGCCGAGGCGCCGGTCTTCGCCGAGCCGGTCGATGCGCTGTTTGACGGCGAGTCCGGTGCGCCGCCGCCGCCCGGCATGCTCGCCGGCCCCGACGAGGCGCACAGCCCGTTCGTGCGCGGCGAGCGCAAGGTCGGGCGCAACGAGCCGTGCCCGTGCGGCTCGGGCAAGAAGTTCAAGCACTGCCACGGCACGCTCTCGAACGTCGGTTGAGCGCTCCGTGCAGACCGTGCGGGTGGTCGCCGCGGCGCTGATCGGCGCCGACGGGCGCGTGCTGATCGCCGAGCGTCCGGCCGGCAAGCCGCTCGCGGGGCGTTGGGAGTTTCCCGGCGGCAAGCTCGCTGCGGGGGAAAGCGAGGCTGAGGCGCTGGCGCGCGAGCTCGCCGAGGAGCTCGGCGTTGAGCCGCTCGGCGGCTGGCCGATGATGCGCCTGACACACGCCTACGAGGACCGCCTCGTGGAGCTGTCCCTCTGGGTCGTCGAGCGGTTCCGGGGCGAGCCGCGCGGGCTCGAAGGGCAGGCGCTGAAGTGGGTCGAGCCCGCTGCGCTCGGCGGTGAGGATCTGCTCGAGGCGGACCGTCCGTTCGTCACGGCGCTGGTAGAATGGCTCCATCGACCATCAGCACGCGAGGGCCTCCATGGCCGCCCCGAATGACGTACCCGAGGTCCAGCTCGACGCGGACAATCTCTACCGCGAGGAGCTGTTCACCGACCGCAGGGCCGGCACCATCCGCCGGCTGACACCCGTGACCCGGGACGGATTGCCCGATCCGTCGCGCGCGGTGCAGTTCTCCGGACAGACCCAGCTGCTCACCCCCGCGGGCATTCTGCCGCTGTCGTTCGAGCTGCCGGGCACGACGCTCACCGAGGCGCTCGCAAACTTCTCCGAAGGGGTGCGCATGGCGATCGAGCAGGCCATCGACGAGGCGCGCGAAATGCGCCGCGAGGCCGCCTCGCGCATCGTGGTGCCGGAAGTCGGCGCCGGCGCGCTCGGCGGGGGGCCGGGCGCGGGCTCCGGCGGCGGGAAAATCAAGTTTCCCTGATCAGGGGCGGGTGGGCTCCCGCGCGCCCTCGGACTCGCTCCCCTCAGCGCCCGCCGCCGGCTCCCCCGGGATGGCGTTGCGCTCGCTGAGCCAGCCCCCGAGATCGATCAGCCGGCAGCGCTCGCTGCAGAACGGCCGGTAGGGCGCCTGCGTCCACTCGATGGAGCGCTGGCAGGTCGGGCATTGCACCTGCATGGGGCCGCCTCAGGCGCAGGTGCTCAGCTGGAACGGCACGTCCTCGCTGGTCTGGGTGGCGCGCTCGGAGAGGCCCTTCCAGGTCAGAAAGCGCACGCTGCAGCGATGATGGCTGCCGCTGACCTCCGGGTACAGCCCGGTCTCGGCCGGCAGCATGATGCGCAGCATCTGCAGCGGATTGTCCCGGTCGAAGGTGATGGTGAACGTGCCGCCGCGGGCGCACTCCTGGCGGGTGCGGCCGAACTGGCGCGTCAGCCACAGCAGCTCGGCCACCGCATCGCACAGCGGCCGCAGCACCGCGAGCCACTGGCTGAAGGCCTGCATGCGCGCCTCATCGGGCTCGGAGAGCCAGTAGAGGTAATCGGGCAGGTCGAACTCGCAGGTGCCGCCGGGGATGCTGCTGCGGTGCTTGATGGCGTTCAGGAACTCCGAGTCCCGCAGCGGCTGCTGGCAGGCGACCCCGGCGTTCATCAGATCCGCGCGCAGCCGCCCGAGGTTGCTGATGAAGGTCTTCAGGCGCTGGGTATCGACCCCGGGGCGCGTCTGGTACTCCCCGAGCAGCTGCAGCTGACGCTCGATTTCCTTCAGCGCGTCCGAGCGCAGGTCACTGCGCGAGACGACGGCCAGGATGTCGATCAGGCTCCCCATGGCGGCCCGGCTGCCCCACTGGCTGCCGGTCTCGTTGTGGTAGAGCGCCTGGTTATAGAGGAAGTCCAGCCGCAGGAACGTGCGCATGCGCTCGTTGAGCGGCTGCTCGAAGACCAGAATCCGGCCGCTTTCGCGAGCCACCGGGGCGCTGCCCACGGGCGTCGATGCAGCGGGGGCATGGGCGGGCGCTGCGAGTTCGGCAGTATCGATGGTCATGATCGCTATTGTGCGCGACGAGCGCCTGTGGCGTAAACGTCATTGCACGCCCGGCAGCGCATGTTGCTCAGGATTTGGCGGCAAGATCCAGGTAGCGCTGGTGCAGTGTCGCCACCTGCGCACGCAGCGCGGCCACGTCCGACTCGTTGTGAATGACATCGTGCGCGGCCTTCAGGCGCTCCGCGCGCGAGGCCTGCGCATTGAGCATGGCGCGCGCCTGTTGGCTCGAGGAGCCATCGCGCTTCTGCAGCCGCTCGAGCTGCATCTCCTCGGGGCAGTCGATCACCAGCACCCGGTCGAGCCGGCCGGCCAGGCCCTTCTCCACGAGCAGCGGGATGACCAGGATCTGGTAGGGGCCGCCGGCCGCCGCGGCGAGCGCCTCGACCGCCGAGCCGATGGCCGGGTGCGTGAGCGCCTCGAGGTCGGCACGGGCCTTGGGATCGGAGAAGACGATCTCGCGCAGTTTCGGCCGGTCCAGATGCCCATCGGGGGTGAGGATGCCCCGGCCGAAGCGCTCGACGAGCCGCTCAAGCGGTGGCTGGCCCGGCTCGACCACGTCGCGGGCGATCTTGTCGGTGTCGATGATGGGCACGCCGCAGCCGGCGAACAGGTCAGCCGCAGTGGACTTCCCGCTGGCGATGCCCCCGGTGAGGCCGATGCGAAGGATTTTCATGCGTAAGCGCCGGATTGTAGCGCGGTTTCCGGCCGCCGGGGGGCGCCGGACCGTCTCAGCCCGGGTACAGGCCCAGGTACAGGCCGACCAGCTGGTGCCCGTAGAGGAGCATCAGCCATCCGGCCGCGGCGAGGAACGGACCGAAGGCGATCGGCACGGCGCTGCTGCGGCCGCGGGCGACGATCAGCACGATCCCGACGAGCGCCCCGACGGCGGCGGCGAGCAGCACGGTCGGCAGCAGCATCTGCCAGCCGAGCCAGGCTCCGAGGGCTGCGAGCAGCTTGAAATCCCCGTAGCCCATGCCCTCTTTCGCCGTGAGCGCCCGGAACAGGTGGTAAACGCCCCAGAGGCTGAGATATCCCGCTGCGGCACCGATCAGACTGGCACGTGGGTCGACTGGGACGGGTACCGCGCCCGTGGCCGGCACGAACAGGCTCAGCACCAGGCCGATCCACATCAGCGGCAGCGTCAGGCTGTCGGGCAGCAGCTGGTGGTCGATGTCGATGACCGCGAGCGCGACCAGGAACCAGGTCAGCACCAGGGCCGCGAGCGTCGGCCACCCGAACCCGAACCGCCAGGCCACCAGCGCCGAGAGCAGCCCCGTCAGCGCCTCCACGAGTGGATAGCGCGGGCTGATGCGCGCCCTGCACCCGGCGCAGCGGCCGCGCAGCCAGAGATAACTCAGTACCGGGATGTTATGCCGGGCCGCAATCGGCGCCCGGCAGGCCGGGCAGGCCGAGCGCGGCACGACGAGGTCGTAGCGCTCGGTCTGCGCCGGGAGCGTCCCGGCATCCGTGCTGAGCTCGGCGCACTGCGCCCGCCAGTGCCGCTCGAGCATGATCGGCAGACGGTGGATGACGACATTCAGAAAGCTCCCGATCGCCAGCCCCAGCACCAGGCAGGTGCCGATGAAGAAAGCGGGCGACTGGGCGAGGAGCGCAGCTGCCGACACGTCAGTGAACGACGTTGCCGAGCTGGAAGATCGGCAGGTACATCGCGATCACGAGGCCACCGACGATCACGCCGAGAATCACCATGATCAGCGGCTCGAGCAGGCTCGACATCGCGTCCACCGCGTTGTCCACCTCCGCCTCGTAGAAGGTGGCCACCTTGCCGGCCATCTCATCGAGCGAGCCGGATTCCTCCCCGACCGCGATCATCTGCACGACCATGTTGGGGAAGATGCCGCGCGCTTCCATGGCGCGTTGCAGGCGCTGGCCCGTGGCCACTTCGTCGCGCATCTTGAGCACCGCGTTCTCGTAGATGATGTTGCCGGTGGCGCCGGACACCGATTCCAGCGCCTCGACCAGCGGCACGCCGGCGGCGAACATGGTCGAGAGGGTACGCGCGTAGCGGGCGATGGCCGCCTTGTTGAGGATGGGGCCGATGATCGGGATCTTCAGCGAAATTCGATCCAACACCTCGCGCATCTTGCGCGAGCGCTTCTTGAAATACATGAACACCCAGGCCGCAGCCCCGATCACGAGCGCGATCCAGATGCCGTGATGGCGCACGGCGTTCGAGATGTTGATCACGAACTGCGTGAACGCCGGCAGGTTTGCGCCGAAGCCCTTGAAGAGCTTCTGGAATTCGGGGATCACGAAGATCATCAGCACCGTGGTGACGATGAACGCCACGACCAGCACGGAGGCCGGATAGAACAGCGCCTTCTTGACCTTCTTCTTGATCGCCTCGGACTTCTCCTTGTAGGTCGCGATCT
>JAKAZL010000108.1 GCA_021815925.1 Pseudomonadota bacterium | reverse complement strand
TCACTCAGCGTCGTCACAGTCAGCATCAGCGGCGTTCCAGTCTCATGTAAACGGGATGACGGGTGCGCAGGTTGATCTGCGCCTCAAGGGCAAACGGCTCGCACGGCACCAGCCTCAGGCGCAGCACGCGGGCCACGCGCTGCACGTGCATCAGCATCTCGTAGAGCGCGAAGGTCTCCCCGATACAGTGCCGGGGACCGGCCGCGAAGGGCATGTACGCGAAGCGCGGCCGCTCGGCCTCGTGCTCGCTCGCGAAGCGCTCGGGGATGAATGCGTCCGGATCGTGCCAGTAGCGCGGATGGCGGTGCAGCAGGTACAGCGGCAGCAGCACGTTGGTGCCGGCGGGGATCTCGTATCCCGAGAGCACGTCCGGCTCGATCGTGCGCCGCGAGAGCAGCCAGCCCGGCGGGTACAGCCGCAGCGCCTCGTCGATCACCTGGCGGGTATAGGTGAGCTGCTCGGCCTGTCCCAGGCTCGGGGCGCGCAGTGCCGCCTCGGGCAGCCGATCGAGCTCGGCGTGCAGCTTCGCCTCCACCCCGGGATGCTGCGCGAGCAGGTACCAGGTCCAGTTCAGACCGCTCGCGGTGGTCTCGTGTCCGGCGACCACCAGCGTCAGGACCTCGTCGATCAGCTCGCGCTCGCTCATCGCCTCGCCGGTGTCCTTGTCGCGCGCGTTCATCAGCATCGCGACGTAGTCGAAATGCTCCTCGTCGCTCGCGCGGCGCCGCGCGATCAGCCCGGCCACCAGGCGCGTCAGCGAGCGGAACTTGTAGGCGAACTGCAGATTACGCGCCTGCTCCTTGGTCACCACCTCGAAGGGGTTGCCGCCGAGCTCGGCGCTCATGCGCTCGAGGTCCCGGCCGAAGATCGAGCGCAGCACGATGTGCAGCGTGAGCTCGCTCATCTCGTCGGTGAGGTTCACCGGCTCCCCGGAGCGAACGAACCCCTCCCAGCGCTCGAGCAGCGCGTCGTTCGCCGCGCCGATCACCTCGGCGAACTGGGTGATCACCCGCCGGTGGAACAGCGGCTGCAGCATCATGCGCTGGCGCCGCCAGAACTCACCCTCGCTGGTCATGATCCCGTTGCCGAGCAGGATCTTCACCCGGTCGAGTCCGACGCCCTTGGTGTAGTTGCGGTGATTGGTGACCAGGATGCGCTTGACGTCATCCGGATGGTGCACGACGTAGGTGTGGGATTGGCGTGCCGGCACGAACACCCGATAGATGTCCCCGTGCGCGGCGAACAGCTCAACCATCCGCTCCAGGGAGTCGTCCGTGGAGCCGATGTCGAACGCGTCGGCCGCGAGCGGCGGCTCGCGCTGGGTGGTTGCGGTCTTGCTCATGTAAGCTGTGAATTATACCCATCGGCGCCCCTCAATTCGGAGCTGTCCCCGCATCATGACCGAGCCTGGCCTGCGCAATTCGTTCTACCGCAAGGTCACCCGCTCGGACCGGCGCATGACCCCCCTGCGCCGCGGCCTGTACCGGCTGGCGATCCCCGTGGGCCTCGCGGTGATCCGCTCCTGGTGGCGCCTGTGCCGCGTGGTCCGCATCGAGGGCGAGGAGCACCTGCGCGCCGCACTGGCCGCAGCGCCCTCGGTGCTGCCGTGCTACTGGCACCAGCACCAGCTGTTCTGCGGCAAGTACCTGCTCGAGCAGCAGGCGCACGGCATGCGGGTCGGCTGGCTGATCAGCCCCTCGGTCGACGGGGAAATCGGCGCGATGCTGGTGCAGCGCCTCGGCGGATACGCCATCCGCGGCTCCTCCACGCACACCGGTGCACGGGCGCTGCGCGATTACTACATGGCGCTGGTCAGGCAGAACATCTCCCCGGCAATCACCCCGGACGGCCCGCGCGGGCCGCGCCATCAATTCAAGCCCGGCGCGATCCTCCTGGCGCAGATGTCGGGCCGGCCGATCGTGCCCATGGCGTACGCGGCCTCGCGCGCCTGGCGCATCAAGTGGGACCACTTCGTGATCCCCAAACCGTTCGCCCGCATCGCGATCGCCATCGGCCCGCCCCGCCAGGTGCCGCGCACCCTCGATGCGCAGGGCCTCGCGGCCCTGCAGGTGGAGATGGCCGCCGAACTCGAACGCACTTTCGAGTCAGCGCGCCGGGCACTCGGTTGAGCGCAGCGCGGGGCGCGCAAACCGTGCGCCGGTTCGCAGCCTTGGCCGGTTCGGGCAGATTCTGTCAAGTCAGCAACCCTCGGCCGAACAGTGCGTTAGCTTGTGTTCTTGAACAGGTATGCGACAATTCTTGATAAGGTGTTAAAAGACCTAAGGTCCGACCATCACGCAACGACACGCAGCCGCTCACGCGCCCCGGATGGAGCCCGGGTGTAGGCTGCCTTCACGGACTTAGAGGTTACCGGTTCATGTCGAGTCAAGCGCCGGACAAGCCAGCGGACTTCACCTCCACGGACATCCTGGCGTCCGACGCGTGGAAGGACCGGACGTCGAAGCTCGGCATCGACGGCACCTGCACACAGATCGCGGTCGACCTGCAGAACATGCGCAAGGGCACGCTGAGCGCGTCCCTGCAGCGCAACCTGGCGCTGCTGCGCGAGGTGTCCGGCGTCGACTGCGCCTTCCTCGCGACGCTGCGCCCGGACCATGCGGTCGTTCAGGACGTGCAGTACGAGCGCACCGCCCTCACTCAATGCCGTCCCGAGGGTCTGCAGGAGCTGCCGCTCGAGTCGCTGCCCTGGCTGAATGGGCGGCTCGATCACCTGCGACTCTCCCAGCTCCCGGACACCGCGCGCCCGCCGCGCGAGCAGGCCGCCGAGGGCCAGCGGTTCGCATCGCTTTACATCGGATCGGTCCTGCTGGTGGCCCTGCGCGTGCAGGGCAAGCCCGCGGGCCTGCTCGGACTCGCCAACACCCTGCCGCGCGCCTGGGAGGTGAGCCAGCAGCTGCTGATGAAGCTCATCGGCACGAGCCTCGCCTCGGGCCTGGAGCGGCTGCGGATCGAGGGCCGGCTCGCCAAGCTCGAGGAGCGCAACAGCCTGGCGCAAGCGGCCGCCAACGACGGCCTGTGGGATTTCGACGTCGAGAACAATGAGGTCTACTTCTCGCCGCGCTGGAAGGCCATGCTCGGCTACCGCGACGAGGACCTGCGCGGCTCGCCCGACTGGAGCAGCCTGGTGCACCCGGACGATCTGCAGCGGGTGCAGGCGGCGATCCGCGAGCATATCGACGGCAAGACGCCGATCTTCGAGAGCACCCACCGCATGCGTCACCGCAACGGCGAGTGGCGCTGGGTCATCAGCCGCGCCACCGCGCGCGTCGATGAGCACGGCCGGCTGCTGCGCCTGGTGGGCGTCGAGTTCGACATCACCGAGCGTAAGCTGTACGAGGAGGCGCTGTTCCGGGAGAAGGAGAGCGCCCAGATCACCCTGCAATCGATCGGCGACGGGGTCATCACCACCGATGCCGAGTCGGTCATCGACTACATCAACCCGGTCGCCGAGACGCTCACCGGCTGGCGGCTCGAGAGCGCCATGGGCCGGCCGGTCGAGGAGATCTTCCGCGCCTTCCACGAGGAAACCTGCGAGCCGCTGGAAAATCCGCTCACCATGGCGGTGCGGCGCGTGCGACCGATCAAGTCGGTCCGACCGATGCTGCTGATCCGCCGTGACGGCAATGAGCTGTACGTGGAGAGCACCGCCGCGCCGATCCGCGACGGCGCCGGCAAGGTCACCGGCGGGGTGCTCGTATTCCATGATGTCAGCGAGGCGCGCGAGCTGAACCGGCGCCTGTCGTATCACGCCAGCCACGACCTGCTCACCGGCCTGGTCAACCGGCGCGAGTTCGAGAACCGGCTGGAGCGGGCGCTGAAGAGCGCCAAGGCACACGAGTCCTCCTACGCGCTGTGCTATCTCGACATCGATCAGTTCAAGATCGTCAATGACACCTGCGGTCACAGCGCCGGCGATGCGCTGCTCGGCCAGGTGGGCGCGCTGCTGAAATCGAAGATCCGCTGGCGCGACACGCTCTCGCGCCTCGGCGGCGATGAATTCGGCATCCTGCTCGAGAGCTGCTCGATCGACGAGGCGATGCGCACCGCCGAGCAGCTGCGCGAGAGCGTGCGCAATTTCCGCTTCACCTGGGAGGACCGGGTGTTCCGGCTCGGGGCGAGCGTCGGGGTGGTGCCGATCACCGCCGACAACGAGGACGTCGCCTCGATCCTCTCGGCCGCCGACAGCGCCTGCGCCGCGGCCAAGGAGGCCGGCCGCAACCGCGTGCACAGCTTCGCCGAGAACGATATGGAGCTGATGCGCCGCCGCCGCGAGATGCAATGGGCCGCGCGGATCAATACCGCCCTCGAGGAGGGCCGCTTCGAGCTGCACCGCATGGCCATCCAGCCGCTGCAACAGGCCGACCCGGGCCAGCACTACGAGCTGCTGCTGCGGCTGAAGGACGAGTCCGGGCGCATCGTCACGCCGAACGATTTCATTGCCGCCGCCGAGCGCTACGGCATCACCCCGGCGATCGACCGCTGGGTGATCGAGAACGCCTTCCGCTGGCTGGTCTCGGAGGCCGACGAGCGCGAGAAGCTCGCACTGTGCTCGATCAATCTGTCCGGGCAGAGTCTCGGCGATGACAAGTTCCTGCCGTTCGTGATCGACCAGTTCCATCGCAGCGGACTCGACGGCTCGAAGATCTGCTTCGAGATCACCGAGACCGCGGCGGTGGCCAGCTTCTCGCAGGCCAACCGCTTCATCCAGGCGCTGAAAGAGCTGGGCTGCAAGTTCGCGCTCGATGACTTTGGCACCGGATTGTCCTCGTTCGGGTATCTGAAGCACTTCCCGGTCGACTTCCTGAAGATCGACGGCAGCTTCGTGCGCGAAATCCTGCGCGATCCGATCGACCGCGAGATGGTCCGCTCGATCAACGAGATCGGCCACCTCACGGGCAAGAAGACCATCGCCGAGTTCGCCGAGAACGCCGAGATCATCGAGATGCTGACCAGCCTCGGGGTGGACTTCGCGCAGGGCTACGGCGTCGCCCAGCCACAGCGTGTCCTGAAGGCCGCGGTCGCCTGAGAGCCGGCAAGCAGCGGTCAAATGCGGCTATAATGCTTGCTATGGACGCCAATGCGTCACCCGCCGAGGTCGTTACCCGCCGCTGCCAGCGGCGCATGGCCGATTGCGGCATCCGTCCGACGGCCCAGCGCATGCGCATCGCGACGCTGCTGCTATCGGAGCCGCAACACCTGTCGGCCGAGCAGATCCTCGCCAGCCTGCGCTCAAGCGGCGCGCGCGTCTCCAAGGCGACCGTCTACAACACCCTGAATCTGTTCGCCTCGCATGGGCTGATCCGACAGCTGTCGGTCGACGGGGCGCGCGCGTGGTTCGATTCCAATGTGGACGCGCACTACCATTTCCACGACGTCGCGAGCGGAGCGCTGATCGACGTTCCGGTGCCCGACGTGGAGTTCAGCCGCCTGCCCCCACCCCCGCCGGGGACCGAGGTGGACGGCATCGACCTGGTGATCCGCCTGCGCCGCAAGGCGTCCTGAGGCAATCGCGCCCCACGGCCTGGGGGAGGTGCATCGTGTACATGTTCGGCGGCTTTCACCCGATGTGGTTCGGGTTCTGGGGGCTCGGCTGGCCGGTCATGGCCCTCATCGCGGTCATCCCCTTCTGGCGCATCAGCGCGCGGGTGGGGCTCTCGCCCTGGCTCAGCCTGCTGATCGTCGTGCCGCTCGCGAATCTGATCTTCATCTATTACCTCGCCTTCGGCGACTGGCCCGCCGTGCGCGGCGGGGCCGGACCGGGGTTTGGCAGCGGCACGGGAGCGGCCCCGTCGGGACCCGGGTCCGGCCCGAGCGCAACCGGCAACTAAACAGACTCGGTGAGGGTGACGGCACGCGCGACAGCCGATAGAATGCGCGACCCGGCGCCGGGATAGCTCAGCTGGTAGAGCAGCGCATTCGTAATGCGCGGGTCGTAGGTTCGAATCCTATTCCCGGCA
>JAKAZL010000028.1:1322-28214 GCA_021815925.1 Pseudomonadota bacterium | reverse complement strand
GCCGCCTGCATCACGTGCACTTCCGTCGGCGAATCGTCGACGATGAGAATCAGCGCCATGGCCGTCATCTCCCGATATGCGTCTCGATCGCGCTCAGCAGCTCGTCCTTGGTGAACGGCTTGGTCAGGTAGTGCTCCGAACCGACGATCCGGCCGCGGGCGCGGTCGAACAAGCCGTCCTTGGAGGACAGCATGATCACCGGGATCGAGCGGAATACCTTGTTGTGCTTGATCAGAGAGCAGGTCTGATAGCCATCGAGCCGCGGCATCATGATGTCGACGAAGACAATGTCCGGCTGGTGGTCGGCGATCTTCGAGAGCGCATCGAAGCCGTCGATGGCCGTGTACACCTCGCACCCCTCCTTGGCGAGGAGCGTCTCGGCCGTACGGCGGATCGTCTTGCTGTCGTCGATCACCAGGACCTTCAGGCCCTGCAGTTTCGCGTTGCTGGCGGTCACGGCCACGCAACTCCTTATACTGTCGAGACGAGACTCGGGCAGCCGCCACGATGGCGGTTCCCGGCTCGAGTCCCGAGCCTACACGCAATGCCCGAAGCGGCGCCAATGGCTGTGCGGGCCCCGAGAACTCACGCAGATTTTCTTTTAACATATTGGATCGACCCTCGCCATGCCGCCGGGGGCACGGCGCACCCCCGGGGCCACTGCGGCCGGACAGCGGGCGCCGGTCCTGGCATCATCCCGCCATGTCCGTCCGACTCGGCGTGATCATGGACCCGATCAGCGCCATTCATTACGCGAAGGATTCGACGCTGGCTATGCTGCTCGCGGCGCAGGCGCGGGGCTGGTCGCTCAGCTACTTCGAGCAGCGCGACGTGTGGCTGCGCGACGGCGTCGCCTGGGGCCGCGCGCGCCCCCTCACGGTGCAGGCCGACCCGGCGGGGTGGTTCGCGCTCGGCGAGCCGGTTGCGCTGCGCCTCGGGGAGCTCGACGCCATCCTGATGCGCAAGGACCCGCCGTTCGACACCGAATACATCTATACGACCTATATCCTCGAGCGGGCCGAAGCGCAGGGCGCGCAGGTCATCAACCGCCCGCGCGGCCTGCGCGACATGAACGAGAAGGTGTACACGGCCTGGTTCCCGCAGTGCTGCGCCCCGACGCTGATCACGCGCGACATGGCCGACATGGCGGCGTTTCTCGCCGAGCACGGCAAGATCGTGTGCAAGCCGCTGCACGGCATGGGCGGCAGGTCGATCTTCGTGCTTGAGCGCCACGACAAGAACACCGGCGTCGTGCTCGAAACCCTCACCGACTACGGGCAGCGCTTCGCCATCGCACAGCGTTACCTGCCCGAGATCGCCACCGGCGGCGACACCCGGGTCCTGCTGGTCGACGGGGAGCCGCTGCCGTTCGGCCTGGCACGCATTCCGCTGCCGCATGACAACCGGGGCAATCTCGCCGCCGGGGCGCGCGCCGAAGTGCGGGCGCTGACGGATCGGGAGCGCTGGCTCGCCGCCGAAATCGGTCCGACGCTCGCTGCGGCGGGCATGCTGTTCGTCGGGCTCGACGTCATCGGCGGGTTCGTCACCGAAATCAATGTCACCAGTCCGACCGGGATCCGCGAGATCGAGAAGCAGCACCCCATCGACATCGGCGGGCGACTGATGGAAGCGATCGAGCGGCGGCTGGCGCGCGCGGCGCGTTGAGGGCGCGGCGATGGCCGTTCAGTCCGCATCGGTTCGGGCCATGCGCGCGCCCCGTGATCGCCTGCTGGCGATGCTGTTCCTGGCGGCGCTGCTGCACGGTCTGCTGATCCTTGGTGTGAACTTCAACACCCCGCTCGCCGGTGGGGGCAGCGCGCCGGGACTGCGGGTGCTGCTGGTGTCCGATCAATTGCCGAGCGCACAGCGCAATCCCACCGCGGCCTACCTGGCGCAGCGCACCCAGCTCGGCTCGGGCAATTCGCGCCGCGACCTGCAGCCACATACCCCGGCGCTGCGCCCCGGGGTGCGCTCCGCGGCGTTGCAGGGCCATGCCAACGCCCCCCCGGGTCGGCCTGCCCAGGGCGGGGCGGAGCGGGTCCTCACGAGCACCGGCTGGAGCACGCAGGTCACCTACCGCATCCGCAGCGCACCCGGCTCGCTCGACGGAGTGCTCGTACAGGGCGCGGACGGCGCACCGGGCTCGAACGCGAGCGGCCCGGTCCTGCTGCACGGTCCGAAACGGCAGCTGTGGGTGAGCCCGGACACCCGCTCGGCTCTCGTCGCGCCGTACCTGGTGGCGTGGCGGCGCAAGGTGGAGCGGATCGGCACACTGAACTTCCCCGCGGCCGCACGCAACGCCGGTACGAACGCCGCCCCGGTCATCGAGGTCGCCATCAGCGCGAGCGGACGCCTGCTGCGCGCGGTGGTGCGCCGCTCCAGCGGCGACCCGGCACTCGACCAGGCCGCCCTCGCCATCCTGCGCCTCGCCAGCCCCTTCGATCCGTTTCCGCCGGATCTGGCGCGTCGCTACCAGGTGCTGCGCTTTACCTACGAGTGGCAGTTCAAGGGCGGGCGCCTCAGCGGATCGGTCCGCGCGCCTTGAGCCGCGCCGGCTCCATCCCCATACTGCCCGCATGAGCGCGCAGAGCGGCAAGCCGGTTGGTAACGCAGAGCCTGAGTTCGAGCTGGGCACGAGCGCGGAGCACGGCAGCACCGCAGGCATTCCGGAAGGCTTCACAAGCCTGACCAACCATCTGTTGATCGCGATGCCCTCGCTCACGGACCCGAATTTTTCCCAGACCGTCGCGCTCATTTGCGAGCACACGGACCGCGGAGCGCTCGGCATCGTGCTCAACAAGCCACTGCCGATGCGTCTGGCTGACGTGTTCTCGCAGATGCAGATCAGCCCCTCGAACGAGGACATCGCCGCGCAACCGGTGCTGCGCGGCGGGCCGGTGCACACGGACCGCGGCTTCGTGCTGCATCGGCCTGGTGGTCACTGGGACCATACACACAAAGTCTCCGAGACCATCCAGGTCACCACCTCACGCGACGTGCTCGCGGCGATGGCCCGTGGCGACGGCCCCGCCGACGCATTCATCGCGCTCGGCTACGCCGGGTGGGATGGCGGACAGCTCGAGCGCGAGATCCGCGACAATGCCTGGATATCGGTACCGGTCGATGCCCGGGTGGTCTTCGAGCTGCCCTTCGAGCAGCGCTGGAGCGGCGCGTGGGGACTGCTCGGGATCAATGTCGGCCAGCTCAGCCTCACCGCCGGACATGCCTGACCCGATCCTGCGCATCCTCGCCTTCGATTTCGGACTCAGACGCATCGGCATTGCCACGGGGGACACCCTGACCGGCACGGCTGCGCCCCGACCGGCCGCCGTGGCCCGTGCGGGCGAGCCCGACTGGGAGGCGATCGGGCGCGAGATGCGCGCGTTCAATCCGGGGCGGGCGGTGGTCGGAGCCCCGTATAATGCCGACGGCACCGCCGGCGCTCTGCTGCCGCAGGCGCGCCGCTTCGCAAGCGAGATCAAGCGGCGCTTCGCGCTGCCCGTGAGCCTGGTCGATGAGCGCTTCTCGTCCCTCGAGGCGAGTGAGGCGCTCAAGGCCCGCCGCGCGCGCGGCGAGCGGGGTCGCCTGCGGCGTACCGACATCGACAGCGCGGCGGCTGCGGTGATCCTGGAGCGCTGGCTGTCTGGAGAACCTGGAGAAGAACTGCCATGAATTGCACCATCCCGCCGGCCCGCGAGCGCACCCTGGCCGGCCCGCTGCGCGGCGCGGCGCGGGAGCGGCGGTGAGTACACAGTTTCGGGCCGACGGCTCGCTGCGCCACCTCATCACCCTCGAGAGCCTGCCGCGCCCGCTCATCGAGCGGCTGCTCGAGCGGGCCCAGGGGCTGGTCCGGCCGCTCGGGGAGCGGCCACCGGTCAGCCGCGCACTCGCGGGCTGCACCGTCGCGAACCTGTTCACCGAGCCCTCCACCCGCACCCGAGTCTCGTTCGAACTGGCGGCCAAGCGCCTCGGCGCGGACGTCGTGAACCTGGAAGTCCAGCTGTCCTCGCGCGTCAAGGGTGAGAGCATGCTCGACACCGTCTACACGCTGCAGTCGCTGCACGTCGATGCACTGGTGATCCGGGACGCAGAGACCGGCGTACCGGCCACGGTGGCCGCGAACGTGGCGCCGCACGTCAGCGTGCTGTCCGCGGGCGAGGCGCACGTGGCGCATCCGACGCAGGGGCTGCTCGACGCGCTGACCGTGCGCCAGTACAAGCCGCGCTTCGACCGGCTGAGCATTGCGATCGTCGGGGACATCCGCCATTCGCGGGTCGCCCGCTCGGCGTTTCACGTGTTTGGCACGCTCGGCGTGGCCGACCTGCGTATCGTCGCCCCACCGGTGCTCATGCCCGAGCCGACGGAATTCAGCGGCTGCACGCGCCACACGAGCCTCGAGAGCGGCCTCGACGGGGTGGACGTGGTGATGATGCTGCGCATCCAGAAGGAGCGGATGGCACAGATCGATCTGCCCGACGGTGATCGCTACTACGCCAGCTACGGCCTGACACCCGAGCGGCTGGCGCTGGCGCGGCCCGACGCCATCGTCATGCACCCGCAGCCGATGAACCGCGGCATCGAGATCGCCTCCGAGGTCGCCGACGGGCCGCGCTCGGTGATTCGCGACCAGGTGCGCAACGGCGTCGCGGTGCGCATGGCCGTGCTGAACGAGGTGCTCGCCTGGAGAGCCGGCGCATGAGTCGCGCCACCCGTGGCACGTTGCATCTGGAGGATGCCCGGATCGTGCGCCAGAGCGCCCACGAGGCCGAGCAGTTCATCCTGCGCCTGGCCGCACCGGCGTGCGCCGCGCGTGCCGAGCCGGGCAGCTTCGTGCACCTGACCTGCGATCCGGCCATCGCGATGCGCCGGCCACTGTCGATCATGCGCGCCGACCGCGAGGCCGGCTGGATCGATCTGCTCTACAAGATCGTCGGACCGGGGCTGCGCGCGCTCGCGGCGCGCCGACCGGGTGACACGGTGAGCCTGATCGGACCGATCGGCGTGCCTTTCGCGCCCCACCCGGATCGGCCGCGCACCGTGCTCATCGGCGGCGGCGTCGGGATCCCGCCCATGATCTTCCTCGCCGAGCGGCTGCGCGCCGCGGCTGCGCCGCACTACCGGCCGCTCGTGCTGATGGGCTCGGAGGTTCCCTTCCCCTTCCAGGCGCGGCCCTCGACGCTGGTGGTGCCGGGCATGCCCGCCGGTACCATCGCCGCGATGCCGCTGCTCGAGGAGTGGGATGTGCCGAGCCGGCTCGCAAGCCGGGCAGGCTTCCCGGGCTGCTTCGACGGCTATGTCACGGAGCTGGCCAGCGCATGGCTCGGATCGCTCGACGCGGCCGCGCTCGCCGAGGTCGAGCTGTTCGCCTGCGGTCCGACGCCGATGCTGGCGGCGACCGCGCAGCTCGCCCGCCGCTACGGCGTGCCCTGCCAGGTTTCGCTCGAGGAGTACATGGCCTGCGGGGTCGGCGGCTGCGCCGGCTGCACCGTGCGGGTCCGCACCCCCGAGGGCGAGGCGATGAAGCGGGTGTGCGTCGACGGCCCGGTGTTCGACGCGTTGCAGGTCTTCTGAGAGCGTCCCCGGGGGGCCGCGCCGCCGGCCGGAGCCTCACCCGAAGTTGATCTTGGCCTCGAGGTTCGCGCGTGAATCGGCGTGGGCAAGCGCCACGGCCAGCTCCACCCGCCCCTCGCGGTACAGTGCGTGCAGTGCAGCGTCGAAGCTGCGGATGCCCTGTTCGGCGCTCGCTGCGATCGCCTCCTTGACGCCCACGACATCGCCCTTGTTGATCAGATCGGCGATGTGCGGAGTGTTGAGCATCACCTCGACCGCCGCGACCCGGTGGCCATCCTTGCCCATCACCAGGCGCTGCGCCAGGATGCCGCGCAGATACTGCGACAGGTCGAGGAATATCTGCCCGTGCTGCTCCGGGGGAAACATATTGATGATGCGATCCAGCGTCTGGGCGCAGTTATTGGCATGCAGTGTCGCCAGCACCAGATGCCCGGTGCCGGCCAGATGGATGGCCGCCTCCATGCTCTGTCGGTCGCGGATCTCCCCGACGAGGATCACGTCGGGCGCGGCGCGCAGCGCGCCGCGCAGCGCGGTCGCGAACGACTTGGTGTCGATGCCCACTTCACGCTGGTTGACGATCGAGCGCTTGTTGGCATGCAGGAACTCGACCGGGTCCTCGATGGTGAGAATATGGTCTGAGACAGTCTCGTTGCGCAGATTGATCATCGCCGCGAGCGTGGTGGACTTGCCCGATCCGGCCGCGCCGACCACCAGCACCAGGCCGCGCTTCTGCAGGGCCAGATCGCCGACCGCCTCCGGCAACGCCAGCGACTCCATGCGGGGCATCTCAGCGGTGATGTAGCGCAGCACCACGGCCGGATTGCCGCGCTGCATGAACGCGTTGACACGGAAGCGGCCGAGACCCGGCTCGGAAATGGCGAAATCGAGTTCGAGTTCCCGGGTGAACGTCTCGCGCTGCTCGGGCGTCATCAGCGCCAGCACCGCCTGGCGGACCATCTGCGGGCTGAGCACCTGCTTGTTGATGGGGTAGATCTGCCCCTCGATCTTGATCTTGATGGGCGCGTTGCTGGTGAAGAACAGATCAGAGGCCTTGCGCTCGACCATGAGCTTGAACAGCGGCTTGGTGTTCAGCTGCAGCGCGGCCACCGCGGCGGTGGCCGCCGCGGCGCCCGCCTCGCCGGGCAGACCGAGCTGCACGTCGCTCAGACCGGGGTCGCTCACGGCTTGTGTCCCTCGTCCTGCTCATCCATGAGCGCGAGGCTGCCGTCCTCGAGCTGCGGGCTTTCCCGATGGCTCTCCAGCTTCACGCGCAGCCGCAGCTCGTTCTTCGAGTCCGCATTGCGCAGCGCATCCTCATAGGAGATGAACCCGGCCTCGTACAGCTCGAACAGCGACTGGTCGAAGGTCTTCATGCCGAGCCGGTTCGAGCGGGCCATCACGTCACGGATCTTGACCACCTCACCCTTGAAGATGAGGTCCTGGATCAGCGGCGAGTTGAGCATGATCTCCATGGCGGCGATGCGTCCGGTGCCACCCTCGCGCGGCACCAGTCGCTGCGAGACGAACGCGCGGATGTTCAGCGACAGATCCATCAGCAACTGCTCGCGCCGCTCGTCGGGGAAGAAGTTGATGATCCGGTCGAGCGCCTGGTTGGCGTTGTTGGCGTGCAGCGTGGAGAACACCAGGTGACCGGTCTCGGCGAACTGGACGGCGTACTCCATGGTCTCACGGTCGCGGATCTCGCCGATGTAGATGACATCCGGCGCCTGGCGCAGGACGTTCTTCAGCGCCACCTGCCAGGAATCGGTGTCGACGCCGACGTCGCGGTGGGTGATGACGCACCCTTTGTGCTGATGGATGAACTCGACCGGATCCTCGACCGTAACGATGTGGCCGCGCGTCTTCTCGTTGCGGTAGCCGACCATCGCGGCCAGGGTGGTTGATTTACCGGATCCCGTTCCGCCGACCACGACGACCAGGCCGCGCTTGGACAGCGAGAGCTCCTTCAGGATCGGCGGCAGATCGAGCTCCTCGAACGTCGGGATGTTCGCATTGATCATGCGGATGACGCAGCCGGAGGTGCTCTGCTGGACGAACGCGCTGACGCGGAAGCGGCCGATCCCCGGTGGGGCGATCGCGAAGTTGCATTCGTGCGTGGCGTCGAACTCGCGGGTCTGGCGGTCGTTCATCAGGGAGCGCACGAGCGTCGCCGACTGTTCGGGCGCGAGCGCCCGTTCGCTCTGCGGCCGCACCTCGCCGTCGATCTTCAGCGCCGGCGGAAAGCCCGCAGTGAGGAACAGATCCGAGGCGCTGCGCTCGACCATCCGTCGCAGCAGATCGTGAATCAGCTTGATCGCTTGGTCGCGGTCCATTGGCATTGCGCGGTTCCCCTGATCTGATGAGTGGCGAGGCGCCCGGTCCGCCCTACAGGGCGTCCTTGTTCTGGGCCTTGAAGCGTGCCTCTTCCTTGCTCACCTGCCCCTTGGACAGCAGCTCCGCCAGGCATTGATCGAGCGTCTGCATGCCACTCGCCTGGCCGGTCTGGATGGCCGAGTACATCTGCGCGATCTTGCCCTCGCGAATCAGATTGCGGATCGCCGGGGTGCCGATCATGATCTCGTGCGCCGCGACGCGCCCGCCGCCGATGCGCTTCAGCAGCGTCTGGGAAATCACGGCGCGCAGCGATTCCGAGAGCATCGAGCGCACCATCTCCTTCTCGGCCGCCGGGAAGACATCGACCACGCGGTCGATGGTCTTGGCCGCGGAACTGGTGTGCAGCGTACCGAAGACCAGGTGACCGGTCTCCGCCGCGGTGAGCGCAAGCCGGATGGTCTCCAGGTCGCGCATTTCTCCGACCAGCACCACGTCGGGGTCCTCGCGCAGCGCCGAGCGCAGCGCCTCGCTGAACCCGAGCGTGTCGCGATGCACCTCACGCTGATTGACCAGGCAGCGCTTGGACTCGTGCACGAATTCGATCGGGTCCTCGATCGTGATGATGTGATCGGGCCGGTTATCGTTGCAGTGGTTGACCATCCCGGCGAGGGTGGTCGACTTGCCCGAACCGGTCGGCCCGGTCACCAGCACCAGGCCGCGCGGCAGCATGCACAGGTCGCGGAAGATCTTCGGCGCGTTCAGATCGTCCAGCGACTGGATGTTCGAGGGAATCGTGCGGAACACCGCGCCGGCGCCGCGGTTCTGGTTGAACGCATTGACACGAAAGCGCGCGAGCTTCGGGATCTCGAAGGAGAAGTCGGTCTCGAAGAACTCCTCGAAGGCCTTGCGCTGCTTGTCGTTCATGATGTCATACACCATGCTGTGCACTTCCTTGTGCGCCAGCGGTGGCATATTGATCCGCTTCATGTCGCCGTCGACACGGATCATGGGCGGCACCCCGGCGGACAGGTGCAGGTCCGAGGCGTTGTTCTTGACGGCAAATGCCAGCAATTGCGCGATATCGACCATCGGATCTCCGATCGGAGTAGGTTCGAGCGCGTCCCGCGCCTGACCGGTCGCCGCAGTATAACGGAGGGGTCCAGCCATCCATATGATAAGGGCTTCGCAGAATTTACCGGATCGC
Organism: Pseudomonadota bacterium; assembly: GCA_021815925.1. Taxonomy (GTDB): domain Bacteria; phylum Pseudomonadota; class Gammaproteobacteria; order Steroidobacterales; family Steroidobacteraceae; genus 13-2-20CM-66-19. Next base: position 19,105 of record JAKAZL010000028.1, on the reverse strand, counting down.
GTGCACGCGCTGCGTACGCAGATCGCAGCCGCCGCGGCACGCGCGGGCCGGAATGTGGCCGAGATCACACTTCTGGCTGCGTCCAAGGCCCAGCCCGCCGCAGCGATCCGCGCCGCCGCCGCCGCCGGCATCACCGATTTCGGCGAAAGCTACATCAACGAGGCGCTCGGCAAGATGGATGCGCTCGAAGACCTGTCGCTGACGTGGCACTTCATCGGGCGGCTGCAGGCCAACAAGACGCGCCCGGTCGCCGAGCGCTTCCAGTGGGTCCATGGACTCGACCGGCTGCACCTCGCCGAGCGGCTCTCGGCGCAGCGCTCCGTGCACCTCCCGCCCCTAAATGTGTGCCTGCAGGTCAATCTCGGCGGTGAGGCGAGCAAGGCGGGCGTGGCACCCGGTGAGCTGGCGGCGCTCGCGGCGGCCGTCGCCCCGCTACCGCGACTGCGCCTGCGCGGACTGATGTGCCTGCCGCCGGCGGAGAGCGATCCGGCACGCCAGCGGGCCTGGTTCGCGCGGCTGCGCGAGCTGCGCGAGACGCTCAATGCCGCTGGCGCGCGGCTCGAGACGCTCTCGATGGGCATGAGCGGGGATTTCGAGAGCGCCATCCTCGAGGGCGCCACGGTGGTGCGCATCGGCACCGCCCTGTTCGGACCGCGCTCGGCGCCGGCGTGAACACAGCGCGTCGGCCCGCGCCAGCCGTTACAATCGATCGCCTATGAACCATTTCGATCTGGCGGTGCTCGGGGGCGGCAACATGGGCCGCGCGCTGATCGGCGGACTGCTGCGACAGGGCATGCGGCCGGAGCGGGTCCGGGTCGGGGAGCGGGACCCGGCGGCGTGCGCGGCGCTTGAGCGCGATTTCGGTCTCAACGCGACGGCGGATAACGCCGCGGCCGTTCGGGGCGCGCAGGTGGTCGTGCTTGCCGTGAAGCCTCAGCATGCCGGTTCGGTCTTGAGCCCGCTCGCCGCTGACCTCGCCCGCGACCGGCCGATCGTGTTGTCGGTCGCGGCCGGCGTGCGCCTCTCGGCCCTGCAGCACTGGTGCGGACCCGAGGTCCCGGTGCTGCGCGCGATGCCCAACCGCCCTGCCCTGGTGGGCGCCGGCGTGACGGGGTTGTATGCCCCGCCGCGGGGCAACCCGGCGCACGCCGACCTTGCCGAGCAGATCCTACGCGCGGTCGGCGAGGTCGTGCGGCTCGACACGGAAGAGGCGCTCGATGTGGTCACGGCGATCTCCGGCAGCGGGCCGGCGTACTTCTTTCTGCTCGCCGAATGGCTGGCGCAGGCGGGCGCCGAATTGGGCTTGCCCGCGGCCGCGGCGCGCACCCTGAGTGTCGCGACGCTGCACGGCGCCGGTCTGCTCGCGCACAGCGGCGCGGGCGATCTGGCGCAGCTGCGTGCCGAGGTCACCTCCAAGGGCGGCACGACGGAAGCTGCGCTGCGCAGCTTCGAGGCGGCGAATTTCGGCCGGATTGTCGTGCAGGCCGTCGAGGCCGCGGCAGCGCGCAGCCGGGAACTCGCCGAGCAGATCCGCCCCGCCTGAACCGACCCACGGATACCGCCCATGAGCGCCCTGATCTACATCGTCGAGACGCTGCTCTCCCTTGCGCTGTTCGTCGTGATGGCGCGCTTGCTGCTGCAGCTCGCCCGCGCCGACTTCCGCAACCCGCTGAGCCAGGCAATCGTCCGCCTGACCAATCCGCTGGTCCTGCCGCTGCGCCGCGTGCTGCCACCGATCGGCAAGATCGACACGGCCTCGGTGGTGGCGGTCGTGGTGGTTGCCGCGGTCGAAGTCGCGATCACGTTCGGCCTCCAGGGCCTCGGCTGGGTCGGTCCCTGGGTCTGGCTGCACGCGGTTGCGCTTGAAATCGCCTCGATGCTGCTGCAGACGTATTTCTACGCCATCATCCTTTATGCGCTGCTCAGCCTGGTGGCGCCCGGGGGCTACTCGCCTCTGCAGTCGCTGCTGAGCGCGCTGTGCGAGCCGGTGCTGCGGCCGTTCCGGCGCGTGATTCCGGCCATCGCCGGCATCGACCTCTCGCCGCTGTGGGCCTGCATCCTCATCCAGGCACTGCTGATCCTGCTGCACCTGTGAGCCCACGGCCGGCGGCGAGCCGCGGGCGAGCTGTTCGAAGCTGAACCGCGCCGTGCACGCCACATCAACCAAGAGCGCCAAGACCCCGGGCTGGCTGGAGATTCGCGGACGCGACTGCGTGCTGCACGCGCGTATTCAGCCGCGTTCCTCGCGTGAGTGTATTGACGGCGTACGCGACGGCAGACTCCTCGTGAGGGTGTGTGCCGCGCCCGTGGAGGGGGCCGCGAACGAACGCATGCTCCGCGTCCTCGCACATGCACTTGGCGTGCCGAAGACGGATCTTTCGCTGCTCCGTGGCGCAAAAAGCCGCCTCAAGGACGTCTTGATTCAGAACGGAGCGGCGGCGGCCGAGCAATTCCTCGGCAAAATCTGAGCCGTGCTGCCGTCGGCATGCAAAACCCTTTGAAAAAAGCCGTTTCAGCATGCTCGTGAGCAAAAAAAACAGTTGCGCAGGCTCGCCCATGTGCTATTTTCCGCGGCGTTTCTTACGTTGCGTGACTGCACAACAGCGCGCACATACATTCATTCGAGGAGTGGCGCAATATGGCGAAAAAGGGTAGCGCTCCGACCAAGTCGGAAGTCCTGACTCAAATTTCCAAAGACACGGGGCTCTCGCGTAAGCAGGTCGGCGGTGTGTTCGATTCGCTGAACGGCGTGATCAAGAAGAGCCTGCGCAGCAACGGCCTGTTCACCATGCCTGGGCTGCTGAAAATGAAGGTCGTGAAGAAGCCGGCCACGAAGGCGCGCGAAGGGGTCAACCCGTTCACGGGTGAGAAGATGATGTTCAAGGCAAAGCCGGCCAGCAAGAAGGTCCGCGTGATGCCGCTGAAGAACCTCAAGGCAATGGTCAATTCTTGATCGCGCACTGAAGTGCGAGGGTTGACGGGGTTCGCGGAGCGAACCCCGTTCACTTTCCCCCGCCGCCCGGCGCGCCGCAGCGACCCTCAGGCGGCCTGATTCAGAAACTGCACGACGGCCTCGCGCAACTCGTGCAGGCGTCCGTGAAAGAAATGCCCCACTCCGGGGAAGGTGCGCAGCACCGGCGCGGTCTGCTGACTCGCCGCCCACTGCAGCACGGCGGCCGGCTCGATCACCTCGTCCGCATCGCCCTGGGCCAGCATCCAGGGGCAGCGCGGCGAGGGCGCCCCGTCCATTGCCACCCGCGTGATGCCCGGAGCCACCAGCACCAGCCGCCGCGGCAACGCCGTGGCCGCAGCCCGCACCGCCACCGCGCCGCCGAATGAGAAGCCCGCAAGCCACAGCGCCGCAGCGGGCCAGCGGCTCTGGCCATAGGCGATTGCGGCAAGCGCATCGAGCGTCTCGCCGCGACCCTCGTCGTAGCTCCCCTCGCTCGCCCCGACACCCCGGAAATTGAAGCGGATCACGGGTGCGCCGCAGCTCAAGAAGGCGCGCGCCAGCGTATAGACGACCTTGTTCTCGAGCGTCCCGCCGTAGAGTGGATGCGGATGGCAGACCACGCCGAATGCGCCGGCCGTGCCACCACCGGGCGGCGTTTCCACCAGCGCCTCCAGTCGACCGGCCGGCCCGGGGATGGAGAGCCGCTCGTTGTCCGGCAGCGTCACGCGGCGTGACCCGCGGCGAGCTCGACGAGCAGGCGATTCAGCCGCTGCACGAACTCCGCGGGATTGCCCAGCTCCCCGCCCTCGGCGAGCTCGGCCTGCTCGTAGAGCAGCAGCGCGAGCGACTCGAAGCGGCCCGCATCGGCGAGACCGTCCAGATAGCGCACCAGCGGATGCGAGGCATTCAGCTCCAGCGCCGGCTTGGACTCGGGCACCTTCTGACCCGCGGCCGCCAGAATCTTGCGCATCCCGGCGCCCAGGTCATGCTCGGCCCGCACCAGGCAGGCCGGCGAGTCCTTCAGGCGGGTGCTGGGGCGCACTTCGAGCACTCGCTCGCCGAGGGCGTCCTTGATGCGCTTCAGCAACCCCTTGCTCTCCTTCAGTGCCTCATCGCGCTCGCGCCGGTCCGTCTCGCTTTCCAACGGGCCGAGCTCAAGATCCCCGCGCGCGGCGTCCTTGAACCGCTTGCCGTCGAATTCCTCGAGCTGCCCCATCATCCACTCATCGATGCGATCGGCAAGCAGCAACACCTCGATGCCGCGCTCGGTGAGCCGCTCGATGTAGGGACTGCGTCGCGCGGCGGCGACACTCTCGGCCGTAATGTAATAGATGCGCTCCTGACCTGCCTTCATGCGCGTCACGTACTGCGCCAGGCTCGTGCGCGGCTCATCGCCGGCATCATGCGTGCTGGCAAAGCGCAGCAGCGGCAGCAACGCCGCTCGATTGGCCGTGTCCTGGCCGACGCCCTCCTTCAGCACCAGGCCGAATTCCTTCCAGAATGTCGCGTACGGGTCAGGCCCGTCCTCGGCGAGCTTGGCGAGCATGTCGAGCACGCGCTTGGTGAGGCTGGAGCGGATCGCCTCGACCTCCGGCTCGCGCTGCAGCAACTCGCGCGAAACGTTCAGCGGCAGGTCGCTCGAATCGACGACTCCCTTCACGAAGCGCAGGTACAGGGGCAGGAACTGCTCGGCGTCGTCCATGATGAACACGCGGCGCACGTACAACTTCAGCCCGTGGGTGGCCTCGCGCTGCCACAGATCGAAGGGCGCCCGACCCGGGATGTACAGCAGGCTCGTGTACTCGCGCTTACCCTCGACCCGATTGTGGCTCCAGGTGAGCGGCTCGGTGAAGTCGTGCGCCAGATGCTGATAGAACTGCCGGTACTCCTCGTCCGGGATCTCCGCGCGCGGGCGCACCCACAGCGCGGTGGCCTGGTTGACGGTTTCGTACTCGAGCGAGGCCTCGCCCTCCTTGCGCATGCGCACGGGGAAGGCGATGTGATCGGAGTAGCGGCGGATCAGCGAGCGCAGCCGGAACGGATCGGCGAACTCTTTCGCCTCGGACTTCAGGTACAGCTTGACCGCGGTGCCGCGCGCTTCGCGCGTGACCGTCTCCACCGTGAATTCCCCGTCGGCGCTCGATTCCCAGCGCACCGCGGCTGCCGCGCTCTGGCCGGCTCGGCGCGAAAGCACCTCGACCCGGTCGGCGACGATGAACGCCGAGTAGAAGCCCACGCCGAACTGGCCGATGAGCTGCGCATCCTTCTGGCGCTCACCGGAGAGGGAGCGGAAAAACTCCGCCGTACCGGATCGGGCGATGGTGCCGAGATTGGCGACGGCCTCCTCACGGGTCATGCCGATGCCGTTGTCCACGATCGTGACGGTGCCTGCCTCGGGATCGGCCTCGATGCGGATTTCAAGCTCCGGGGCATTCTCGAGCAGCTCCGGGGCACCGATCGCCGCGAACCGCAGCCGGTCATTGGCATCCGAGGCGTTCGAGATCAGCTCGCGCAGGAAGATCTCCCGGTGGCTGTACAGGGAGTGGATCATGAGCTTCAGCAGCTCACGAACCTCCGCCTGAAAGCCGTGCGTCTGGCGGTCGGAAGCGGGGTTCGATGCGGTTTCTGGGCTGTTCACGGTCCACTCCTCAAAACGCGGGGCAGCGGAGCATTTTGGGTGCGGCCGAAGGAATTTCAATGCGCCCGGCGAGCACAGCGGCACGCCTGGCGCACCGGGGTGCGCGGACTCAAGGGGGGGCGCAAATGCGCCGGGCGGGCTCGCCAGCCGCTCAGGCCGGCAGGCGCAACCACTGACCGATCAGGCTGCCCCAGGCGGACGGCAGAGTGACGGCCAGCACCTCGGCGAAAGCGGCCAGGGCAAGATGCCGGCAAGCGCCAGCGAGATCATCGAGATCGTCCCACCAGAGCAGCATGCGCTCCATCAGCTCGCTGCCGCGCTCAGTGATTGGGTGCGGTGGACTTGCCGCGCGAAGGCGCCACGGTCTCGGCGGCGGGCTCCTCGTTCCAGCTGGTGCGCATGCGCTCGGCCCAGTTCTTGTAATTCGACCAGGTATTGAGGTTGCGCGTGATCGCATCGTGCCGGGCGCGCACGTTCTGCATGCGCTCGAGCCAGTTCGGAAATGGCGTCGACGGCGAGGCCGCGGTGCCCTTGCCGGCGGTTTGCTCTCGGGCTGCGGGCGGGACTCCGCGCTCCCTGAACGATGAACTCATGGACGCACCTCGGACGACGAGCGTTGAGGGTACGGTCCACGCCCCGCGCGCGCAGGTACTGGTTCACAGCTGCCGGCAATGGCCTGCCGCGGAAAACCGAAACGACCGGCTTATGAAACATCCCCGAATCATTATGTTATATGCCGGCGGTCGTGCCGCGCGCAGCCGCTAGGCGACCAGCCGGTACACCGGCCGATAGACGCTGCCCGGCAGCTTCATGCGGCCCTGCTCAACGAATGCCGCGAGCAGTTCATCGAGCAACCGCATGATCTGCGGATCGCCGGCGAGTTCGTACGGCCCGTCGCGCTCGATGGCGTGAATGCCGTGCTCCTTGACGTTTCCGGTGACGATGCCCGAGAACGCCCGGCGCAGATTGGCTGCGAGCTCGTGCACGGGCTGCTCGCGGCCGAGCTCGAGCGCGCGCATCGATTGATGCGTCACCTCGAACGGGTGTTGGAATTCGGGGCGCACCGACAGGAGCCAGTTGAAATTGTAGGCGTCCTTGTGACGCCGACGGTACTCGCGTACGGCCTCGATGCCGTGCACCATGCGCCGGCCGACCTCGGCCGGATCGTCGATGATGATGTTCAGCCTCTGCAGTGCAGCCTCGCCGAGCGTGCCGCGGATGAAGCGGCGGATGTGCTCGAAATAGCCGGCGCTCGCGTGCGGCCCGGTGAGCACCACCGGGAAGGGCTGCGCCGCATTGGCCGGATCGAGGAGAATACCCAGCAGGTACAGGATCTCCTCCAGTGTGCCAGCGCCGCCCGGCAGCACCACGATGCCGTGCGCGAAACGCACGAACGCCTCGAGGCGTTTTTCGATGTCCGGCATGATGACCAGCCGGTTCACGATCGGGTTGGGCGGCTCGGCGGCGATGATGCCGGGTTCGGTGATCCCGATGTAGCGCCCGTGCTCGATGCGCTGCTTGGCATGCCCGATGGTCGCACCCTTCATCGGGCCCTTCATTGCACCGGGACCGCACCCGGTGCACACATCCAGTCCGCGCAGCCCGAGCTCGTAGCCGACGCGCTTGGAGTACTTGTATTCCTCGCTTCCGATCGAGTGACCGCCCCAGCACACGACCAGGTTTGGATGCGCCTTGCATTCGAGCAGCTGCGCATTGCGCAGAATGTGGAACACCGCGTTCGTGATGGACGCCGAGTCGCCCAGGTCGAAGCGCCCGGGGGCCACGATCTCGTTCGAGATGAACACCACGTCGCGCAGTACGGCGAACAGATGCTCCTTGATGCCGCGAATCATCTGTCCGTCGACGAACGCGGCCCCCGGCGCATGGTGCATCTCCAGCCGGATGCCCCAGGGTTGGCGCATGATGCGGATCTCGAAGTCCCGGTATCGGTCGAAGATCTCCTTCGCGTTGTCGGTGTCCGCGCCGGTGTTGAGCACCGCCAGCGCGCACTTGCGGAACAGCGTGTACAGGCCGCCCTGCCCCGAGTCGAGCAGCTTGGCGATTTCGGCCTGGGAGAGGTTCTCGAGACTACCGCGAGGGTGAACGCGCGCTTCGATGAACTCGGGTTCGAGGTCGTTGTTTTCCATCAGGAATCGGACGGGCTCAAGGCTGGATGTCGATGCGCATGCCGTCGCGGGTCATCATCCAGATCTGCATCATGTCGGCGTCGGACACAGCGATACAGCCATCGGTCCAATCGCTGTGCTGATAATAGGACAATGGTCCGTGCAGCCGGTTCGGCAGGCCGTGGATCATGATCTCCCCGCCCGGCTGCCAGTGATGAGCGCGGGCCCGGGCCCGGTCCGCTCGGTTCGGATAGGAGATCTGGATCGAGAGAAAGTAGTCGCTGCGCGGATCGCGGCGCTCCAGGTGATACCAACCCACCGGCGTGCGGTAGTCGCCGGAGCGCTCCTTCGGCCCCTCGGGCATCAATCCCAGATGCACCCGGAACGACCTCACCACCGTGTCGCCGTTCATCAGGTACAGCCGCCGGGCCGCCTTCTTCACCAGAATGTACTGCACCTGCGGCAGGTGCGGATCGCCGAGCAGCGCGATGCGTCCGGCGCGCGGCGCGGCCCAGGCGACGGTGGCCATCGACCCTAGGGCGAGGACCGCCAGGATGAACTTCGGCAGGTGCATGCGGTGCATTATAGACATCGTTCGTACCAGACAGGATTTCCTCAACCGGCAGCGCGTGCGGGGACGATGCGCGGAATCACCAGCCGAGTCCCCGGTCGCAGCTGAAAAAAATTGGTCTGCGGGTTGTATTGGCGCAGCAGCCACGCCGGCAGACCGGCGAAGTGCTGCATCAGGGTCCACAGCGAGTCGCCGCTGCGGGTCACGTAGGCGCGCGTACCGTCGATGCGGTGGCTGCCGAAGTAGCTCGCCTCCAGCTCGCGATGGTAGGCGATGCGCCGCTGCTGGAACTGCTGGCGCGTCACATGCCGGAAATCCAGCCGGATGCGCTCCCCGAGGCGCACCGGCCGGCCGAAGGGCAGATGATTGAGGCGACGCAGGTCCATGGCGCTCACTCCCAGCCACTCCGCGTAGTATCCGAGCGACTCCGCGGCAGCCACCCGGATCGTGCCGTTCGGCGCCACGGAATAATCCGTCGGATCGTCGCTGCGCGCCGGGTCGCCCTCAGGACCGAGCATCGGGCCGAGCGCCTCGGCCTGGTGTGCCGAGACCGGCTGCGGATCGGCTTTCGGCGCACTTGGCGCGACGTGCATGTCGAGCTGCGCCCGGGCCAGCGCCTGGTCAGGACCCGCCGCCAAACGCGACTCCGCCGCCGGCAGCGGCACGCCGTGGGCGGCAGTATTCGCGGCCAGGACCACGCCCCGCGGCGAGCGCAGCGCGTGCGCGGCGGCCGGGATGTCGCTGCTCTGGTCAGCCGGACTCACCGCGGCCCGGCTGGCGGGCAGCCGCAGCGTCTGCCCGACGCGCAAAAGCCCGCCCGGAGCCATGGCATTGGCCCGGACCAGTGCCGCCAGACTCACGCGGTACCGCGCCGCAATGCCGGAGAGCGTGTCCCCGGAGCGCACCCGGTAACGCGCCGGCGGCACCCCCGGTGCAGCGGGCACTGCCGGTGCGCCAGGCGCCGCCGCCAACACCGCCGGCGGTCGGCTTGCGCCCGGCAGATGCAGCCGCTCCCCGACTCGCAGCATGCCGTTCACCGACATGCCGTTGAATCGGGCCAGCGACCCGATGCTCATGTGGTAGCGGTCCGCAATGCCCGACAGGGTGTCTCCCCAGCGCACGCGATATACGGGGGGACGCAGCTGCGCTGCGAGCACGGCGTGCGGCCCGAGCCGCTCGAGAAGACGGGCGGCGCTCAAGGCCCGCCCCCGATCCGGTAAACGCAGCCGATAACCCTTCGGAACATCGAGCTGTCCGCTCCACACCGGCCCGAGGAGTGCCGGATTTAATTCCCGCAGCCGGCCGGCCGGAACCCGCAGCGCCTGGGTCAGCGAGGCCACGGAGACGTAGCCGGGGAGCATCACCTCCTGAAAGTGCTCTTCCGGCAGGCGATGCAGCTGACCGAAGTATTGCTCCGCATGGTGCTCGACATATAAGGCCGCGAGGAACGAAACGTAGAAATTGCGCGATGCGAAGCCAAACATCGCAGAATGGTAGCGGCGCACGATGGTCGCAATGTTGCGGCTGCCGGCGGCACGCTCCGCGCGCAGCACGCCCGCGACCCCTTGGTTATAGGCCGTGATCGCAAGCGGCCACGTGCCGAGAATCCGGTGGTTGTAGGCGAGCAGCTGGGCGGCCGCCACCGTCGCGCTGAACGGATCGAACCGCTGATCGACGGCAGCCCCCATGCGCAGGAAGCGCCGCGCCGTTCCCGGCATGAACTGCCACAAGCCGGCCGCGCCGTCCTTCGAATAGGCATCGGGATTGTAGGCGGACTCGACCAGGGGAAGGGCCGCCAGCTGCGGCGGCAATCCGTGCGCGGCGAGCGCATGCGCGATGGCATGCTGCCAGGCACCGGAGCGGATCAGTCCCGCCTTGAATCGGTTGGACTGGCCGAGCTGGAAGCGGATCTCGCCCGCCGCCTTACGCAGCTGCGCAGCGCCGGCATGCGGCCCCCACAGGGCCCGGATATGCCGTTCCTCTGCTGTCAGCGGACGGACGCCGGCCGCAATACTGCGTAGCTCCGCGGCCAGCCGGTCCCGCTCGCGATCGACCCGATGCTGGCGCTGCGCCGGGGAACTGCCCGGGGTGAAATGCACGGTCTCGTAGACGACTCCGAGATGGTTCGGGTCGTGCAGAAAGCCCTCGTTGGTATCGATCTGGGTGTAAACCCTGATCCAGAACTGGACCGCTGAGCGCAGCTGTGGCGGACACGGCAGGGCTGCATCGGCCGCCCACGCCGGCGCCGTAGAGATCATCCAGAAAGCCATCCCGACCAGGCACCAGATGCCGGCGACTGTCCTGGAGCCGCCCGTCGATTTCATTTACACCTCGACCTACGCCAAATTATCTCTTCGATTCAACGTATTGAACGGCTGCATTCGGCATTCAGACCCATCGAGTGATCGCAAAATCGTCGGGATTTCTTACATCCACTCCGTTCCGAGACCACCCGCCAGGTCCTTCGACGCGCCTCGCGTGAGAGAATAGAGGAAACGGCGCACTGCGAGTACAGATTACGTCACATTCGACCCGTGTTACAGGGCGTCGAGCGCATCCCGCCGCCTTTCGGATCGGACTGGCACAGGGTTTGCTGCTAATTCTCGACCTGGGCCGGGCGGCGGTCCGAGGGGGAAACGAACCGCGATCGCACCGAAATTACGAGAAAGCACGGGCTCGCTGCGCATCACAGACGCACGCCGTACCGTGCCGGTCCAACAAGAAGAAGCACGACTCGATGCAAGCAAGCGACCGACCCCGCGCAAGCGGGGTCTTCTTTCTGTGTGCACCGCACGGCGCCCGTCCCGACATCCTAGGACCGGCGCCGCCCGCCCCGAAGGTCCACCGCAGCGAAGATCAGCGCCGCGAGCAGCGCAGAGGCGAAAGCATACGTGTATGGCGCTGCGCGCCCCAGCCCGAACAGCGCGCCCATGATCAAGTTCGAGAGAAACTGGCCGATGGAGCGCGAGACCGACAGGAACCCCATGCCGCGCGAGAGGCGCGTGTGGCCGATCAGCGAGGACACCAGTGCCGGCTCGAAGGTCTCGACCGCCCCCATGCCCAACCCGAGCACCCCGACCGCGAGATAAAACGCGAGCGGGTGCAGGCCCCAGGCCACACTGAGCGCAATCAAGCCCGAACCGAGCGCCGAAGGCAGATAGCCGAGCAGCCACAGCGCGCGTGTGGATGAGCCGCGGCGATTGCCAAGCGCGTAACCGCTGAGTGCCGAGATCCCCAGATAGACCACGTAGGCCAGAACCCCCCACTCATAGCCGCGCGCGGCATGTGCCTCGACCGCCGTCACGATCGGGAAACCGAGGTTGTAGAAGCTGAACCCGTACAGCGTGGCGGAGATCAGCAGTGCCGCCAGAACGCCGCGGGGCGCAGCGCGCGGCGCCTCCGCGGGCACCGGCCCGGGCGTCTGTTGCAGGTAGACCTCGCTGCGGCGCACCAGCAGCAACAGCCCCGTCGAGACCACGAGCGGCACCACGGCCCAGAGCATCACCGTCGCCACCGGCACGTTCAGCCACAGCGCAGCGAGCACAATCAGCGCCGAGAGCATCCCGCCGCCGATGTCGAGCGCGTGCAGCATGCCAAATGCGCGGGTGCGCTCCTGCGGGGGCGTGGCACTGACCAGCAATGCGCGCCGCGGCGGGCTGCGGAAGTAACGCGCCCACCAGCCGAGGACATACAGCAGCGCGGCGAGCCCCACGGCGTGCGCCAATCCGGCGAGCGCCATCAGCGGAATGAACAGGTTGCCAGCAACCGCGACGCGTTTGCGGTCAAACCGATCGCCGGCCAGTCCGCCCAGGTAGGCGATGAAGGCGCCGCCACCGAAGGCAATGGCCGTGACCACGCCGTACGCATAGAGCGAGGCGTGCAGCTGAAAGATCAGATAGAGCGGAAACAGGGCCGTGACGCCCTGATAACCGAGATCCGCGCTGAATGCCGAAAAGCACAGCAGCCAGGCATCGCGGGGAAGCGATCGCTGGGTCACACACATCCTCCTGGTCAAATCGCGCGCTGCATGCGTCGGCGCCCGCCCCCTACCCTTTGCGGGCCACCGCGTCGATCAGTGCCGAACGACCGTGATGGCCGTTGCCCTCGGCGAGCACCGCCTCGTGCTCGGTCAACTCCAGCCACTGCGCCTGGGGCAACAGCTCGCGCAGCAGCTCTGCCGTGTACAGATGGTCGAGCTTGTCCGGGCCGCCCGTTCGGTATTCGAGCTGCTTCGGCGTGTAGCCCTGGAGCAGGAGCAGCCCGCCTTGCCGCAGCGTGCGCCACATGCCGGCGAACAGGGCCTGCCGCTGCGTCGGCGCCGCGAACTGGATGAAGATTGCCGCCACCGCATCGAAGCGCTCGGCCGCCCACTCCCAGGTGTCGGTGCCCGCAACGTTAAAGTCGACCTCGAGGCCGCGCTGCGCCGCCAGGGCCCGGGCTTTTTCCACGGCCACGGGCGAGAGATCGAATGCGGTGACAGCGTGGCCCGTGGCGGCAAGGAAGGTGCTGTTGCGTCCCTCTCCATCCGCGACGCACAGAACGCGCGAGCCGGGCCGCAGACGCGCGCTCTGCTTGACGAGGAAGGCGTTCGGCTCAAGCCCGAACAAATAGCCGGGCAGTGCGAAGCGCTCGTTCCAGCGCTCCAGGGCGTCGGTGAAGTCCTGCCTGTTCGAGGTGCTCATGGCAGGCAGCTTAGCAAGCAGTGGCGCGAGTGTAATGGTTTCAGGGATGAACCGGCGCCGCGCCGGGGAACCCGGTCGACCGGCCGGGCTCCAAGGAGATGTCAGTCGTCACCGAGGATCGCGTTGCCCGCCTCGGACCGCACAGGCTGGCGGAGCGCCGCTCATCGCCGTAAGCTCCCGGAGGAGTTAAAGGTCTCGCGCCCCGATCGGCCCGTCGTGTCCGTGGTACGGAGAGGCATCATGTCTGCAGTTCTCGAGGCACCAACCCAAAGTCCTGCCGTTTATGACCCGATCTCACGCGCGCTGCACTGGCTCACCGTGCTGCTGGTTGCCGCCGAATACATCGTCGGGTCCATCATGCCCTCGATTCATCGCGGCACGCCACTCGGCACGATGATCAAAATCCACCTGGCACTGGGCAGCGGCCTGCTGCTGCTCGTCTTGCTGCGCATCGTCTGGCGTCTGACGCACCGGCCGCCGCCCGCGCCGCCGCTGCCGGTCTGGCAGCGACGGCTGGCCGGGCTGACACATATCGCGCTGTACCTGGTGCTGATTCTCATGCCACTCGCGGGCTGGGCAAACGCGTCCGCCCGCGGCTGGGCGGTCCGGGGATTCGGCGTTGTGCCGCTGCCGGCGCTCGTGCCGCAAGGTCAGCGGATCGGATTTTTGCTGGGCGACGTGCACGCCGACGTGCTGTACTGGATCCTGCTCGGACTGATCGCCGTGCATATCGGTGCGGCGCTGTACCACCGGCTGGTCAAGCGCGACACGGTGCTCGGGCGCATGCTGCCCGGCTGGTAAGCCGATCGCGGAGGCCCACGGGATGCAGTGGGCGAGGGAATGAGGCTATCGTGCGAGGACCGCTGTCATGAGGACATTACCGCTCTTGGCGTCCCATCCGGGCCGCCAGACATCCACCGGGGGTTATCCGACCCGCGCACCGCGCTGGCGTGCGCTTCGCTCACTGTGCCCGATGAGCGCGCCGCTCATCCTGCTGCTGCTCGCCGCCCCAATCCGGGCCAGCGCCCTCGGCAGGCAGACGGAAGGCGATTCACCGGTCGGCTCCACCTCGTCGGCTCCGGCACCGGTAGCCTCCACGCTGCGCCTCGGTGCTCACGCGTGGTGGCGCAAACGGTGGGTTTTGCCGACGGCGGCTGCGGTCGGCTTTTTTGCCGCGATGCGCATCCACGAAGGCACCAGTCACGGACCCTTCGGCATCGATTACCCGCTCAAGAAGCAAGACAACAACGGCATTTTCTCGCGCTCGAACCAATTGGGCCTCGAGTACGGAACGGTCGCAGCAGAAGCCGCCGGCGCACTCTTTCTGGGTAATCACAAGGGGCTCGGCCACACCTTCTGGCAGGCGGCCGACGCATCGGTGTTCGCCGGTGCAGCGGCCCAGGTCCTGAAGTTCAGCTTCAGCCGCGCGCGTCCGTATCAGAACCGGGGACCAAACGCGTTTTTCTCGGGCCACGGCGATCAGAGCTTTCCGAGCGGCGAGGTCACGCTGCAGGCGAGCTTCGTCACGCCCTTCATCCTCGATTACCGTCACGCGCACCCATGGATCTGGGCCCTGGAACTGCTGCCGCTTTACGACGGCTACGGGCGGATGAAGAGCCAGGGGCACTGGCAATCCGACGTCCTGGCGGGCTGGGCGCTCGGCACGGCGTTCGGCTATTGGGCGACGCAGCGCAAGATCCCGCTGCTGGTCGAGATCCTGCCGCACGGTCTGTCGGTCGGCTTCTACAAGAGGTTCTAAGTGCGCCCGTCACGCGCGGCGTTCACGCCGGTGATGCTCGCGCTCACCGGGTGTGCCGCGCTGCCGGGCGCGCCCCGGTGGGGCCAGAACGTCACGGTGAGGCCCGGCTGGGCCCGAGTGCGCCGGGCGGCCGTGTCCGCGGCCACAGACCCGTGGGTCTGGGGTCCGCTGGCTGGCGCTGCAACGCTGCAGATCAATCACTTCGACCATCGCATCTCGCGCTGGGCTCGCGCCCGCAATCCGATTTTCGGCTCGGAGGCAAGCGCCACTCGCTGGAGCTACCGTCTGCGCAGCGCATCCGTGGGACTCGACATCGCCGCGCTGCTGCTCGCTCCCAGCGGACCGTTCGGCAAAACCTGGCTCGAGGACAAGGCCAAGGGTTACCTCGTCAATCTGCTCGCTGCCACGACCGCAATCGAGTCCAACACCCTGATCAGTCGCATGGTGCGCCGCGAACGGCCGAACCATGCCAACGATCACAGCTTCCCCTCGAATCACACCACCGCCTCCGCGGTATACACGCGGCTTGCGATGTTGAACCTGCGCGACACCCCGATGAATAGCCGGATGCGCACCGCGCTGGATGTCGGGCTGCACGGCCTGACATTCGCCACGGCCTGGGCCCGCATCGAAGGAGGCTGGCACTATCCTTCGGACACGCTCTTCGGTATGGCGCTGGGCAACTTCTGCGCCGACTTTTTTACCCACGCCTTCATGGGCCTGCACAGCGCGAGCCCGCGAATCGCATTCGCGCCCCTGCCCGGCGGGGGCTTGCTCACATTCTCCATGGGACTCGGCGGTCGGCCCTGAGACGCGGCGAATGAGCCTCTGCGGGATCGCTGCGGCGGATGAGCTCAGGCCGCCAGCAGGCTATAGAGCTCATCCTCCTGCGCGAAGTGCAGGGTCAGAATCGCATGCAAGCCGTACAAGAGCCGGTGGATGTCGTGCAGGTCCTGCGGGGTCGGACCGGAGGGTGGCAACTGCGCGACCCGGCGCGCGAACAGGCGGCTCAGGCGGCGGATCTCACCGTGGGTGTGAATCAGCGGCCCGGTCGGGTTCTCACCGACGAGCATGTTCTCCAGGATGGGGTAGACAGTTTGCTGCTCGTCATATTCGTGCGGCAGCAGCTCCTCCTCGAGCATGCGCGCCGTCTGCTGCAGTTGCGCACGGGCCTCCCCCGGCGACAATGTGTCGAGGCGCACGGCGAGTTCCGCGAGCTCGCTGACGCGCGGGCGCAATGACCGGTGCGTCGTATCGAGTGCCTGCGCGAGACGCTTTGCGTCCGCACTGCCCGCGCCTCTGACTCCCCGGTCAGACAACGCGCGCAGCGCGTTCAGAATGACGAGCACATCGATCCCTTCCTGCAGCAGCGCGCCGACGATGGGCACGATGTATCCGGCGGCGGCGAAGCCCATCGCAACGACCGACAGGCCCATGCCGACCCAGACGCTTTGCAGCGCAATCCGACGCGTCCGCTGAGCAATCCGCACCGCTGCGGCCACCCCCTCGAACCGGTCCGAAGTAAGCACGACGTCCGCCGCCTCCGAGGCGGCCGTCGTGCCGCGGGCGCCCATGGCGATGCCGACGTCCGCGAGCGCCATGGCGGGTGCGTCATTGATCCCGTCACCTACCATGGCCGTGATGCCCTCCCGCCGGGCGGCACGCACCACATCGACCTTGTCTTCCGGCGTGCGTTCGGCGAATACCCGGTCGATGCCCAGCGCGTCGGCCACCAATTCGGCCACATCGGGGTGATCGCCGGTGACCAGATGGATGCGCCGGATGCCGCTGCCGCGCAGCGTCCTGAGGACGCGCGGCGCCTCCGGTCGGATGTGATCCTGCAGCAGCAGCACGCCAGCGAGAGCGCCGTCGATCGCGACGAAGACACAGGACGAGCCGTCCGCGGCCGCTCGCATCTCAATGGAACGGACGGTCGCCGTGCGCCCGGTGCCCGGCACGACGAAATCGTGCTGCCCCACCGCGACGTGGCGCCCATCGAGGCTGCCGCGGATGCCCGCGCCCATCTGCTCGTGGACATCTGCCGGAAATGGAAGCGGGAGCCGGCGTGCCCGTGCCTCCGCCAGAATCGCGGGCGCGAACGGGTGAACCGAGAGCTGCTCGAGGGCCGCGGCATGACGCAGCAGCACCTCGGCGCTGATCGTGCCGACCGTCTCGATGGCAGCGACGAACGGGCGCGCCGCAGTGACCGTCCCGGTCTTGTCGAGCAGCACCACCTCGGCCCGCGCCAGCGTCTCGAGCGGTGCACCGCCCTTCATGATGATGCCGCTGCGCGCTGCGCGCGAGACTCCCGCCATGATCGCGGCCGGGACGGCAAGAATCAGCGGACACGGCGTCGCGACAACCAGTACCGCGAGGGCGCGCTCGGCGCTCCCGCCGGCCCACCACGCCACCGCGGCGAGCACGAGCGTGGCGCCGAGGAACACCACGGCGTACCGATCCGCCAGTCTCGCAAACGGTGCCCGGGAAGCCTCCGCGGCGCGCACCAGTCGGATGATGCCCGCATAGGTGCTGTCCTCGGCCAGCGCAGTGACCCGCAGCTCGAAGGGCCCTCCCACGTTCGTGCCGCCACTGCGCAGCGGCGCGCCTGCCTCAAGCCGCACGGGACGGGATTCACCCGTGAGGGAGGACTCATCGAGCACTGCCCCCTCGGCGCCGACGATTCCGTCGACCGGCACCACCTCGCCCGGCTTGACCATCAGCACGTCACCGATGCGGACATCTTGCACCGCCACGTCCGCGTACTGCTCGGCGCTGCCCCGGTGCGCGATCCGCGGTGCCCGGCTGACCAGGGTGGTCAGCTCACGGCGGGCGCGAGCGATCGCGTAGGCCTCGAGCGCCATGCCGCCGGCGAGCATCACGGCGATGATGGCGCCCGCGAGATACTGCCCGAGCAACAGCGCGCCGATCATGGCCAACAGCGCGATGATGTCGACGCCGATCTCGCCCCTCAGGAGATCTCGGGCGGTCCCA
Source organism: Pseudomonadota bacterium (assembly GCA_021815925.1). GTDB lineage: Bacteria > Pseudomonadota > Gammaproteobacteria > Steroidobacterales > Steroidobacteraceae > 13-2-20CM-66-19. Next base: position 1,385 of record JAKAZL010000028.1, on the reverse strand, counting down.
AAACCGGTAACCGCGATGACCCCACCCGTGAGCGCGATCAACACGCTTCGGCTGACGGCGGAC
>JAKAZL010000028.1:0-1222 GCA_021815925.1 Pseudomonadota bacterium | reverse complement strand
GGCCCCCAGTGCTCGCCCCAGCGCGGCGCCGCATAGCGATTCCAGCCCCGGAAGAACATCGGCGGCTGACGATAGAAGCGCACGGGAACGCGCAGGATGAACACGGGCACCTCCTCGGGAGGAACCATGTACCAGGGTCCGTTGTACCAGGTGCTCGAATACCAGGCATCGTCTGCGAATGCCCAATACATTCCGTTGTAGAAAAACAGATTGGCGTCCACGTCGGGCGCGTAATAGACCGGATAGCCGGGAATCGGGGCGAGTTGTGGGTAAGCGGGAACGTTGATTCCGATACGCACGCCCGGCAGCGCGACGCCGACACCAACGCTGACTTGGGCGTTTGCGGTAAGGCTCACCGCCCAAAGCAAACAAAAAGCGGCGACGGCACCGCGCGCGGCCCGTCGAAGATGAGTGTGTGACATGCCTTTCTCCCAGAGTAACGGGATCAGCTGGCTCTGCCCGACTGCGGCGCAGTAAATCGCACGGGGACGACGCGAAGCCTCACCCGAAGCAAACACCTTAGCATGATAGCCAATGCGGTCCTCAGGTCTCATCCGCGCATCTACCTATAGCGCGGCCACGCGGTAAATTCATGGCGCCGCCGGGATCTTGCGAGCCGCAATCGGCCTGGCTGCTCGAGATCTTGGCAGTCGACGGCAATTGGCGACAGTCACCCCATCGCTCGCAGCTCGTCGGCCTCGAGCACGACGGAGGCGGCTGCGATGTTCTCCTCCAGGTGCGCCAGGGATGAGGTTCCGGGTATCGGCAGCATGACCGGTGAGTGCTGCAGCAGCCATGCGATCGCGGCCTGCGCCTCGGAGAGGCCCCGCCGTTGCGCAATCCGCGCCAGCGCGCCCGTCCGCCCCGGGCTGAGCGGGGCCCAAGGCAGAAATGCGATGCTGCGCGCCGCACAATACGCAACTACCGGTTCCGCATTCCGGTCTCCTACGTTGAAGCGGTTCTGCACCGATGCAATCGGCGTCAGCCGCTCGCAGCGCTGCAACTCCTCGAGCGTCACGTTCGAGACACCGATGTGGCGGATCTTGCCTTCCTCGCGCAGCCGCACGAGCTCACCGATCGACTCCTCGATAGGTACGGCCGCATCGGGTGCGTGCAGTTGATACAGATCGATCCGCGCGAGCCTCAGTCGCTGCAGACTCGCCTCGCAGGCCGCCCGCAGGTGTTCCGGGCGGCCGTCATGGTTCCACGCTCCCGGGGCCGG
>JAKAZL010000107.1 GCA_021815925.1 Pseudomonadota bacterium | reverse complement strand
AGGGCGCCGACGTCGGCGCGGACCTGGTCGGTAAGGTGGAGGCCGGCATCCCGGAGGACGATCCGCGCAACCCCGCGGTCATCGCCGACAACGTCGGGGACAACGTCGGGGACTGCGCCGGCATGGCCGCGGACCTGTTCGAGACCTACGCGGTCACCGTGGTCGCCACCATGCTGCTCGGCGGGCTGCTGTTTACCAAGCAGAGCGCCAGCGCCGGATTCAACGCGGCGGTCTATCCGCTCGCCCTCGGCGCGATGTCGATCATCTCCTCGATCATCGGCACGTTCTTCGTCTCCACGCGCGAGGGCGGCAAGATCATGAACGCCCTGTACAAGGGCGTGATCGTCGCCGGCCTCGTCTCGGCGGTCGGGTTCTACTTCATCACACGGGAACTGATGCCGGCCGAGGGCATGGCGCTGTTCGGCTGTGCGCTGATCGGTCTTGGACTCACGACCGCGCTGATCGTGATCACCGAGTACTACACCGCCACCGAGTACAGCCCGGTGCGCAAGGTGGCAGCCGCCTCGCAGACCGGCCATGCCACCAACATCATCGCCGGACTCGGCGTGTCGATGAAATCGACCGCCCTGCCGGTGATCGCGGTGTGTCTGGCAATCTGGGGCTCGTACCGGCTGGGCGAGGTGCACGGCGTCGGCCTGTACGGCATCGCCGTCGCGGCCACCGCCATGCTGTCCCTGACGGGCATGATCGTGGCGCTCGATGCCTACGGCCCGATCACCGACAACGCCGGTGGCATCGCCGAGATGGCCGGCCTGCCCAAGCAGGTGCGCGACATCACCGACCCGCTCGACGCCGTAGGCAACACCACCAAGGCGGTGACCAAGGGCTACGCGATCGGCTCGGCGGCGCTCGCCGCCCTGGTGCTGTTCGCCGATTACACCCACAACCTCGCGGCCGCGGGCAAGCTCGTCACCTTCTCGTTGTCCGATCCGCCCGTGATCATCGGGCTGTTCATCGGCGGGCTCGTGCCGTATCTGTTCGGCGCGCTCGCCATGGAGGCGGTCGGACGGGCCGCCGGCTCGGTGGTGAACGAGGTGCGGCGCCAGTTCCGCGAGATCAAGGGCATCATGGAGGGCACGGCCAAGCCCGATTACTCGCGCGCCGTCGACATGCTCACCCGCTCGGCAATCCGCGAGATGATCGTGCCCTCGCTGCTGCCGATTCTCGTGCCGGTGGTGCTGGTGGTGGTGATGAACTACCTGTTCGGACCCGGCGCCGGCATCAAGGCGCTCGGCGGTCTGCTGATCGGCACCATCGTCACGGGACTGTTCGTCGCGGTCTCGATGACCACCGGCGGCGGCGCCTGGGACAATGCCAAGAAGTACATCGAGGAAGGTAACTTCGGCGGCAAGGGCTCCGAGGCGCACAAGGCCGCGGTCACCGGCGATACGGTTGGCGATCCCTACAAGGACACCGCGGGTCCTGCGATCAACCCGCTCATCAAGATCATCAACATCGTCGCGCTGCTGATGATTCCCCTGCTCTGAGACCGCCCAGCGACTTGACCTGCGGCCGCGACACGCGGCCGCAGGTCAGGCGCGGCCGGCGCGCGTCTGCGTCAGCACGGCGCTGACCAGACGATTGAGCCGCTCGCAGTACGCCGCAACCGGCGCGTCAGCCTCGGCCTGTTTGCCGATCAACGCCTGACGAATATCCCCCAGACGCCGCTCGATGCGATCGTCAACCGTCATCGAGCGACAGATCACCGCGCTGACACAGGCGGAGATCTCCGCATCCAGGGTGCGCGCATCGCTGCCGGCAATCTCGACTCCCGCGAGCTCGCTCGGACAACCTGCGGCCAGATGTTCACACCAGAGACGGGCAAGCTGCATAGGCTTCTGGCGTCCTTGCCGCTCGTTTTAATGGGGAAACGGGCGCCCTTCATACCACGGCCGCGATCAACTTGCACCGGGCAATTCACCGGTCTCCGCGCAACCCGATGTTGGCCCGGGCCAACACGCCAGTGTCACAGACCGCGCCCGGCACCCTAAGCAATTGATGTTCAAGCCACAATTCGCATTCGCGATGCGTTGTATTTGCGACAAGTCCGGCGCGGCCACCACGCGTGCTGCGCACCGCTCGACGAACCGGTAACAGACTGTTACTGTTGGCCGGAGGCGGCGCCGAGTGCGCCGCGGAGGCGAGCCCTTGCGATCAGAAGAACAGTTTCCGGTGAGCAAAACTCCGGAGGAGTGGCGGCAAACGCTCAGCGCCGAACAGTACCGCGTGTTGCGCCGCCACGGCACCGAGCGCGCCGGAACCAGCGAGCTGAATTCCGAACACCGCGCGGGCGTGTTCGTCTGCGCCGGCTGCAATCAGGAGTTGTTTTCGTCGGCGGCCAAGTTTGAAAGCGGCACGGGCTGGCCGAGCTTCTTCGCGCCGTTACCGGCGGCGCTCGGCACGCGCGAGGACCGCGGCCTGCTCATGCGGCGCACCGAGGTGCACTGCTCGCGCTGTGGCGGACACCTCGGTCACGTGTTCCCCGACGGGCCGCCGCCCACCGGTCAGCGCTACTGCATCAACGGCGCGGCGCTGCGCTTCGAGCCACGCTAGAGGCGTCCGCGCTCAGGCCGCGAGCGGCAGCGGCCTGGGGCGCGCGATGGCGTAACCCTGCATGTAGTCGATGCCCATGCGCCGCGCCACCTCGAGCGCAGCGCTGTCCTCGACCTGCTCGGCGATCACCTTGAAGTTCAGCTTGCGCGCCAGGTCGATCATTGCGGTCACCATGGCCTGATTCACCGCGTCGCGCGCCAGGTTGCGCATGAACGAGCCGTCGATCTTCAGGTAGTCCATCGGCAAGGTACGCAGATTCGAGAACGAACCGAGGCCGGAGCCGAAGTCATCGAGCGCGAAGCGGCAGCCCATGCCGTGCAGCACGCCGACGAAGCGCCGCGCATGCTCGATATTGGCCACCACGGCCGACTCACTGAGCTCGAAACACACCTGCGCGGGCGTGACGCCGGTGCTGTCCAGACACTCGACCACGAACTCGAGAAAATCCGGATCACCGAGAGTCTGGCCGGAGATATTGATCGCCACGCAGCGGCGCGGCGGCACGTGGATCGCGCCGCGGCCGATCGCGGCAAGCGTCGTCTGCACGACCCAGCGATCGACCAGCCCCATCAGGCGGTAACGCTCGGCGGCGCGCACGAACTCCGACGGCGGGATCTGCTCGCCGTCCTCGCCGCCGAGCCGCACGAACACTTCCATCGCCGGCCCGCCATTGTCATCGCCATAGGCCGGCACGATCGGCTGCTGGTACAGCTGGAAGCTGTTCTCGCGCAGCGCGGCCTGCAGCTTCTGCAGCCACTGGATCTCCCCGCTGTGGCGCGCCAGCGCCTCGTCGTGCGCCGAGTAGACGGCCACGCGGCCCGAGCCGCGCTTCTTCGCGACGTAACAGGCCGAATCCGCAGCGACCAGCAACTCCTCGGGCGAGCCGCTGCTGCGGGAGATCTCCACCAGCCCGACCGAGACGCCGAGATTGAAAATCTTATCCCGCCAGACGAAACGGTGCTCGGCGACCGCGCGGCACACGTCATCGGCAATCTGGCGAGCCTTATCGAGCGGACAGCCCATCAGCAGCAGTCCGAACTCGTCTCCGCCGAGCCGCGCGACCGTGTCGCTGTCGCGTACCGCGTCACGCAGCACCTTTGCGACCTCGCGCAGCACACCGTCGCCGGCGACGTGCCCGCTGGTGTCATTCACGACCTTGAAGCGATCGAGATCGAGACAACACAACACGTGCTGCCCATCGCCGCGCTGCCCGTTCTCGACGGCCTCGTTCAGACGACGCTCGAATTCGTGGCGATTGACCAGCCCGGTCAGGGCGTCGTGGGTGGCCTGGTAGGACATCTGCCGCGCGATGCCGCGCAGCTCCGAGACGTCGTGCAGCAACACCAGCGCCCCGGCCAGCTGCCCGCTGGGTCCGCGGATCGGTGAGGCCGACAGCTCGATCGAGCGCTCGCTGCCGTCGTTGCGGGCGACGAGCAGCGCCCGGCGGCCGAGATTGACGGCGACACCGCTGCTGAGCGCCTGGCGCAGCGGCTCGGCGAGCAGGCGGCGCTCGCCCTCATCGACGAGGCTCACCACGTCCTCGAGCTTGCGGCCGAGCGCCGCTGCGGGCGGCACCGAGACCAGCCGCTCCGCCGCGGCGTTCACGTAGGTGATGTCGCCGGCACTATCGGTCGCCACGACCGCCTCGGAGAGCAGGTCGAGGGCGGCGAGCCGCTCGGCATCCAGATCCCCGGTGGGGAGTGTGGCGCTCGCCTCCTCGGGCAGCACTTCCGTGCCCGTCAAAAGCAACGCCGGCCCGTCGTACTCGATGGGCGCCACCGCCAGTTCCAGCCGTAGCGGGCCGTCGGCCGCCGGCAGGTCCACCTCGTAGCGGTCTGCGGCGGCCTCACCCGCCAGGTGGCGGCGGATGTTCTCGGCGAGCAGGTCGGCATAGTCCGGCGCGACCAGGTCAGCAAGACGACGCCCGAGCAGCTCCCGCGCGTCGGTCCCGAGCAGCGCCGCGAAGCGCGCGTTCGCGTACAAGATGACGTCCCGGTGCACCAGCACCGCCTGCTGCACCCGCGCCCCGAGCGTGGCGAACTGGCGGCGCGACTCGGCGCTGCGCTCCTGCGGCGCCGGGCCGCTCAGGCGCTGATTGAGCGCGCGGACCAGCGCCTCGAGCGGCTGGCCGGCGTCGGCGAGGTCCAGTGACCCGGCAACGGGCCGTTCCGGCGGAAGGGATTGAATCTGGCTGGCGAGCGCCTCGAGCGCCTGGCGCTCATGGCGCCGCGAGCGCTCCGCGCGCAGCCACAGCAGTGCGGCCACCAGTAGCGCGACCAGAAGGAAGAGGGCCCACAGGATCGACATTCAGCTCAGCTTCCCTCGGGCGGCTGCGTCCTGGCTGCTGCGCGAATTATTCATTATATCCATGACGAGGAACGCAAACGTCCGGAGCATAGCGCAGGGGGCCGGGCGATCCAGCGCTATTTCACCATATCTCGTCGCAATTCGGCTTGGCAGGAGCGCCGAAAACCCGTAATTTGCGCCTGCCCCGGGTCCGCCGGGACACCCCGCGATGCGATTGGAGTCCGTGATGATGCCGGCCGATGCCCGCGAACAGATGATCGAGCAGCAGGTGCGCGCCTGGGATGTACTCGATGCGCGCGTTCTCGATACCTTCCGCCAGGTGCCCCGCGAGGCCTTCACCCCGCCGCAACATCGCTTCCTGGCGTACGCCGACAGCGAAGTGCCGCTGCCGGGCGGACAACACATGCTGCGTCCCAGCGTGGTCGGCCGGCTGCTGCAGGCGCTGAACGTGACCGAGCGCGACCGCGTGCTCGAGATCGGTGCCGGCTCGGGGTTCATCACCGCCTGCCTGCGCACGCTCGGCAAGTCGGTCCAGTCGCTCGAGATCGTGCCGGAACTGGCCGACATGGCGCGCCGCGCAGTCGGGCAGCAGGGCCTGCGGGACGTCGACATCGTCAGAACGGACGCCCTGACTTTCGAGCCGACCGGCCGCTTCGATGCGATCGCGATCACCGGCTCTCTGCCCCAATACGATGAGCGCTGGCAGCGCTCGCTCGCGATCGGCGGGCGGCTGTTCGCGGTGGTCGGCAGTGCCCCGGTGATGGAGGCGCGCCTGGTGCGCCGGGTGGCCGAAGAGGCCTGGACCGAGGAGAGCCTGTTCGAGACCGTCATCGATCCGCTGGTTCATGCCGAGCGGCCGGTGCATTTCGTATTCTGACCGTGATGGCCGGCCGCCGCGGCGTTCGCCGGGCGACCTTCGGCCCTCGCAGCATCCACGTTCGCCCGGGTGCAACTTTGCGCCCGCGGCCGTGTTCTTAGGGAAGCTCATGCGAATCATCCCACGTCATCTCATTCTGGCGTTCCTCGCCGGCGCGGCCCTCGGAGGTTCCGGGGCGGCTTCGGCGACGAACTTCCTCGACGTCTACCACGACGCGCTGCTGCACGACCCGACCTACCAGCAGGCCTACGCGACGTACAGGGCCG
>JAKAZL010000106.1 GCA_021815925.1 Pseudomonadota bacterium | reverse complement strand
CCCTGCGGGTTGAGTTTGCGCACGGCCAGGTACTCGAGGATGCGCCGCTTGACCTTCTCGAGCCCGTAATGGTCCTCGTCGAGCACGCGCCGCGCGCGCTCGATGTCGATGTCCTCGGCATCCGAGGTGCCCCACGGCAGCGCCACCAGCCAATCGAGGTAGGCACGCACCATGCCGTGCTCGGGGCTCGATTCGCTCATGCGCTGCAGCCGCTTCAACTCTTTGCGCGCCTGCTCCTCCACCTCCGCCGGCATATGAGCCGCGCCAATCGCCTTGTCGAGCTCGGCGACGTCGCTCGCCTCGCCCTCGGTTTCGCCCAACTCCCGCTGCAACTGATGCAGCTGTTCGCGCAGCACAGCCTCGCGCTGCCGCTCGCCGAGCGCCGCCTGAGTCTGCTCGGCGATGTCTTTGGTGATCTTCAGCACCTCCACCCGGTGCGCGAGGAGCTTCACAACCTTGTCGAGGCGCTCTTTCAGATCGACCGTCTCGAGCAGGTCCTGCTTCTCTTGCGCGTCCACGTCCATGAAGCTGACGATGAGGTCAGCCAAGCGTGCCGCCGATTCGACTCCGGCAATGGTCCGGGACAGTTCCGCCGGCACCTGGGGTAGTAGCGACAGCGCCTCCAGGGCGCGCTGCTTGACGTACTCCAGCCGCGCCTCGATCTGCGGCCCGCTATCGGTTGGTTCGGGGATTTCCTCGATGCGCGCAGCGAGGAACGGCGAGTCGCGCACGACTTGAACGAGCCGGAAGCGGCTCTCGCCCTGGCACACCAGGTGATGCGCGCCATCGGCCGCCGTAACGTAGCGCAGCACCGTCGCGAGTACGCCCACGTCGTGCAGATCGGCGCGCGCGGGCTTCTCCACCGCCGCATCGCGCTGCAGCACCAGGCCGACCTTCTGGCCGACACGCACGGCCTCCTGCGCGGCGGCAATGCTTTCCTCGCGCCCCAGGGTGATGGGCAGCACGACACCGGGGAACAGCACCACGCTGCGCATGGCGACGATGGGGACCACGTCCGGCGGCAACGGCTCGCTGCGCGGTGCGGCAGGCGTCATGTGTTCGGAATCCGTCATAGGTCAATTCTCCCTCGCCGAGTGAGGCGCACCTCCAGACAACCGTCTTCGTAGCGCGTCGCCACCACGGCAAGCGCCACACCCGACAGAGGAACCCGTCGGAAGAATCGTCCCTGGGGAATCTCGAGCCGCCGGATCACCGCGTTGGGGTGGCCGAGCTTGAGCCGACGTGTGGCGCTCACGGCGAGGGCCGTGGATTCGAGTCGCACGTCGATCTGTTCCGGTGCGACGCCGGGCAACGCGAAGGACAGGATCAAGCCATCAGGGATTTCCTGGATGTCCACGGGCGGTTCCCAGACCGCCGCGCCGGTGCCGGGCCCGAGGTAGCGCAACAGCTGCCGCTGCAGCCGCTCCGCCTGCTCGAGGGCCTCGCGTGCCTCGACCCACATCCAGCCGTACTGTCGCTCAATACTCATGCGTGCCCAGACCCCGTCCCGGTTTACCGAAATCCACGCTCCAGGTACGGTCCTTCGAGCACCGGCACGTGCGCCTGCGGTCCGCCCTGCTCGTCCAGCTTGCGCGGTCGTGCAGGGCGCCGTCTTCGGGACATGTGGTCGGCGCAACCCAAATCAAGGCGCTGCACACGCTCACGCGAGCGGTATCCATCGGAGCGATGCCAAAGCGCAGGAATGCTCATCTGCCGGCCCGGTGCTGTGGCGGCAGGCGAGACGGTACGGGGTCCGAGTGCCTGGAGCTTGAGTTGAGCCGTGTTCGGCGACGGCCATGCGTCGGCGCTGTGGCAGGGCATCATCCACCGCTCGGCAGCGACCGTCTGAGGATCGCTCCGGTACGGCGCGCTGCGGGGCTTGGTCCGCGCTCGCCGCGATACCGGCCGCCCGGCGCAACGCTGCGCACTACAGCTTGACAGCATTCGGCTGAGCGTGATGTCGTCCGAACTCCTCTTGGAGGACTCCAAACGATGCGCTGGGCCTTGCGCGGTTGGCCAAGTGACCGGCGGAACCGGCGAGGGGTGACGCATGATCCACTTCGCCTTTGGGTCGTGAGCGCCGCCCTATTGAGCATGCTCGCCACCGGTGCGGCACACGGTGCCGGTGTGACCGCCGCGGGTTTCCCCGGCGCCCTGCGCAGCCGCAGCCTGCCCGCCGGGCCGTACCCGGTCCGCGTGCTGCGCCAGTTGATGGTCCCGATGTCCGACGGCATCCGCCTCGCCACCGACGTCTATCTCCCGAAGACCCGCGGCACCTGGCCGGCCATCCTCGTACGGACACCGTATGGCAAAGCGTCTGAGGACCGCCACGGCGAGTTCTTCGCCAGTCACGGCTATGCGTACGTCGTGCAGGACGTGCGGGGGCTGTTCGGCTCGGAGGGCACGTTCGATCCCTACGTAAATGATCCCGCGGACGGCCTGCAGACCGCGCAGTGGATCGTGCGGCAGCCCTGGTTCAATGCCCGCCGGGGTCTTGCGCTCTACGGTGGATCCTACCTGGCGGCCACGGCCATCGACACCGCGCTCGAGCATCCCCCGGACCTCAAGGCGATCTACGTCTACATCGCGAGCGCCGACTATCATGAGGACGGGGCCTGGCGCGGCGGTGCCGTGCGGCTGCAGCACGATGTGGGCTACGCGAACCTGCTGTGCTCGCAGGTCATCGCCAAGGTGGTGCGACCCGACTCACCCATGTTGTCACCAAACCCGCTCGCCGAGCCGACGCCGGGACGGATCTGGGCGGAGGATCGCGCCACGCCGCTCGCGCTGCCGAGCCTGACCGGCATCTGTCCGTGGTACCGCGACTGGGTGAACAATGAGGCTCACGACTGGTTCTGGAACCAGCGCGGATTCGATCATCGGCCGCAGCTCGCGCATTGGCCCCATGTTCCGACCGAATTCCTCGGTGCCTACTACGACCTGTTCCTCGGTGGCACCCTGGTCGACTTTGCTGCCGCCTCGAAGGCCCTGCGCCGCGCTCCGCAGGCCCCTGTGGCGCTGACGCTGGGGCCCTGGACCCACGGCGCCAGCGAGTCCGACAGAGCCGGCAGCGGATACTTCGGCCGGCAGGCGAGCGTGAACCCGGATCTCCAGGCACTCGCCTGGTTCGATCACTATCTCGAAGGCGTCGCCAACGGCGTCGGCTCCCAGCCCCCGATTCATTACTTCATCATGGGCAGCGGCAGCGGGACCGTGACGCCCTACAGGGGGCCACCCAATCCGGGCGAAGGTGACCAGAGCATCGATATCCGCGGCACCTGGAAAGCCGCGGTGGCCTATCCGCCCCCGGGCACCCGCAGCTTGCCGCTGTTCCTCGGTCCCGGACGCACGCTGACCCCCGTCCCGGTCCCCGCGCGAGCGGCCAACAGGACCGGTGCGGGCCGCTACGTCTTCCGCTACAACCCGCTACGCCCGGTGCCGACGCTGGGTGGCAATTTCATCTTCGGCGCTGGGGTGGCGCCGAACGGCGCACAAAACCAGACCTGTCAGCCCGTCCTGCTCGACTGCAACGGCGCGCGCGAGGCGCTCGATCGGCGCAGCGACACCATTGCCCTGCGCACGCCCGTGCTGCGCAAGCCGCTTACGATTGCGGGCCACATCACCGCAACTCTGTATGTCTCCTCCTCCGCTCCCGACACGGACTTCACGGCGCGGCTGATCGACGACTACCCCAACGGCACGCAGATCAACGTCGCCGGCGGGATCATCGACGCGAAGTACCGGCACGGCACGGCGACACCCTCGCGCCTGATCCCGGGCCGCATCTATCGCCTGCGACTCGACCTGTGGGAATCGGGCCAGGTCTTCGAGCCGGGACACCGCATCGAGCTCATGATCTCAAGCAGCAATTTTCCCGACTACAACCGGAACATGAACGTGTACGGCAACGAAGGCCTGCAGACGACTCGCGAGGCCGTGACGGCGGTGCAGACCGTGTTCTTCGGCGGCAACACGCCCAGCCGCGTCAATCTCCCGGTCGCGCCGGGCAGTCAGGGGGCATTGCGAGCCATCGGCCGCTGACCGACGATGCCCGCCGTGCCCCGAAGCGGCTCACTTATCGAGCGTCTTCGGCATTCCGTTGAACTCATGCGGCGGGGTATTCCCCGCCAGATAGCGGACGAAAAAGTCCCAGCACCGGCGGGTGACATAGGGTGTGTGGGAGCCGTAGTGGTGTTTCTCGTTCGGCACGACCAGCATGCTGAAGTTCTTGTTGGCGTTCATCAGCGCATTGACCATCAGGTACGTATTGCTGGGCGGGACGTTGTTGTCGATCGATCCGGTCACCAGCATCAGGCGGCCCTTCAGGTTCTTCGCGATCAGCTCGCTGGCCTGATTGTCGTAGTTCGTGGTGCCGTTCTTGTGCTTGACCAGCAGGCCCTGCCACCGCTCCCCCCAGCCATAGTAGTAGTCGCGGTTGTCATAGTTGCCGCTTTCGGCCCATCCGACCTTGAAGAAGTCTGGATAGTGGAGCATCGCCGACACCGTGGCGTTCCCGCCGCCCGAGTGGCCCCAGATGCCGACGCGAGTCAGATCCATCCAGGGATAGCGCGCGGCGAGCTGGCGGATCCCGGTCACCTGATCCGGGATCGTGTCATCGCCCATGTCGCCGTACCAGTAGCGCTGGAAGCTCGCCGAACGGTACGGCGTGCCCATGCCGTCTATCGTAACGACAATGAAGCCGAGCTCGGCCAGCGCCTGATGGCTGCCGCGCTCCGAGCGAAAGCTGAACGTCGCGATGGAGCCGATCTGGGGTCCCGGGTAGACAAAGTCGATGACCGGATACTTCTTGTGCGGATCGAAGTTCGTCGGCTTGAACATCAGCCCGTAGAGAGTGGTCTTCCCGTCGCGCGCCTTAACCGTGAAGGGCACGGGCGGCACCCATCCCATGGCGCGCAGGCGGGAGATATTCGTGCGTGCAACTGTCGCGATGACCCGTCCGCTCTCGGCAGAGCGCAGCACGGTGACCGGCGGACTGGTCGGCGTCGAGTACGAATCGACGAAGTACTTGCCACCCGGGGACATCGTCACGATGTGATCCGCGTCCTCCGGGGTCAGCAGGGTCGTCTTGCCCGTTTCGATGTTCACCTTGAACAGCTGACGGTAATACGGGTTCATCCCGGCGGTACGGCCCACACCCACGTACCACAGTGTTCCGCTCTTGTGATCGAAGCGCGGGACCTGAATGACGTCGCCCTTGCCGGTGGTGATCGGGCGCAGCACCTTGCCGGACTTGAGGCTGTAGAGGTACAGATTCATCCAGTTGGTCTGCTCGGTGGGCCAGATGGCCTCGCCACGTTGCGGCGCGTACTGCCAGTCCGGCCGTCCGTACCAGCCCTGGTAGAAGTCTTTGGCCGTGTACTCAAAGACCGTGTGCACGGCGCCGGTGGCGGCATTCGCAACGTGGTACGTCTCGCGCTGCTGATTACGCGACGTCGAAACCAGCGCAAATGTCTTACCGTCATGCGCCCACTGGACGTGGCTCCAGCTGCCGAGCGCCTGCTCAGGCGGCATCCGCAGCGGCACTATCCGGCGCGTCGCAATGTCGATCACGACCGGATGGACCCTGAACACATGCTTGTCGCCCGGCAGCGGATACGGCCAGGTCTTCAGCGTCGGGTGACCCACCCGAGTCACGACCGTGTACATGTCCTTGACCTTGCGCTGATCCCACCGAAACGCGACCAGCTGGCGCGAATCCGGTGACCAGCTGACGACCGCGCCGCCGGACTTCTTGCGGCTGTAGCCGTAGTTCTCGATGCCGTTGAACGTGAGCTGGATCTGCCGCCCCGTCGCCACGTTGCGGATCCACAGATTCCAGTTCCGCTCGAACGCCACCCACTTGCCGTTCGCAGAGCGGGCGTGGGCCGCGCCTCCGAACTCCCCGTCCTGCTTCGGCATCTTCACCTTGCGCAGGGCACAGACGCCGACACCGGAAAGGTCACAGCGGTATTTCTTGCCGCGAAACCGAACCTGCAGTTTGCCGTCATGCAGCCGGTGGAAATCGAACCCGAACGCCGGCCACTGGCGGGCATTCACCGGCTTGCCAAGCGCCTTGGCAAGCGCGGCCGCGAGTTTCACCTGGTCGAATGCCGGGGA
>JAKAZL010000105.1 GCA_021815925.1 Pseudomonadota bacterium | reverse complement strand
CGGCGAGCGCCGTGTCGAGCGCGTCATGGAAGTAGCGCGCATGCAGCCGCGCCAACGGTCCGAACTCCCCGCTGTCGGCGAGCTTCTCCATGGCGTAGGCGTGGGTGGTCTCGAGCAGGCGGTAGCGTCGCTGCGGTCCGGCCGCATCGGCCGCGACCAGCGACTTGTCGACCAGTTCAGCGATGCGCCCGACCACTTCCCATTCGGGCAGCGCCGCGTCGGCGACGACCTGGCCTGCGGCCTCGAGGGTGAAGCTGCCGGCGAACACCGCCAGCCGACGCAGCACGATCCGGTCCGGCTCGGCCAGCAGCCGGTGGCTCCAGTCGAGCGTGGCGCGCAGGGTCTGATGGCGCGGCAGCGCGGTGCGGCGCCCACCGGTCAGCACATGGAAGCGCAGATCGAGCCGCTGCGCGAGGCCCTCGATGCCGAGCGCCGCGGAACGGGCGGCCGCGAGCTCGATGGCGAGCGGAATGCCATCGAGACGCCGGCAGATCATGGAGACAGTGGCAGCATTGTGCTCACTCAGCGCGAACTGCGGATCGGCGGCGCGGGCGCGCGCCACGAACAGCCGCACCGCATCATGGCGCTCCGCGCTCGCCAGGCCGGTCACGTTCTCCGCCGGGAATTCCAGCGGGCGCAACCGCAGCGTGCACTCCCCCTCGATGCCGAGCGGCTCCTGGCTGGTCGCCAGAATGCGCAGCTGCGGCGCGGCGGCGAGCAGCGTCTCGGCCTCGCGGGCCGCGGCGCCGATCAGATGCTCGCAGTTGTCGAGCACCAGCAGCAGCTTGCGCTCGCGCAGGGCCGCAGCGAGGCGCTCGCCGGTCCAGCGGCCCGCGCCGCTCTGCAGACCGAGCGCCGCGTGCATGGCGCTTGCGACGAGTTCCGGATCGGTGAGCGGCGCAAGCTCGGCCAGCCACACCCCGTCGGTGAACTCCGCGAGCAGTGCGCGCGCCGCCTCGAGCGCGAGCCGGGTCTTGCCGATACCGCCGGTGCCCACCAGGGCCACCAGGCGGTTGTGGCGCAGCAACTCGCGCACCGTGGCGAGCTCGGCCTCCCGGCCAATGAAATCCGACATCGCCGCCGGCAGGTTGGTCGGGGGCAGGCGCGCCTCCCCGCCCTGCACCTCGCCGGGCTCGCGCACCACGCGCACCTCTCCGGTAAAGCGGTACCCGCGCAGCGGGACGGTGAGGATCAGGTTGCGGTCCTTGCCGAGAACCTTGCGCAACGCCGAGATCTGCACCTGGATGTTGCTTTCCTCGACGACGATGCCCGGCCAGGCACGCGCCAGCAACTCTTCCTTGGTCACCAGGTCGCCACCGGCTTCGATCAGCACCAGCAGCACGTCGAACGCGCGCGAACCCAGCGCAACGGGCCGCTCGCCGATACGCAGTTCGCGCTGGCGGGTCAGCAGCCGAAAACGGCCAAACTCGAGGCAGGTCGCGCCTCGCGCAATACCGTGCATGAAGGTGGTGGGTCCAAAGGTATCGGGACGGCGTGCCGGCGAGCCGATCCCAGGGAAAAATTGTAGCGCAACTACGCCGCACGCTGGCGCAATCCCCGGCTGCCCGCCTGGGGCAATCCTGCGACTACACCGCCACAATTACCATGATAGCGCTCCCATTCCGGGCGGTCCATGGTCACTCCTTCGCCCACGCTGCGCCGCCCGTCAGTCCCGTCACCCTGGGCGGCTGTGCGCGCCAGGCGTCGGGTCTGCTCGTGCCGGTGCCGGGCAACCCGCACCGCTCCAACACCGGGGCGGCGCGTCCGCGATCCGGTGCTAAAGTAACCCGATGTCCATATCGGTGGTGATTTTCGATCTCGACGGCACGCTCATCGACAGCGCGGCGGATCTGGCGCACGCGGTCAACGGCATGCTGGGCGCGTACGGCCGGGCGCCGCTCGCGCTCGAGGAGATCCGCGCCATGATCGGCGACGGCATGGGGCGGCTGGTCGAGCGCGCACTCGCCGCGCGCGGACTGAACGAGATCGACCCCCTCGCGGCGCAGCGCAGCATGCGCAGTCACTACGCGGCCGACCCGGTCCGCGCCACCGTGCCCTATCCCGGTGCACGAGCGACACTCGAACAACTGCAGGCCGCCAAGCTGCGCCTGGCCATCTGCACCAACAAGCCAGCGGACCTCGCCGCCGCCGTCCTCGAGCGCCTCGAGCTTGCGCCGTTCTTCAGCCGCCTCGTCGGCGGGGATTCGCTGCCGTTTCGCAAGCCCGATCCGCGCGTACTGCATGCGCTGCTCGCGGATTTCGCGGTCGAGCCGCACGAGGCATTGATGGTGGGTGACAGCGAGGTCGATGCGGCCGCCGCTGCGGCCGCCGGCATGCCGCTCGTGCTGATGCGTTACGGGTACCACCGCGGCCCGCTCGAGCGCATGGCCTATCTCGCCGCCCTCGATCACCTCGCGGAGCTGCCCGCCCTCGTGGCTGCGCACAACGCCTGAGTCGGCTGCCGCTTGCGGCCCGCGGCGCGCCCGATCACTCCAGCGTGCCGAAGAACACCAGCGTCTGGTACGCGAAATCCACCGTGCCGTCGCGTTGATGCCGCTCGAACAGCTCGTGCAGCCCCGCCATGAGGGGCGCGTGATCCGGATGGCCGGGCTCGGGCACGTAGGAGGAGGACATGGCCCGGCCCTTCAGACCCTCGAAATCGAACACTTGGTGGTTGGCGAACACCACGCGGGCGGGCTCGCGGCCGAAGAACGCGTGCATCGTCGGCCCATAGGCACGCCGGCTGCGCACCTGGTCGTATTCCGGTGCGTAGCGGCGCAGCAGCGCCTCGTAATCCGCCAGGAACGGCAGCGGCTCCTCGGAGCGCTCGTTCCACAGCAGCGCGACCCGACCGCCGCGCGCGAGGATGCGCAGCCCCTCCTCGCGCGCCCGCTGCGGATCGAACCAGTGAAACGCCTGACCGGCCGTGATCCACTCGACGCTGTGTGTCGCGAGCGTGGTCGCCTCGGCGGTGCCGTCCACGCTGGTAAAGCCGTCCTGACCGGCCAGCAGCTGCTCGGCGGCCTGGCGCATCTGGCGGTTTGGCTCGACGGCCCAGACCCGGGCGCCCGCATCGAGCAACTGCGCGGTGAGGATGCCCGTGCCGGAGCCCAGATCTGCCACGCGCGAACCGGGCACAAGACCCTGTTGCTCGCGCAGGAAGCGCAGTGCCTCGAGTGGATAGGACGGACGTGACTTCACGTAGTCAGCGACGCGGCTGGAGAAGCGCTGGGTGGAATCCTCGATCATGCGGGCATTATACCCATGCGTCCGTGTGACCCCTTCCCGGTCCGGCGCGCAAATTTCTCCACCCGGTTCACGCTCGGTTCAGCGCCACCCTGCCACACTCTCTCCCGCACCGGTGCTGAGAGCGGCTCCCGGACGGCGCAGAATCCCCCCCGTGCGCCACCTTTTAGGACTCGTCCAGGATTTGAGTCGCCTCGCCCGGTGCGTTCTCTTCCCCCCAAAATGCGAACGGGGTTCGCCAGCGGCGAACCCCGTTCGTTCCGTTCAACCTCAGCGGCCGGGCTACTCGCCGGCGGGCTGCGGCACGAAGGTCACGGCCGTCGTCCAGGTCGGAATCGTCGGCGAATCGGTGCTGATCACCAGATTCGCATGCGCGGTGCGATCGCGCGAGGCGAGCACGACTCCGGTCGGCGTGTCGCACGAGGCGGCGATCGGGAACGTGCTCACGATGTGAATCGCCTTGGCGGCGAGCTCATCGGCCTTGGTGGTGCCCGACGGCTCGATCTTCGCGCCGGTGATGTTCGTGTTCTGCGCGGTCGCGAACACATAGTTCACCGGGCCCTGCCACTCGCCCTTCTTCGGCGCCCCGGCGCTGCTGATGATCGCCTCCTTGGTGAGCGGCGCCTGGGTCAGCTGCACGTCGATCGGCTGGGCCGGGAAGAGCTTCTGCCGGGTGGCCATGCCCTGCACGCGCCAGACCGCCAGGTACTGCACGGGGAAGCTGCTCTTGCATCGCACCGGATACATGGTGCGGAAAACCGTGCCGCTGGCATCCGCATGCAGCGGGACTTTCTTGCCACCGCCGACCTGGAAGACATAGACCGGTTGACTCACCAGGGCGCCCGTCTTGAGGGTCGCCGACAGCGGATACATGCCGATGTCCGGATTGGCCTCAAACTGCGTGGGCGTCTGGTTCTGCACACGCACGCCGCATCCAGCCAACGCCAGTGCCGCAACTCCTATTGAAAACCGTAATGCCTGCCGCATGGGGCCCCCTTACGAGACACAGTTCATGAGATAAGGAATCATTCCTGATCAACCGCCGAAGTTTGGCAATTAATTCCGCCCCTGACAAGACCCCGGGCCTGACAAGGAACGACAGCTCGGCCGGAATCGAGGCCAAAAAACAAGAGGCCGGGCGTCCGCTCTGTGCGGCCGCCCGGCCTGTGTGTGACGCCTGGCGCTTACTTCTTCTTGCGCGCGCCGGCCCGCTTGGCGGCCCGGAAGGAAATTCCTGCGCGCATCGCCTTCTGCTGCACCGCCGCCGGGGTACGACCCAGCTTCTTCGCGACCTCAGTCGTCGGAGTGCCCGCCTTTGCGAGCGCCTTCAAGGTCTTCAGCTCACTGGCGCTCCAGGACGCGCCATCATTCGGGGGACGTTTCGCCATCTATAAGACTCCCAAAAAACACCCAACTACAGGGTTGCGGACGCATGATACACGCATTTTAACGTCCGTCCAACTTCTTTCAGTTGGTATGTTGTAGGAAGTCAGTCGTGTGTTACGTGGTCGGGATCGACACTCAACCACGCTGACGGCCGTCCCCGGACGGGGACGGCCGTCGCGACCGTCAGTAGCGGTAGTGATCCGACTTGTAGGGACCGCCGCGATCAACGCCGATGTAGCCGGCCTGCTGTTCCGTGAGTTCCGTCAATTGTGCGTTGAATCGGGTCAGCTGCAGCCGCGCAACCTTCTCGTCGAGTTGCTTCGGCAGCACGTACACGCCCGTCGGATACTTCGCCGTATTGCAGAACAGCTCGATCTGCGCCAGCGTCTGGTTGGCAAAGCTCGAGCTCATCACGTAGCTCGGATGACCCGTGGCACAGCCCAGGTTCACCAGGCGACCCTCGGCAAGCAGGATCAGCCGGCGCCCGTCGGGGAATATGACATGGTCGACCTGTGGCTTGATGTTCTCCCAGCGGTAGCGGCGCAGACTGGCCACGTCGATCTCGTTGTCGAAATGTCCGATGTTGCAGACGATCGCGTTGTGCCGCATGCGCACCATGTGCTCGTGCGCGATGACATGCAGATTGCCGGTGGCCGTGACGAACAGATCGGCCTTGTCGGCCGCATAGTCCATGGTCACCACGCGGAAGCCCTCCATCGCCGCCTGCAGCGCGCAGATCGGATCGATCTCGGTGACCCAGACCTGGGCCGCGAGTGCCCGCAGCGCCTGCGCGCACCCCTTGCCCACATCGCCGTAGCCGCAGACGACGGCGATCTTGCCCGCCACCATGACGTCCGTGGCGCGCTTGATGCCGTCGACCAGAGATTCGCGGCAGCCGTACAGATTGTCGAACTTGCTCTTGGTGACCGAGTCGTTGACGTTGATCGCCGGGAAGGCAAGCCGCCCCTCCTTGGCCATCTGATACAGGCGATGCACGCCGGTCGTGGTCTCCTCCGTCACGCCGCGGATATGGCCGATGCGGCTCGAATACCACTTGGGATGCTGCGCCAGCTTGGCGCGGATCGAGGCGAACAGCGCCGTCTCCTCCTCGCTCGAGGGCTTGGCGATCACCGCCGGGTCGGTCTCGGCACGCGCACCGAGGTGCATCAGCAGCGTCGCATCGCCGCCGTCATCGAGAATCATGTTGGTGTACTGGCCGTCCGACCACTCGAAGATCCGGTGCGTGTAATCCCAGTAGTCGGCAAGCGACTCGCCCTTCCAGGCGAACACCGGCGTGCCGCGTGCGGCGATCGCCGCGGCGGCGTGATCCTGCGTCGAGAAGATGTTGCACGAGGCCCAACGCACCTGTGCCCCGAGAGCCTGCAGGGTCTCGATCAGCACCGCGGTCTGGATGGTCATGTGCAGCGAGCCGCTGATACGCGCCCCGGCGAGCGGCTGCGCGGCGGCATATTCCTCGCGGATGGCCATCAGGCCCGGCATTTCCGTCTCGGCAATGAGAATTTCCTTGCGTCCCCAGTCGGCGAGCGACAGGTCGGCGACCTTGCAGTCCGTGGGCCCAGCGG
>JAKAZL010000104.1 GCA_021815925.1 Pseudomonadota bacterium | reverse complement strand
GGGCTTTCCGGGCATGGCGCACGCCACCGAGCACATGATGTTCCGTGGCAGCCCCGGACTGTCGGCCAACCAGCTCGCCGCCGTGACCGCCAACATGGGCGGCGCGTTCGATGCCGAGACGGCCAACAGCGTCACCAAGTACTTCTTCGTCGTGCCGGCGCAGGATCTCAACGTCGCCCTGCACATCGCCTCGATCCGCATGCGTGCGGTCGACATGGCGCCGAAGCAGTGGGCGCTCGAACGCGGGGCGATCGAGCAGGAGGTCGCGCACGACCTGTCCAGTCCCAGTTTCAAGTTCTACACCGAGCTCGTGGCGCACCTGTTCGCCGGCACGCCGTACGCGCACACCCCGCTCGGCACCCGCCCGTCGTTCAACGCGACCACCGCCGCGATGCTCAAGCGCTTCCATGACGCGTGGTACGTGCCCAATAACGCCGTCCTCGTGATCGCCGGCGATGTCGATCCGGTCGCGACGCTCGCCGAAGTGCGCCGCCTGTTCGGGAGCATCCCGCGCCGCGCGCTGCCGCCGCGCCCGGCCTATCACTTCCGTCCGGTGAGCGCCAAGACGCTGCGGCTGCCGACCGACAACCCGTACGGCTCGGTGTACATCGCATACCGCATGCCCGGCATCCGCAGCTCGGACTACGCCACCGGGCAGGTACTCGCCAACGCGCTCGCCTCGCAGCGCGCGGCGCTGTTCGGCATGGGTATGGACGGCACCGCGCTGTTCGGGACCTTCTTCATCCAGCAGCTGCCGCGGGCCAGTCTCGGCGCGGCGGTCGGCATCTTCCCGCGCGGGGCGGCGCCCGGGCCGCTCGTGAAGCGCATGCAGGCGATTCTCGCCGTGGCGGCGCATCACGGGGTGGATCCGGCCCTGGTCGCGGCCGCCAAGCGCCTGGCCATTGCCCGGCTGGAGTTTGCCAAGAACTCCGTCAACGGCCTGGCAAGCGCCTGGTCACGCGCGCTCGCGGTCGATGGCCTCTCCTCGCCCGAGGCGATGAAGGCCGCGATTGAGGCGGTGACCCCGGCCGCGGTGGATGCACTGGCGCGGCGCGTGTTTGATCCTGCCCATGCCTTCACTGCCATCCTGACACCGCAGAGCTCCGGCAAACCGGTCGCGAGCAAGGGCTTCGGCGGACCGGAGAGCTTCGCCGCCAATCCCACCAAGCCGGTGGTGCTACCGGCCTGGGCCGCGCGGGCGTTCGCGCACCTGCCCGAGCCGCGCTCGCAGCTGCATCCCTGGCAGACCACGCTGCCGAACGGACTGAAGCTCGTGGTGCAGCGCGAGTCGGTGAGCCACACCGTGCAGGTGGTCGGCCTGGTCCGGAGCAACTCCGACCTCGAGTCCCCGCGCGGGCAGAAGGGCGTGAGCGACGTGCTGGACGCGATGTTCCAGTTCGGCAGCACGCACCTGAACCGGCTGCAGTTCCAGACGGCCCTCGATGCCATCACCGCCGAGGAGAGTGCCGGACCGCAGTTCTCTCTCGCCGTGCCGGCGAAATATTTCGCGCGTGGCATGGCGCTGCTCGCCGACAACGAGCTGCATCCGGCGCTGACGTCGCAGGCGTTCGCGATCATGCGGGCCCAGCAGGCCGGCAACTGGCACGGCGAGATCCACTCGCCCGGGTTCTTGAACGACATCGGCCTGCAGCGCCTGCTGGTGCCGTCGGGCGACCCGTCGCTGCGCTACCCGACGCCTGAGCGCATCCGCGCCCTCACGCTGCAGCAGGTGAAGGCCTACTACGCGCGGGTCTACCGGCCCGACATGACCACGATCGTGGTGGTCGGCGACGTCACGCCGGCCGAGGCGATGTGGGTGGTGGCCAAGAACTTCGGCGGCTGGCTCGCCTCGGGTCCGAAGCCAGAGGTGGACTACGGCGCCGTGCCGCTCAACGGGCCGGGCAGCCTGCACACGCCCGACAAGAGCGCGGTGCAGGACACCGTGCAGCTCGCCGAGCTGGTTCCGGTCACGCGCGACAGTCCCGAGCGCTACGCGCTGCGGCTCGGCAATCAGGTGCTCGGCGGCGGCTTCTATGCGTCCTGGCTGTACCACGATCTGCGCCAGAAGAGCGGACTGGTCTACTACGTCGGCACCGGCTTCTCGCTGCACAAGCACCGCGGCGCTTATCGGGTCAGCTACGGCTGCGATCCGGACAATGTGACCGCCGCGCGCGCGCTGATCCTGAAGGACCTCAAGCGCATGCAGGACGGGGTGCTGCCGCAGAGCGACCTGCAGCGCGCCCAGGGCATCCTGCTGCGCGGTATTCCCCTCGGGGAATCGAGCTTCGATCAGATCGGTGGCCGCCTGCTCGATTACGCCGCGCACGGCGAGCCGCTCGATGAGGACGTGATTGCCGGCCGGCGCTATCGGGCGCTCACCGCCGCGCAGGTGCAGCAGGCCTACCGCCAGGCGATCCGCCTGAGCGACTTTGCCATGGCGGTGCAGGGTCCGGCGCCGACCCGCTAGCGCAACACCCGCGGGAGCGGCCGGCGTCGAGCGCCGCTCCCGCCGCGGGTGCGTTCAGGCGCCCTGTTCGGCGGCCTGCTCCACCCACACGGTGCAGCGCGGGCAGGCCCGTACGGCCTGCACGGCGATCACGCCCGGATCGGCGCGCTCGAGCCCGGCGATGGCCGCTTCCTTGCCGGTGCCGGCGATCACGAACAGCGGCTCGGGGATGTGCGCGATGAACTGCGGCGTGACGCTGATGCCGGACAGGCCGTCGGGCCGGCTCACCGCGAGCGCCAGGCGGCCGTGCGCGCGCGCCAGGTCGGCGCTCCTGAACAGCGAGGCCGTGTGCCCGTCGGCGCCGAGGCCGAGCATGCCGAGGGTGATCGTGACGCCCTGATCGAGCAGCGCGCGCAGGCGCTCCTCGTAGTCCAGGGCGGCCTGCTCGAGAGGCAGCTCGGTGCGTACGCGCAGCACCTGCGCCGCGGGCAGATCGAGCGCATCGAGCAGCGGCCGGGAGGCGTGATAGTTGCTCGCCTCGGAGTCGGCCGGCACGTAGCGGTCGTCGGAGAAGAGGACGTGCAGCCTGCCGTGCAGCGCCGCGCCCGAGTGGCGCAGACGCGCGGCGAGCTGGCGGTACGCCGGCAGCGGCGTATGGCCCCCCGAGAGCATGATCGCGGCGCCGCCGTCTGCGGCGGCGGCCGTGATCGTCTCCTCGAGCCGCGCGGCGAGCGCCGCGTCGAGCTCGGCCCGGGTCGCGAATCTGCGGATCTGCACCGTGGTCATGCGCCGTCCTTCAGTCCCTGCGAAGAGGCGATGGTACCGCAAGCGGCGCGGCGCTCAGTTCGGCTGCTCCTTCACCGGCACCGTGAGGGTCAGCTTGTTCGTGCCGCGCAGGACCTGCACCGTAAGGCGCGTGCCGGGCTTGCGGCGGGCGATCTGCACGCGCGCTCCCTCGGCCGAGCGCACCGGCGTGCCGCCGAGCTCGAGCAGGAGATCTCCGGGCTTCAGGCCGGCCTGCTGCGCGGGGCTGCCGAGGTACATATTGGCGATGACCACGCCGGCCCGCGCCAGTCCCGCCTGGTGTGCCTGGGCCGCGGAGATATCCTCCGGCACGATGCCGATCCAGCCGCGGATCACCTTGCCGTACTTGATGATGTCGTGCAGCACCCCGCGCACCATGTCGACCGGGATGGCGAAGCCGATGCCCTCCACGCCGAGATTCTTCGCGACGATCGCGGTGTTGATGCCGATCAGCTGGCCGTTGGAGTTGATGAGCGCGCCGCCGGAGTTGCCGAAATTGATCGGCGCATCCGTCTGGATGAAATCATCGAATGCCGAGATGCCGAGCTCCTCGCGGCCCGTGGCACTGACGATCCCGTTGGTCACTGTCTGCGAGAGGCCGAGCGGGTTGCCGATCGCGAGCACGACGTCGCCGACGCGCACCTGATTGGACTGTCCGAAGGCGATCACCGGCAGGTGCGGCAGGTTGATCTGCAAGACCGCCAGGTCGGTGTCCGGATCGACCCCGACGACGCGCGGGGTGGCGATGCGCCCGTCGGCGAGCTGCACGCGGATCGCCTGGGCATTGGCGATGACATGATAGTTCGTGACGACATGGCCCTGCGCATCGACGATCACGCCGGAGCCCAGGGTGCGCTCGATGCGCTGACGGTACAGCGGCAGGACGTTGCCGAACAGCTCGCCGAAATTGGCAAAGGGATTGACCTGCTCGGTCACCACCCGGGCCGTGTAGATGTTCACGACCGCCGGGGCGGCACGCTCGACGGCGCTCGCATAGCTGACGAGCGGCGGCTCGCGCCTCGCCGGGGCGGGGGCCGGGGCGGTGCGCGCCGCGGCGGGGCGGGTCGGCGGCGGCGCGGGGCTGTGCGGGCGGATCAGGCTCGGGTGCAGGGCCACGATCACGAAGGCGAGGGCCAGCCCGCCCACCACGGAACCGGCGATAAAAGTCAGGCCCCGGCCCAATTTCTGCAGCATGTCTCGTGCGCTCCGTTCGATGCCCCGTGTCTGCCCCGCTCCCCGGGCGAGCCGCTACCCCAGATGGGCACGTCCGCCCATCCGTACAAGCCGCCGCCGGCGGCGGCAGCCAGCGGCGCCCGTTTGTGTATAATGCACCGACCCCCGATGAGCGGAAACTGCCCGAGTAGCTCGTCGTGGTGCAAGAACAAAGCGGGCGCAGCGCGGCGCCGGGTGCAACCGAGCGGAAATTGGGAGGTTCTTCCGATGACCGAATGCGTGATGGGTGCCGGCGTAGCGGCGCGCCCTAAGAGGAGTGCCTGATGAGCGCGCAGAGTCCTGACTCGCCCCGAGCTGGGGAACCCGCGACCGCCAAGCGCGGCCTGTGGGCCTGGATCAACCGGCGCATGCCGATTGATTCATTCATATCCCACGAGCTGACGGGCTATTTCGCGCCCAAGAACTTCAACTTCTGGTACTTCTTCGGCTCGCTGGCCATGCTGGTGCTGGTGATGCAGATCGGTACCGGCATCTTCCTCACGATGTACTACAAGCCGAGTTCCGCCGCGGCGTTCGGCTCGGTGCAGTTCATCATGCGCGAGGTGCAGTGGGGGTGGCTGATCCGCTACATGCACTCCACCGGCGCCTCGTTCTTCTTCATCGTCGTCTACCTGCACATGTTCCGGGGCATCCTGTACGGCTCGTACCGTCAGCCGCGCGAGCTGCTGTGGCTGGTCGGCATGGTGGTGTACCTGGCGCTGATGGCCGAGGCGTTCATGGGCTATGTGCTACCGTGGGGCAACATGTCCTTCTGGGGCGCACAGGTCATCATCAACCTGTTCGGCACCATCCCGGGCGTCGGGCCGGCACTCACGCAGTGGATCCGGGGCGACTACGGCATCTCCGGGGCGACGCTGAACCGCCTGTTCGCGCTGCACGTGGCGGCGGTGCCGATCGTGCTGCTGCTGCTGGTGGTGCTGCACCTGGTCGCTTTGCACCAGGTGGGCTCGAACAACCCCGACGGCATCGAGATCCGCGACCGGCTGGGCCCGAACGGCAAGCCGCTCGACGGCATCCCGTTCCACCCCTATTACACGGTCAAGGACATCTTCGGGGTCGGGGTGTTCTTCATCCTGTTCGCGCTGGTGGTCTTCTTCATCCCGACCTTCCACGGGCTGTTCCTGGAGAAGGCGAACTTCACGCCTGCCGATCCGCTCTCGACGCCCGCTGAGATCCATCCGGTGTGGTACTTCACGCCGTTCTACGCCATCCTGCGGGCGGTCCCGAGCAAGGGGCTCGGCGCGCTGCTGCTGGTCATGGCGCTGGTCTCGCTGTTCCTGCTGCCCTGGCTCGACCGCTCGCCGGTGAAGTCGATGCGCTACAAGGGCTGGATGTCGCGTCTGGCGCTGGCCGTGTTCGTGGTGTCCTTCGCCGGTCTGGGCTATCTGGGCATGCAGCCGGTCGAGCCGCTGTACGTCATCCTGGCCCGCGTCTTCGCCATCGGGTACTTCGCCTTCTTCTGGCTGATGCCCTTCTACACGCGATGGGAGCAGGTCAAGCCGGTGCCGGAGAGGGTGGTCTACCATGCGCACTAACGGATACGGATACCGCTGGGCGCCGGCGCTGCTCGCAGCGGTGCTGGCGGCCACGATGGGGCCGCTCGCGCGGGCCGCCGATGCGAGCGGGACGTTCGGCTCGCACTGGGAGAGCTGGCAGGCGCGGGCCACGGTGAGCGACCGGGCGTCGTTGCAGCGCGGCGCGCGGGACTTCGTCGGCTACTGCCTGGGCTGCCATTCGCTCGGCTACGAGCGCTGGAGCCGCCTCGGCAAGGACCTGGCGATTCCGCCGGAGACGCTGAGGAAAGACCTTATTCCCCCGGGTGAGACTCCCCAGGACTACATCACCTCGCCGATGACCGCCGATGCGGAGAAGTGGTTCGGCAAGCAGCCGCCGGACCTCTCGCTGATCGCGCGTGCCCGCGGCACGAACTACCTGTATCGCTACCTGAAGACCT
>JAKAZL010000027.1 GCA_021815925.1 Pseudomonadota bacterium | reverse complement strand
CCACCACGGCGCCTTCGGCCGCAGGAGCGGCGATTGGGTTGTTTGAGCGTCGCTCGCACCTGGGCCGACGCGTGCGCATCTTGGCGATGCCGACACGGCGGTGGTGGCGATGGGCCGCGCTGCCGCTATATGCATTCGCGATCGGGGCGGCGCTGGCCGCCGGAACGTTCCCGGCCCCGCCCGTGGATACGGCACTCGGCGCTCACAACGAAGCGCTCGAGACGGCCCGGATGAATGCCGCGCAGCGGCGCGAGATTCACATCGCCACGCGCCGCCTGCTGCGCAATGGCACGCCGGACGCCTTGGCGGCCGCCGCGTTGCTCGTGCCGGTCGCTGATCTGCGCATCGTGCACGGCCAGCTCGCTCCTCCAGCCGACGCCGCGCAGCGAATTCATTGGCTGGCGCGCGCCGTGGCGATGGCACCTGAGCGACCCGATCTGCTCCTGCTCGAGATCAGCCAGTGCCGCGCCTGGCACCAAGTCCTGCCGTGTGACCGGGCGGCGCTCACCGCGCGCCTGCGCGCGCTGGATCCGGACAACGGCGCCGGCTGGCTCGGAGCGCTCGCCGACGCCGCGCAGCACAACGACAGCGCCGGCATCGATGCCGCACTGGCGGCCATCGGCCGGACGCAGCACGTCGATACCTACTACACCCGCCTCACGGCGCATCTGACGGTCGCGCTGCATGCCATCGGCGGCGAGTCGGCGATGGACGCGTTGAGCTGGGTTGATGGACGGCTCGAGTCGGATTTCTTAGGTGGCGTCGTCGCACTGGCAACCGTCTGCAACGCGCAGGCGGGCCTCACGGCGCGGCGGGCGCAGCGGTGCCGCGCCGCCAGCCTCGCGTTCGAACACGGCGACACGCTGCTCGTCAGCATCATGGGCAGCGAGATGGCGCAGCGGCTGTGGCCGGCCGGATCGGCGCCGCATCGTCAGGCCACCGCTACGCTGCGCCGGTTGCGGTACATGGAGGCTCAATCCCGACAGCTGATGTTCCCGCCCGATCACCGGCTGCGGGCGCTGCTCGATTGGATGGACGGCCGCTACGCCGTCCGGATCGTGCAGTGGGATGCGCAGTACGCCCGCGAGCAGGACGTCCTGCATGCTCAGCTGGTGCACGCGGGCCTGCGTCCCGATCCGCCGCCGGGCTGGACGGACCGGTATCGCTAGCCGGCAATGATCGACCCGTTGGCGCGACCGACTCTGCGGGACGGCGAGACGGTCGGATGGATTCAGTGCCGTCCCGAGTGTCCGAATCCACCCGCACCGCGGGCGCTCTCATCGAAGGCCTCGACCACCTCGAGCGCCACCTGCACCACCGGCACCACCACCAGCTGGGCGATGCGCTCGCCCGGCTGGATGATGAACGTCTCTTGTGCGCGGTTCCAACACGACACCAACAGCTGGCCCTGGTAATCCGAATCGATCAGCCCGACGAGATTACCGAGCACGACGCCATGCTTGTGCCCGAGGCCAGAGCGCGGCAGGATCACCGCGGCAAGCCCCGGGTCCGCAAGATGGATGGCCAGGCCGGTCGGAATCAGCTCCGCGCGCCCGGGCGCGAGCGCGAGCGGCGCATCGAGGCAGGCACGCAGATCCATCCCTGCCGAGCCCGCCGTGGCGTAGGCCGGCAGCGGGAATTCCCGGCCGAGGCGCGCGTCGAGGATGCGGATCTGCAGCGGCCGCGGCGTACCGGCGGCGCTCAAGCCGGCACCGTGCCGCGCGACTGCGCCTCGCGGGCCGCCGCGTAGGCTTCGCCGATCAGCCGGATCAGCTCGCGCGCCAGGACCAGCTTCGGCCCGCTCCCGAGGTCCTGCCGTGCGGTGCGGGACAGCACGATCAGGTGATTGTCCTCGCAGTCGAAGCCCTTGGTGTGGCTGACCTCGTTGGCCGCAATCAGGTCGAGATTCTTCTTCAGCAGCTTGGCGCGCGCATAGTGCTCGACCGATTCGGTCTCGGCGGCGAAACCCACCACGAACGGTCGCTCGGCACGCGCTGCGACCGTGGCCAGCACGTCGGTCGTGCGCTCCATCTCGAGCTGCAGCCGCTCGTTGGTTTTCTTGATCTTCTGCCCCGACGGATGCGCCGGGCGGTAGTCGGCGACGGCGGCGGTGGCGATGAAGATGTCGGCCCCGGCGACCTCGGCCTGCACGGCCTCGAGCATCCCCTCGGCGCTCTCGACGTCGATCCGCCGCACACCGGGCGGGGTCGCGATCCACACCGGGCCGCTCACCAACACCACCTCGGCACCGGCTTCGCGCGCGGCCTGCGCGACGGCGAAGCCCATCTTGCCCGAGCTGCGATTGCTGATGAAACGCACCGGATCGATCCGCTCGCGCGTCGGACCTGCGGTGATCAACACGCGCCGGCCACTCAGCGGGCCGGCCGCCGGCAGCAGCCCCGCCAGGCGGTCGGCGAGTTCGGGTGGCTCGAGCATCCGGCCCTCGCCGACCTCGCCGCAGGCCTGCGCGCCCTCGCCCGGACCGAACACCTGCACGCCCCGCTGGCGCAGGCGCTCGACGTTGGCGGCAGTCGCGGCATTGGCCCACATCAACCGGTTCATCGCCGGCGCGACCGCGATTGGCGCCGCGGTGGCGAGGCACAGCGTGGCCAGCAGGTCATCGGCGCGCCCTTCGGCGAGGCGGGCGAGAAAATCGGCGCTCGCCGGCGCCACCAGCACGGCCTCGGCCCAGCGCGCCAGCTCGATATGTCCCATCGCCGCCTCGGCGGCGCTGTCCCACAGGTCGGTCCGCACCGGCCGCCCGGAGAGCGCCTGAAAGGTGAGCGGACCGACGAACTCGCGCGCCGCGGCCGTCATGACAACCTGGACCTCTGCGCCGCGCTCGCGCAGCCGCCGCACGAGTTCGGCGGCCTTGTACGCGGCGATGCCGCCTGTGACTCCGAGCAGGATGCGTTTGCCTTGCATGCACCGGATTATCCGGCTCCGCTCCCCGCCGACGCAAACCGGGCGAGCGATGGTAGGCATTTGTGCACAAAGCGGACGATGTCCCCGGTTCCGCCGCGGGCGCCGAGCACGCCACGATGTCCGCTGCATCCTGGAGTCTGCTCATGCCGCCGATCACCTCCGCCGCGACGCTCGCGATACGCGACTGGCCCCGCACCGAGCGGCCGCGCGAGAAGCTGCTCGATCGGGGTCCGGGCGTCCTGTCCGACGCCGAATTGCTGGCGCTGCTCATCGGCTCGGGGACGCGCGGCTGCTCGGCGGTCGAGCTCGCCCGCGGCCTGCTCGCGGACTTCGGCTCGCTGCGCTCGCTGCTGCTGGCGGAGCGGGCCCGCTGGACGCGCAAGGGTCTGGGCCCGGCGCGCTATGCCGCCGTCCAGGCGGCCGTCGAGCTCGCGCGCCGTCACCTGCAGGAGGAGCTGCGCTCGGGGGAGCCGCTGACCACGCCCCAGGCGGCATTCCGCTTCCTGCAGGCTCAGCTCGGCGACCGTCCCTACGAGGTGTTCTGCTGCCTGTACCTGGACAACCGCCACCGGCTGATCGCCTTCGAGGAACTGTTCCGCGGCACCGTGGACTGTGCCCAGGTCCACCCGCGCGAGGTCGTGCGCCAGGCCCTGCTGCACAATGCGAGCGCGCTGATTCTGGCGCATAATCACCCCTCGGGCGGTCTGGAGCCCAGTCCGGCGGACGAGGCGATCACGCGCCGGCTGAAGGCGGGGCTCGCCCTGATGGACATGCGGGTGGTGGACCACGTCATCGTGGGCGGCAGCCGCTGTTACTCGTTCGCCGAGCACGGTCTCCTCTGAGCGGGCCTTGCCGGCGCGCCGGACTGCTGGTATAAAGGCCGGCTCCTGCAGGCAGGGGAACCCTGCTTGCTCCAAGTATTTGATTTTGAAGGTCGTTGCATATGTCGCGCGTCTGCGAGATCACCGGCAAGGGGCCGGCCGTCGGAAATCGCGTTTCCCACGCGAACAACAAGAAGCGTCGTCGCTTCCTGCCGAACCTGCACACCCAGCGGTTCTGGCTCGAGACTGAGAAGCGCTGGGTATCGCTGCGCATCTCCGCGCACGGCCTGCGCACGATCGAGAAGAAGGGCATCGACAAGGTCGTCGCCGACCTGCGCGCCCAGGGTATGAAGATCTGACGGCGGGAGCCCAGTCATGCGCGACAAGATCAAGTTGCTGTCCACCGCGGGCACGGGTCACTTCTACGTGACGACCAAGAACAAGCGCCTGCATCCGGACAAGATGGAAATCCGCAAGTTCGACCCCGTGGCGCGCAAGCACGTGGCCTACAAGGAAGCGAAGATCAAGTAAGCGCGCCGCCGCGGCGCTTCACGCCCGCGGTTCGATGTCGCGCAGATGGCGGTGGGCGGAAATCCACGCCCCGAGCCAGCCAAGGGCCATGCCGCCGCAGAACAGGCCGCCGAGCTCCCGGCCGGCCAGGCCCGTCAGCTCGAAACCGCTGCCGTAGAGGGTAGCCAGGCGCATCACCGGTGCGTGCAAGGCGAGCACCGTCCCTTCCAGGACCAGCCACGCCAACAACGCGCCGCCGAGTCCGTAGAGCACCCCCGTGTAGAGGAACGGACGGCGCACGAACGCATTCGAGCCGCCCACGAGCTTGGTCACCTCGATCTCGTCGCGCCGGTTGAGAATCTCCAGCCGGATGGTGTTGCCGATGACGGCGAGCACACCGGCACCGAACAGCGCCGCCGCGATCAGCACCAGACGCCGCACCACGGCGAGCATCGCGTTGAACCGTAGTACCCACTGGGCATCGAGCTGCACCATGTCGACTTCCGGCCAGCGGGCGAACGTGCTGCGCAGCCCCTCCAGGGCCGCAGCCCCGCTCGCGCGCGGCTGCGGCACGATGCGCAGCACGTTCGGCAACGGGTTGGACTTCAGCGCATCGAGCGCCGCCCCGAAGCCCGAGTAGCGGCGAAACTGACTCAGTCCCTCATCGGCCGAGATCACATGCACCGCCGCCACGCCCGGCTCGGCGCGCGCCTCGACCGCCAGCTGATGCGCCCGCGCCAGCGAGATGCCGCTCTTGAGATACACCGACATGTCGACCGCGCGACCGAAGCCGCCCGTGGCCGACTCGGCGTTGCGGACCAGCAGTGCAAGCGCCGCCGGCAGCGCGAGCGCGATGCCGATCACCAGCAGCGTCAGGGCGGTGGCGAGCGGCGCCCGTGCCAGCCGCCCGAGCGCCCCGAACAGCGACTGCACATGCCGGGTCATGAGCGTGGAGAGCGTCATGGGCGGCCCTACCGGCTGGCCACCAGAGAGGGCAGCGGATCGGGCGTGCCACCGGTCAGCTGACCGCTCGCCAGATTCAGCTCGCGGCTGCCGAACTCGCGCACCAGATGCAGATCGTGCGTGGCCACCAACACGGTGACGCCGACTTCGCTGAACCGCTTGAACAGGCGCATCACCTCCAGCGCCAGGTCCGGGTCGAGATTGCCCGTGGGCTCATCGGCCACGATCAGCGGCGGTTTGCCGACGATGGCCCGCGCGATGCCGACGCGCTGCTGCTCGCCCACCGACAGCTCCATCGGCAGCGAGCGCTCCTTGCCGAGCAGGCCGACCTGGTCGAGCGCCGCCCGCACTCGCTTGTCGATCTCCGCCAGTGGCGCGCCGGCCACCACCAGCGGCAGCCCGACGTTGTCGAACACCGGGCGATCCGCAAGCAGCTTGTGATCCTGGAAAACCACGCCGATGTGCCGCCGGAACGCCGGGATGTGCCGCGCCTTGAGCGTCCCGGTGCTGCGCCCGTTGACGGTCACCGTGCCGCGGCTCGGGCGCTCGAGCAGCGCGATCAGCTTCAGCAGCGTGCTCTTGCCGGCGCCGGACCGACCGGTGAGAAACACGAGCTCACCCCGATCGACGAAGAAGCTCACGTTGGTCAGCGCTTCGCGACCATTCGGATAGCGCTTGCTGACGCGCTCGAGCAGAATCATCTGCGCTCCTCGGCGCTGCCCTGGGATCCTTCGACCAACGCGCTGGCGAACGCGTGCGCATCGAATTCTCCGAAGTCGCCGGGCTGCTCGCCGATGCCGACGAAGCGAATGGGCAGTCCCAGGCGGCGCGCGATGGCGATGACGATGCCACCCTTGGCGGTGCCGTCGAGCTTGGTGAGCACCAGTCCGGTGACGCCGATCGCCTCGTGGAACTGCACGGCCTGCGCCAGCGCGTTCTGTCCCTGATTGGCATCCAGCACCAGCAGCACCTCGTGCGGCGCGCGCGGGTCGCCGCGCTGCAGCACGCGCTTGACCTTCTTCAGCTCCTCCATCAGGTGCGACTGGCTGTGCAACCGTCCGGCGGTATCGGCGATCAGGACATCCGTGCGGCGCGCGCGCGCGGCCTGCAGCGCGTCGAACGCCACCGCGGCCGGATCAGCGCCGGCATGCTGCGCGATGCAGCTCGCGCCGGTGCGCTCTGCCCACACCGTCAGCTGCTCGATCGCAGCGGCCCGGAATGTGTCGCCGGCGGCGAGCATGACGCTGCGCCCCTCGTCGGCGAATCGCCGGGCGAGCTTGCCGATCGTCGTGGTCTTGCCCGAGCCGTTCACGCCGACGACCAATATGGTGAAGGGCTTGCAGTCCGGATCGATGGCGAGCGGACGAGCGCACGGCGCGAGAATCTCCTCCACCGCGCTGCGCAGCGCCGCGATGAGCGCCTCGACGTCCGCCAGCTCCTTGCGGGCCAGACGCTTGTTGAGCCCGGCCAGGATGAACTCGGTGGCCTCGACGCCCACGTCGGCCGTGAGCAGCCGCGTCTCGAGCTCCTCGAGCAGATCGGCATCGATCTGGCGGCCGCGGAACAGGTTGCGCAGGTCGAACGACAGTGCGCCGCGGCCGAGCCGCTGCGACAGTCGCTTCAGAAACCCCTGTCGCGGGGTAGCGCCCGTGGAGGCCTCTTTGTTTTCGCGCCCGAACATGAATGCGCGCTAGTGTATCGTAGCGGCCCGGCCCGCACGTTCGAAAGACAGCGCTTGAACAGTTCGTCTCAAACGCACCCGCGCGGGGGCGCCGCGCGCACGCTGCGCATCATCGGGGGCGTCTGGCGCGGCCGCCGGCTGCGCTTCCCGGCCGCCCCGGCCATCCGCCCGACGCCTGACCGCGTCCGCGAGACGCTGTTCAACTGGCTGATGGCCACCCTGCCCGGTGCGCGCTGCCTGGATCTGTTCGCCGGCAGCGGCGCGCTGGGACTCGAGGCGCTCTCGCGCGGCGCGGCGCACGTGACGTTTGTCGAGCGTGACCGCGAGGCCGCCCGGGCAATCGAGGCGCTTCTGGAGGAGTGGGACCGCGAGCGCCGGCACGACTGGGCTGTCCTCTGCGCCGATGCGCGGACGTTTCTCGACGGCGCAGCCCGGCCGTTCGACATCGTCTTCCTCGATCCACCGTTCGACTCCTCGATCCTGCCCGAGGTCAGCGCGCGGCTGGAGAGTGGCGGCTGGCTGGCGAGCGGGGCGCGGGTGTACCTGGAATGCCCCGCCGCGCACCCACCACCGGTGCCGGCGAGCTGGGCGCACGAGCGGGACAAGCGTTCGGGGCAGGTCGGGTATCATCTGTATTCGCGACACAGGGGGATCGCTGCAGAATGAACCGCAACGCCGTGTACCCGGGGACGTTCGACCCCATCACGAATGGCCACCACGATCTGGTGCGTCGCGCCGCGAGCATTTTCGATCAGGTCATCGTGGCGATCGCCGCCAACCCCAACAAGGCGCCGATGTTCTCGCTCCCGATGCGGGTCGAGATGGCGCGCCGCGTGCTCGCCGAGCTGCCCAATGTCCAGGTGCTCGGCTACTCCGGCCTCACGGTCGAGTTCGCACGCAAGCAGGGAGCCCGGGTCATCGTTCGCGGCCTGCGCGCCGTATCGGACTTCGAGTTCGAGTTCCAGCTGGCCAACATGAGCCGTCATCTCGAGCGTGACATCGAGACCGTGTTCCTGACGCCGCAGGAGCAGTTCACGTTCATCTCCTCGACCCTCGTGCGCGAGATCGCGGTGCTCGGCGGGGACGTGAGCGAATTCGTGCATCCGCTCGTCGAAGAAGAGCTGAAGAAGCGCCGCGGCACCTGAAGCCTCAGCGCTGACACGCCGGGCAGTAGTAACTCGAGCGGCCCTGCTGGCGGCGCTGACGGATGGGTGTGCTGCACACCCGGCAGGGCTGCCCGGCGCGCTCGTAAACGTAGAGCTTCTGGCGGAAATAACCCGGCGACCCGTCCGCGCCGACGTAATCGCGCAACGTCGTCCCACCCACGCGGATGGCCTGTCTCAGCACTGTGCGCACCGCCTGCACCAGCCGGGCCACCTCGGCGCGCCGCAGGCGCCGGGCTTCGCGCCCCGGACGGATCCGCGCCCGGAACAGCGCCTCGTTGGCGTAGATGTTGCCGACACCGACCACCAGGCGGCTGTTCATGAGCAGCTGCTTGATGGCGAGGCGACGGCCCCGGGTGACGCCCCAGAGATACTCGGTCGTGAACGACGCCTCGAGCGGCTCCGGCGCCAGGTGACGCAGCAGCGGATGCTGCGCCGCACCGCCGCTCGTGTAATGCAGGCTGCCGAAGCGGCGCGGATCGTTGAAGCGCAGGATCCGATCCGAATCGAGCCGCAGGTCGTACTGGTCGTGGCGCAGCCGCGGCTCCCCGGCGGCGAGCACGCGCAGCGAGCCGGACATACCGAGGTGCACGATCAGCGTGCCGCCGTCGAGTTCCAGCAGCAGATACTTCGCTCGCCGGCCCGCGCCGAGGATGCGCCGGCCCGCCAGCTGCGCCGGCAGACTCCGGGGCACCGGCCAGCGCAGCCGCGGCTCGTACACCGCGAGCGCGACGATCGTTCGCCCGGTCACGTGCGGCTCGATGCCGCGGCGCGTGGTTTCGACTTCAGGCAGTTCCGGCATGCGCGATCCGATCGGGCCCGCGGCGGCCCTGGGCGCGAAACCGCGAGCCTACCGGGCCTGCGGTCCGGCCGGAAGTCCCACCGCTAGTCGCGTCGCTTGCCGGGCAGCATCCGCCGCAGCACCGAGTCGCGCAGGCCGTAATGATGGAACAGGGCGGCGGCCGCGTGCAGCCCGGCGACGATCACGATGATATCGCCAAGGTCGCCGTGCACTTCGCTGACGGTGCGCGTGATCGCCCGCGTGGCGAACGCCGGCCGCGGGAAGGTGAACCAGTGGAACACTTCAACCCCGTGCACCCAGGCGCGGCCCACACCGAAGGCCACCGTGAGTACCAGCAGCAGGTACAGCCCAAGGTGAGCCCCCTTGGCCACCCACTCCAGTGCCCCCTGGTCTGCCGACGGCAGACGCCGACCACGGCTGAGCCGCCAGCCGATCCGCACCAGGACCACGGCCCCGACCGTGATGCCGAGCAGGATGTGCACCCCGAGCAGCCCCTTGCGGAACGGACCCTCGGGGAAGAACCCAATGGACTGTCCGAGCGCCCACAGCGTGACCACCAGGAACGCGGTCAGCCAGTGCAGCAGGATCGTGAATCGGTCGTACGTCAGTTCGTGAGTCGCAGTCGATGCCGTGCTTGCCAAATCGGTCCCCTTCCATCGCCAGAATCCGCGGGCCGAAGGCCCCTGAAACGTTGCGCGCAGGATAGCGGGTCCCTGCGGCGCCATTGTGAAAATTGACACGCTTTGGTCTGCGCTGGAGCCGAGAAATTCGCCTCTATCTTAAGCGTAACAATAATAAACTGCCGCAGGCCCGGGAACCCTGGGGGCGGCTTAGCACTCAAACCCAGCGAGTGCTAAACTTGCGCCAAAGTCCTCTGGGAGCATCCATGAGTCCAGCGACTGCGTTGATTGCCCGACCGTGCGAATTCACGCTTGCCGGCCCCATCGGCAGCGTCGATGCGTACGTCGACCGCGTCAGCCGGATCCCCGTCCTCGACCGTGAGGCCGAGCGCGCGCTCGCGGTGCGCTTCCGGGACGAAGGGGATCTCGAGGCGGCGCGCAAGCTGGTGCTGGCTCATCTGCGTTTCGTCGTGCACATTGCCCGCGGCTATCGCGGCTACGGCCTGCCATTCGGCGATCTGATCCAGGAAGGCAACGTCGGGCTGATGAAGGCCGTCAAGCGGTTCGACCCGTCGTTGAACGTGCGCCTGGTGTCCTTCGCCGTGCACTGGATCCGCGCCGAAATCCACGAATACGTCCTGCGCAACTGGCGGCTGGTGAAGATCGCCACCACCAAGGCGCAGCGCAAGCTCTTCTTCAACCTGCGGCGCATGAAGAAGAACCTGACCTGGCTGTCGGTCGAGGAGACCGCCGCGGTGGCGCGCGATCTCGGCGTCACGGCCAGCGAAGTGACCGAGATGGAAAAGCGCCTCGCGGCCCACGACCTGGCGTTCGATCCGGCACCGGATGCCGACGAGGAGGAGAGCTATAGCCCGGCAGCGTATCTGCCGGCGCCCGATGCCGACCCGGCCGACCAGGTGGAGGAGGCTGAATGGGAAAGCGACTCCTCGGTCCGCCTGCGCGGTGCGCTCGAGAGACTCGACGCGCGCAGCCGCGACATCCTCGAGCGGCGCTGGATGCGCGAGGACAAGGCGACGCTGCACGAGCTCGCTGACCAGTACGGGGTGTCGGCCGAGCGCATCCGCCAGATTGAAGCCAACGCGCTCGGCAAGCTGCGCGGGATCATGGGGCCGGAGCCGGTCCCGGCCTGAGACCGCGGCACTGCGCAGGCGCTCAGTGCGCCGCCGCCAGCACCGCGGCGGCCACCCGCTCGTGAACGCCCTTGTCGAGCGGATCGGGCACCAGGGCATCTTCCTGCGCCAGAGGTGCCAGCTCCGCCAGCGTCTGCGCCGCGGCCATCAGCATGCCGTCCGTGAACTGCTTGGCCTTGGCGGCGAGCACACCCTTGAACAGCCCGGGGAACGCCAGGACGTTGTTGATACCCTTGCCGTCGGCCGCGAACGCCGCACCGTGCTCGCGCGCCACCAGCGGCTCGATCTCAGGATCGGGATTCGACAACGCGAGAATCACCTGGCCGGGCCGGACCCATTCGGGGCGGATGAGGTCCTTGACCCCGGTGGTGGCGACCACGATGTCGGCGCGCTGCATGATCTCTTCCAGGCCCGCCCCTTCGGCGCCCAGCCCGCGGATGCGCGCGATCGCCTCGGGGTTGCGGTCCGCACCGAGCACTCGGTTGACCCCATAGGCGCGCAGCAATCGCACGATTCCCGTTCCGGCCGCCCCCAGCCCGATCTGCCCGACGGTACTGTCCGTCAGGCTGCGCCCGGCGCGCCGCGCGGCATTGATCAGCGCCGCGAGCGCCACGACCGCGGTGCCGTGCTGGTCATCGTGCAGCACCGGCTTGTCCAGCCGCTCGCGCAGAGCGCGCTCGATCTCGAAACACTCCGGTGCGGCGAAGTCCTCGAGCTGGATGGCGCCGAAGGACAGGTGGATGCCGGCGATGAGTTCGACGACCCGCTCAGGGCGCGTCTCTTCCAGCAGGATGGGCACGCCGGACAGTCCGATCAGATCGGCGAACAGCGCCGCCTTGCCCTCCATGACCGGCAGGCCGGCGAGCGGACCGATATTGCCCAGCCCGAGAATGGCCGTGCCGTTCGTCACGATCGCCACGGTCTTGTCGATGCTGGTGTACTCGTGCGCGAGCTGCGGGTCCTGCTCGATCGCCAGACACACCCGCGCCACCCCGGGGGTGTAGACGTCGCGCAGCGTCTGCAGCGTGTTGATCGGCAGGCTCGCCGCCATGTGGATCTTGCCGCCGCGATGCCGGTTGAATACCCGGTCGGACTTGCCGATGAACCGCGCGTTCGGCAGCTGGTCGATGCGCTCGTACAGGCCATAATTGGCCTCCTCGTCCATCTCCAGGGTGATTTCCCAGAGCGTTCGACCCTGCACGCGCCGCACCGCCGTCAGGTGCTGAATCGTCAGGCCCGCCTCGGCGATCACCTGCAGCACCGCAGCCAGGCTGCCCGGCTGATGCACCGTCTCGACGATCAGAATCTCCGGTATCTTCATGGTCTTCGCTGTCCACTCCCGTAACGCGCAGGCCGCACTATAAAACGGCCTGACCGACCGATGGCTTAAACGATCTGATGCAGTCTTGGCTCAAGCTCGCTCTGCTGCTCCTGGTGAGCCTGGTGCTGCCCTGGGACGGGGTGCGCTATGCCCGCCAGATGCAGGCGGCCTTGCGGCAGAGCGAACGGCAGAACCTGCACTCGCTGGCCGTAACCCTCGCCGCCTCCATGCAGGGCCGCACGCGCCTCATCTACCGCTATCCGGCGCAGGGGACACGCGCCGGCGTCTTTGATCTGATTCCCGTGCCGCTGGCGGCGCCGATCGACCTCGCGGGCGGCGCCGCCGGCGGCTCGCCGCTCGCAGGCCTCGAGCGCCGCTACGACAACGGGCCGCGCCACTTCGAGGTCGTGAGCGGCGTCAACGGCCGCGTCCTCTACGTGCTGGTCCGTGTCACCGATCCGCACGTGGTGTTCGACGCCCCGCTCGCCGATCCGCTGCGCCGCAGCACCCGGGGCGATCGCATCTGGCTCGGCTTTGCCGGTCCGCAGGGGCATTCCCATAGCGAATTCCTGGCCTTGAGCGGCGCCGGCCCCGTCATGGCGCATCGGATCGTGCGCGGCGAGTATGGCCGCCGGCGCGCGCTCATCGATCCGCGCATCGGCGGCGCACTGCAGATGCGTCCCGGCGGCTACGACCTCGAACTGTCGATCCCACTGTCGATGCTCGGCGGCCCGTTCGGCATCGAGGTCGACGATCGGGCTGCCCGCGGCGGCGTGCCGCTTCGCTACGGCATGCTTCAGCCCGACACCCGGCGCGCCCGGGGAGGCCTGATTCTCGCCTCGGCGGCACTGCCGCCGTACCTGAACCGCCTGCTGCGCGCCGGCCTGAGGCTGTCGGTCACCACCCCGACGGGGCAAGCACTGGCCGCGGCCGATCGGCCCATCCCACCGACGATCCCCGCGCCGCAACCGGGACTGCTCGCGCGGTTGTTCCGCCGGCTGACACGCTCCGAGCATCACGCACGCATCACGGCGACCGCGCCCATTCCCGGCTTGGGCGGTCGCGGCGTGATTGCCCGCCTGCGGATCACCGAAACGTCGAACCGCTGGTCGCAGCTGCGCGACCGGACGCTGGAGAGGATGTTGAACCTGACTCTCGCGACCAGCGCACTGGCCCTCCTGGTGGCGATCGCTCTGACTGTTCAGATCGCCGCGCGGGCCTGGCGACAGCGCGTGCAACGCCCGACCCAACCCGGCGGCGACAATCACGACCGCTGAGGCGGGGCGCGGCGCGCGCCGTGCCGCAATTTTGCTTGCATCACGCGGGCATCTCGCGCACCATTCGCGCCGCGTCGCGGGGTGTGGTGCCGCCCGCGGCGCCCAGCGATGGCGGTCCGGACCCTCAGGAGGTGTGGCGAGCGAAATGAAGCAACGAACTGCGTCGCCCGATCGTGATCCCCGTCCCGCTCTGTGCAGCGTCAATTCGTATCTGGAAAGGAATTTTCCGGATTTTTTCGCCGAAGCCCGTTTCCAGGTCGGCGATGACGACTACTTTCTCTACGCGCGCTTCGGCCAGTACCTGGCCCGCACCATCGAACAGAACCGCGCGCCCCGCCAGAAAATCAACCGCGGCTTCACCGTGCTCAACAAGATGGCCCGGGCCTCAGCACGGCATCCCGGCATCCGCCAGATGCTGGTCTCCGGCCCGCTCGAGTACATCGTCGATGCGCCCAAGGCGCGCGCCCTGGCGCGCAAGCGCCTCTCGGCGGTCGCCCAGGGATATCTCGAGAGTCTCTGCGAGTAGCCCGTCATGAGCACGGCGCGCGGCCAGATTCCGGCGGACGAGGCGCGCGAGGTCAATCGATTCTGGTTCGGTCCGGCGCCACTCGGAGCGCACACGGTGCGTGACCGCCAGTCGCTCTGGTTCGGTGGCGTGAGCGGTACGCCGCAACAGGCGGCGATCGACCAGATGATCCGTGAGCGCTTCGGCGCCCTGATGCAGCGCGCGGCCGACGGGGCACTTAAGGCCTGGGCCGCGAGCCCCCACCGGCGCCTCGCGCTGATCCTGCTGCTCGATCAACTTCCGCGCAACGCCTACCGCGGTACCGCGCGTGCTTTTGCCAGCGACGCGCCTGCGCTGGAACTTGCGCTCTCGGGGATCCAGGCGGCGGCCGACGCAGCGCTCTCGCCGCTCGAGCGGCTGTTCCTGTGCGTGCCGCTGCAGCACGCCGAGCGGCTGGACGTGCAGGACGAGTCGGTCGCGGCGTTCCGACGGCTCCTCGAGGAGGCGCCGAGTGAGCTGCGACCGTTCTTCGCCGAGGCGTGCGCGTCCGCCGAGCAACACCACGCCATCATCCGCCGCTTCGGACGCTTCCCGCACCGCAACGTCGCGCTCGGCCGCATCGACACACCGGAAGAGGCTGCGTACCTGGCCGGCGCGGCGGAGCGCTTCGGCCAGTAGAGCGCCGCGGCTCGCGCGCGGCCCCCCCGCACTGCGCCCCGAATTGGTGCAGCACGCCGTCGGCGGCGCCCATTTCGAGGCAGCGCGCCGGCGGATCAGCGGCAGAACCGGCTCTGCGGGCTCCTAGGGAATTCACGGTCGTGGCACAGCGATTGCAATACATCGCTCACACGATGTCCCGATGACCGCACTGATGCGCCTTTCCCGTCCACCGCCGACCCGCAGTCTGCGGGTTTTCTGCGTTGCCGCGCGGCAGCGCAGCTTCAAGTTCGCCGCCGACGAGCTGTACCTGACTCCATCGGCGGTAAGCCACCAGATGAAGGAGCTCGAGCAGACGCTCGGGCTGCGTCTGTTCGAACGCCGGCCGCGCTCGCTCGAGCTGACGCGCGCCGGCGCGACGCTGCTCGAGGAAATCGAGCCGCTGCTCGAGGCACTCGATCGCAGCGTCGCGCAGATCGCACGCGGCGGCGGCCGGCGCAGCGTGCGTATGGCGCTGCCGCAGTTTTTCGCCAGTGAGCTGCTGATTCCGCGGCTCGACGCGTTTTGCGCACGACACCCGCAGCTCGACATCCACATCGACTCGCATGACCCGCGTCCCGAGCTTCATTCGGCCGGTGTCGATGTGTCGGTCCTGCTGCTCGAGGCCGAACCACTGGGCGTACAGAGCACGCGTCTTTTTTCCTTGTCGTTAACTGCGGCGTGCGCACCGCGGCATCTGCCGGCGGTCGCGCGGCTGGGCAGCACGGTCTTCCGGGAGCTGACCCTGCTCGTGCACAAGGCGTCCGCCAACGCCTGGAGCGCGTGGGCGCAAGAAGTTGGCATCGAGGCGCCGGAGGCGAGCCGCGTGATCGAACTCGACTCGATGCACGCCGTGGTGCGCGCCGCCGAGCACGGCATCGGCGTGGCGCTCGTACCCACGGCGCACTGTGCGGACCGCTTTCGCGCAGGAACGCTGGCGCGGATATTCGCCGTCGAGCTGACTACCACCGATGCCTATTATCTGGTGCACCGCGCCAAGGACGGCGACAAACCGGATGTGCACGCGCTCGCCGAGTGGATGCTGGAGGAGTTCGGCACGGGCACCGAGGAGAGCGTGCGTTGATTGAGTCAAGCTCATGCATCGCTCAATTCTTTTCGTTTGTGACCGTTCCTGCAGCCACCTATGCTGACCCCGCGCTGACGCATCGCCCCAACAGAGCGCCACCGACGGGAGAGTCCATCATGTTACCGCACTGCCGCACCCTGAGCGCGTTGTCTCTGGCACTGTACGCCGGCCTGTCGCTGGCGGCACCGGGCGCTGCCCGCGCGACCACGCAAATCCATCCGTTCGTTCTGACCGCATACGGCGCGGGTCCGGCCGGACAAGATCTGCTCGCCGGCCGTTACCCCGCTGCAGTGCGGCAACTGCGCATGCATCGCAGCAACCAGGACGACTCGGCGGCATTCAACGCCAACCGTTGCGTGGCATGGACCATGACAAAACAGTGGCGCGATGCACACGTCGCCTGCGATGCCGCCGTCCGCTCGGCCGCGCGGCGGCGCCTCGAGTCCGAGCCGTGGAGCACGGCGAGCCTGTCCCGCAGCGACCGCGCGCTGGCGGTGGCCTACGCCGACCGGGCGGTGCTGCGCTGGCTGTCCGGCGATGCGCATGGCGCGCAGGCGGATCTCGCCAGCGCACAATGGCTCGCGCCACAGGCCAGCTTTGTCGTCGATGATCTGAGTGCATTGCGATCACATCCGCCGCAGGAACAGGCGCGCGGCAGTTGACGGATCCGGGAGACGGGGCGGGCTCTCCCCCCCTCATGAGACCGCCGCGTCTCCCGGAATCCACCTCGCGCCCGGCGATCCGAACGGGTCCGGGGGACGGAACGATGCTCACCCCCCTCTAGAGCGCGGTCCGTCTCCCGGAATCCACACCGGATGACCCGGGCAACAGACGCAAAGGTCCGAGGCCAGAGGACGCGCCGGTCCGGCCGAGCACGCCCCCCTTTATCCGCTCACGCCAGCGCTTCGTGTGCCAGCGCACCAGGACTGAAGTCCGGGTCGGTAAGGCGCATGGAGTCGACGGGCCCGAACTCGCTCAGCTGCTCGGCAATCCGCTCGGCATCGCCGATCACCGCGAGCGTCAGGCGATCCGGGGTCGGGAACGCCTCGGCGATCACCGCGCGTGCCGCGTCGGGGTCCACTTCGGCGAGCCGGTCCGGGTAATCGTCGATGTAGCGCGTCCCGAGGCCGAAGAACTCGATCTCGGCGAGCGCGCCAGCCCAATCGGCGGCGGTTTCCAGGCCCAGAGCATACTGACCCAGCGTGTAGGCCCGCGCCGATGCGAGCATCTCGGCGCTCACGCCCTCGTGATGCAGCCGCTCGAGCGCCTGCAGCGCCAGTCGGATCGCACGCACGGTCTTGGCGGTCTCGACGAAGGAGCGGATGGCGAATTCGCCCGCCACGCTGCCGCGCACGAAGCTCGAGCGCGCCCCGTACGACAGCCCGGACTTGATGCGCAGCTCGGCGTTGAGCAATGAGGTAAACCGGCCGCCGAACAGCGTGTTGACCAGATCGAGCGCCGCGCGGCGCGGGTAATGGCGATCGACGCCGGTGGTGCCGAGCCAGAAGTGCGTCTGCGCCGCACCCGGCGCATCGACCAGCAACACCCGAGGAGCGCTGGGCGGGGACGACGGCAGGGATGCACGCACACCGGCGCGCGGCCAGGAGGCGATTGCCGCGCTAACCGCCCGCTCGGCCTGGCGCATGTCGAGGTCGCCGGCAAGCACCAGGATCAGCCGATCGGCCCCGAACTGCGCCCGATGGTACTCGAGCACCTCGGCGTGCGTGATGCGGGCGAGGGACGACTCGCTGCCGTGCACCGGTTGCGCGTAGGGGTGACCGCAGAACACCAGCGCCCGGCCGTACGCATCGATCAGCTCGGCCGGCTCGGAATCCTTCACCGCCTTGATGAACTCAATCTGCCGCGAGCGCAGATGCTCGAATTCGTTTGCCGCGAGCCGCGGCGTACGCAGCGCGTCGGCGAGCAGCTCGAGCATCAGGTCCTGGTCGCGCGCAAGGAACTGGCTGCGCAGCGAGATCGCCTCCGGCCCGGCGGCCGCAGCAAAGCTGCCGCCCGCACCCTCGACGGTCTCGGCGAATGCGTAGGCATCACGCGCCCCGGCGCCTTTCTCCAGCAGCGCGGCCACCAGCGAGGCGACGCCCGGGAGCGTCGGCGGATCGGAGACACTGCCGCCGCGCAGCAGCGCCTGGCAGGCGAGCAGCGGCACGTCACGGCGCGGCAGCAGGATCAGCGTTGCGCCGTTGGCGAGCACGAGACGCTCGTGCGCCGGCACCCGCACCATCAGGGGCGGACCCGCGAGCGGGCACCGTTCGGCGCCAGGATGCCCACCGTGCGTTGGCGGGGCGCCAGGATGTCGGCAGCCACTCCGCGCAGCTGCTCGCGGGTGACCTCGGCCAGACGGCGCGGCTCCTCGAACAGCTCCGCCCATTGCGAGTGGAATACGGCATATTCCCCGAGCAGGTGCGCCTTGCCGTCGATGGTCGCGAGCCGCTTCCAGAAGCCGACGATCGCCAGGTTGCGCGCCCGCTCGAGTTCGGCCTGCGTGACACCCGCCTCGAGCACCCGCTCGAGTTCGGCGTCGAGCGCGGCGAGGGCGCGCTCGGGCGGCGTATCGTGCGGCAGCGTCATCGACAGCCAAAGCAGTCCGGGGTCGAAGCCCTCCTGCCAATGGCCACCGACCTCGATCGCAACCTGCTGCTCCTCGACCAGCGCACGGTGCAGGCGCG
Source organism: Pseudomonadota bacterium (assembly GCA_021815925.1). Lineage (GTDB taxonomy): Bacteria > Pseudomonadota > Gammaproteobacteria > Steroidobacterales > Steroidobacteraceae > 13-2-20CM-66-19. The sequence goes on along the minus strand of JAKAZL010000027.1, from coordinate 11,783 downwards.
ACGCATCGCCTTCCATCAGTACCGACATGAGCAGGTGGATTGCGCTGGCGCGCTCGTCGGCTGCCGCCGGCGCCTTGTACGCGCATTGCACCAGGGGCGTCTGCACCTTGCGGCGCAAAGTCACCCGCCGCTCCTCCCCCTGCGGTGGCTCGCGCTCGCGCACCGGTGTCGGGGATGGCTGCGCCGCGATCGGCTCGAAGTAGCGTCGCACGAGCCGCACCGCGGTCTCGGTGTCGAAATCACCCGCGAGGGTCAACGTGAGGTTGTTCGGCGCATAGTAGGTCCGGTAGAACTCCTGCAGATCCTCCAGCCGCCAGGCGCGGATGTCCTGCGGCGAGCCGATGGTCGCAAAGCGGTACGGGTGAACGGTGAAGGCCGCCGCCTGCACCCGTTCGGCCAGCAGGCCGTGATTGTTGTCCTCGACCCGCAGCCGCCGCTCGGAGGCCACCACGCCGCGCTCGCTCTCGATCAGCTCCGGCGCGAAGGCCAGGTGGGCCACCCGATCGGCCTCCAGCTCCAACACCAGTTCGAGCGCATGCGCGGGGAACCAGTCCTCGTACACGGTGACATCGTCGCTGGTAAAGGCGTTGTTCGCCCCTCCCTGGGCCTCCATCAGGCGGTCGAACTCTCCGGGTCCGCGCGAGCGCGTGCCGTTGAACATCATGTGCTCGAAGAAGTGTGCGAGCCCCGTGATGCCCGGCCGCTCGTTGCGGCTGCCCGCGCGCACCCACAGGTTCAGCGCGATGCTCGGAATGTGGTGCACCGGCCAGAGGATCACCTGCAGGCCGTTGGCCAGCACCTGCGCACGCACCCCGTCGCGGCCGGCGGGCGCCGGTTCGCGCAGGGCGGCAGATGGGGCAAGAGCGGTGCGTCGCATGGACCCAGTGTACGCCCCGGGCTTTGCGCCGCGGGGCCGTCGCCCCCCGCTCTGTCCTCCGGCAGAGACTGGGGTCTTCCGGTCGGGGGATCCGGCCGCACGCGGGGAGCTGATCCGCTGACGCTTAAGCCACTTCCGGGGTGCGCGCGTCGCGGGACTCGCGCAGCGGCGTACGCAGGAACTCCGCGACGATGCGCTGTTCGGCCCACGTGGGCCCGGTCAGGCGTTCGAGAAATCCGCAGTGCCCCCCACGGCGGGTCGTCAACAGCCGCAAAGACGCCGGTCGCGCCAGGCGCTGCAGATCCTGCGCCGGGATGATCGGATCGTCGAGCGAGGTGATGATCAGAGCCGGCGTCTCGAGCGTGGCCAGCCGTTGGCCGGTGATCGAGTACCCGTGCAGGTACTCATCGAGGGTGGCGAAGTCCGTGTACCGTCCGATCAGTTCCGCGGTCAGGCGCCGCAGATCGTTCACCCCGCGCAGATCGCCCAGATCGTATTCGTCCGGCCACAGCGCCTCCTTCTTGCGCAGCGACCGCCACCATTTGCGCGCGAAGTACAAGGTATAGCCGGCAAATCCCTCCTCCAGCGCCCGCAGTGTCTCGTGCGGATCGAGCACCGGGGAGACCGCGACGACCTGCACCAGATCCAGGTTGGCCGTGCGCGCCTGTGCCGCGGCGCGCAGCAAAAAATTGCCGCCCAGGGAGAACCCGACGAGCCGCAGCGGCGCCGCGGCGAGCTGTTGGACCGCCTGCAGCGCGCCGCAGACTTCCTCCAGACGGCAGGAGTGGAACAGCCCGGCGTTCAGCTGATGTGTCTCGCCGTGATCGCGCAGATTGAGCCGGAACACATCGAAGCCCCGCTCGTACAGCTGCTGCGAGAGCGACAGGACATACAGCGACTCGGCGCTGCCCTCCCAGCCGTGCAGCACGACGACCGGCGGTCCTCCCGCGGCGCGGCGCGAGCGCCAGCATTGCAGGCGGACGCCGTCACCGCACTCGAGCAGCAGCTCCTGCTGCGCCTCGAGCAGGCTGCGGGCGCGACGCACGATCGGCCCACGCCGCAGAGCGACGCTGGCCAACATCGACTGCAGGTGCCGGTTGCGCAGCCACCACGGCGGCTGAAAGGCCTCCTCCGGCGAACAGAGTTCCCCCTGCGCGGGCGCGGTCCCGTCGGACGTCCCGGCGTCCCGCGCCTCAGTCTGTGCCACCCGCCGCCTGTGCATGTTCGGCGGCGAGTGTAGCGCAATCGGCCGACGCTCGGCGCGGGCTGGCGTCACGACGGCGGACCGGGCGCACAGGGCTGCGCTATGCTTGCCCGCAGCGCCGCGCGGCGGGCATTGCCGGGCGAAGGTGACTGTGGCGCGCGGCACACGGTGAGATATGAAGACCCTGATTCTTGTGCGCCATGCAAAAGCTGCGCGCGATCAGATTGCGCTGTCCGACCACGACCGACCGTTGACCGATCGGGGCCGGCGCGATGCGCCCCGCATGGCCGAGCGGCTGCACCGCCGCGGTGCGCAACCTGATCTGCTGCTGTCCAGTCCGGCGCGACGGGCACTGGCCACGGCGCAGCTGATGGCCCGACCCCTGCGCTACGATCGTGCCGGCATCGTCGTGGACGAGCGGCTATATCCGGGCAGCGCCGCCGCGGTGCTCGAGGTCATTCATGGACTCGATCCGCCGCTGCAGTGCGTCATGCTGGTCGGACATGATCCGGGTCTGAGCGAGCTGGCGCGCAGGTTCTGCCGTGCAGTCGATCACCTGCCGACCTGCACCGTCGTCGAGTTCGCGTTCGACGCCGACACATGGTCGCAGCTCGGCGCGGTCGGGTTTGTCACGACCACGATCGACTGTCCGCCCAAGGCGTAGGGCGCCAACCCTCACGGCGGCACGCTACCGCGTGCGACACACGTCGTGGTAGAGCTCGGCGAGACGCCCGGCCATGGTGACCGACGACCAGCCGCGCGCATAAACCCGGGCCTGCTGAGCAAGCGTGCTGCGCAATTCGGAATCGGTGAGGACGCGGATCACCGCGGCGGCGAACGGTTCTTCGTGCTCCTCGGCGATCAATGCCCCGCACGCCGGCGCAAGAATCGACTTGGTGCCCAGCGCAGCCGTGGAAACCACCGGCGTGCCCTGAGCCAGGGCCTCGAGCAGCACCAGTCCCTGGGTCTCGGTGCGCGAGGCGAACACGAACGCAGAGGCCGCCGCGTAGCAATCGAGAAGCGAGGTGCCACGGTCCAGGTAGCCGACGAAACGCACGTCCGCCGCGATGCCGCACGCGGCGGCGAGCCGTTTCAGTCCCTCGCGAGCCGGACCTTCGCCGGCAATCACGAGCAACGCCTGCGGACAGCTCTGGCGGACCCGGACGAAGACCCGTATCAGGAACTCGATGTTCTTCTCGTGCGCGACTCGCCCCACGTAGGTGACGAGGGGCCGTTCGGGCGACACGCCAATCAGCTCGCGGAAGCGCCGGCCGTCGCCGGGCTCGAATCGGTCGGCGGGCAGCCCGGTCGGGATGACGTGAACGGGCGTCTCGACACCGTACTCGCGCAGTACCTGGCGCAGCGGCTCCGACGGCGCCACCAGTGCGCGCATCGCCGCGCACTGCGACCGCGTGAAGCTCCGCGCCAAGGCGCGCCCGACGCGCCGGGGCAGCGCCGGAACGTAGTGATGCAGGTATTCCTCGAAGAACGTGTGATAGGTCGCCAGGCAGGGCAACCCGCGACGGCGGGCATACCGCACACCTGCGTAATGCGCGACGAACGGCGTGTGGATGTGCACCAGGTCGAACGGCTGGCGCTCCAGGTCGGCGAGCGCCCCGGCGAGCGAACGCCACAACATGCGCCGATCCTCCGGGTCACCGGGGACGCGGCCGCCGGCCACCCGGATCACATCGGCGTCCGTAGCCGGTGCTTGCGCCGGATAGCTCGGCGCCACCAACACCGTCTGCACGCCGAGATGTCTGAGATCGGCGCGGAACGTGCCGATCGAGGTGGACACCCCGTTCACCCGCGGAAAGTACACATCGGAGATGAACAGGACGCGCATCAGGCTAGTGCGACGCCGAGCGCGCCCAGAGCGAGCCCGAGGAGCGCGCCGGCCAGCACGTCGGTCGGATAGTGCAGACCGAGCACCGGACGCGAGCCGGCAATGAGGACGGTCAGCGGGATCAGCACCCAGCCGAGCGGCGGATAGTGGGCGGTGATCTGGACCGTGAAGCACACAGCGTGCAACGTGTGTCCGGAGGGAAAGCTGTAGCGGTCCAGCGGGGCCCCGGCCAGATCGATGTTCGAATACCTCAGAAACGGTCGCTCGCGCACCAGGGTGTGCTTGAGCAGCTTGTACAGCGCCAGTCCGGCGATGCCGGTGAGCGCCATCACCGCCGCCGGCCGCAGCGCTGTGCGCCCGTAAAGCAACGGCAGCGCCGGGATGACCGCATACCAGAGGATCCCGTCGCCCAGGCGGCTGGCGAGCTGAAAAATCCGCCGCGGCAGAGCGAAGGCGGCACCGCGGTTCAGCCGGCGGCACAGTGCATAGTCCGCCGCATCCGCTCGTGCGATCCACTCGGTCAGTGCGGTCGCTTTCATTGGGGCTTCCGGGCGTGCACTATGGTGGGTGCGGGTTCTCTCGCCGCACCAGGATCGGCGGGATGTAAGTCCACGGGATGACAGTTCAGTGAAATCTTTGTTGCAGCACGCGCACTGGGCGGCCTGTGCCCTGATCGTCGCTGCCGGACCGGCCCAGGCCATCGAGCAGGTGACGCTCACGGTCGGCCGCGCACAGGCTCCCAGGACGCTCATCGGGGGCGCGCAGGTGACGGTGCGCCTGGGTGTCTCGGGGCTGTCGCTCGAGGCGCACGCCGCATCCGTTCGCCTGCGCAGCGCCGGCACCCCGCCGCTGCGGACCGTCCACCTCACGTGCGACCACGTGCACATCGGTCAGACGATGAGCTGCCGGGGCGGCCAGTTCGCGGCGCTCGCCGGAGCGCTCGGCGAACTGCGTGGAGCGGTCTCGGCAAGTTACGGCACGCAGACGGGACGCATCGCCGTACGCGCCCAGAATGTGACGCTAGCCGGGGGGCAGGCCAGCCTCTCCGGGACACTTCGTCCCGGAGTCTGGCACGTCACGGCGAGCGCCGCGGGCATCGATATCGCCCGAGCCGTCGTCCTGGCGCAGCCGTGGCTGCGCGTGCCGACCGGCGACACGGTCGGCGGAAAGCTCTCCCTCCAGCTGCAAGCGACGAATCGACCCGTGCTGCAGGTGCAATTCGCCGCGCGCAGCCCTGGCTTGGATTTCAGCAACGCGGCAGGGACGGTCGTCGCGCAGCACGTTGCGCTCGCCCTGCGCGGCACGGCCCAGTCGGGCAGCAGCGGTCCTGAGGGAACGCTGCGGCTGCAGGGCTCCCGTGGCCAGGCGCTCGCCGGCCCGGTCTATCTCGACCTGGCGGCGCATCCGGTGACGCTGCGCCTGAAGGCCGTCCGGCACGGCAGCCAGGTGCTGGAGGTTTCCAGTCTGCAGCTGCACGAACCGGGCGTGATCGACGCCCACGCCTCGGCGCTGCTCGCCCTGGCGACCCCGTTCCAGGTCCGCTCCGCCCACCTGACCCTGGCCCGGCTCACATTTCCCGGCGCCTACACCAGCTTCCTGCAGATGTCCCTCGCCTCGACCGCGCTCGGGGCGCTGAAGAGCGGTGGCTGGGCCAGCGGTTCGCTCGCGCTGCGTGCCGGGCGCATCGAGCGGATCAACGCGGTATTACACGGCCTGGACTTCTCAGATCCCGCCGCCCGCCTTGCGATCCGCGATGCCAACGGCGCACTTCACTGGACACTCGCCTCGGGTGTCGCCGTCGCACACTCGCACCTCAGCTGGCGCGCGGTCAGTCTCTACGGCCTTGCGGGCGGCCCGGCACAGCTTACCTTTCTGGCCTGGAACCATAACTTCGCGCTGCTCGGGGGCAACGTGCGTCTGCCGATATTCGACGGCGCGATCGTCGTGCACACCCTGGTGGGCCGCAACATCGGCAGGCCGCACGCGCAGCTCGACTTCGACGCGGATCTGACGCCGATCAGCATGCCGCTGCTGTCGAAGGCCTTCGGCTGGCCGGTCATGAACGGCCAGCTCTACGGCCACATCCCCCTGGTGCAATATCGCCACCATGTGCTGACATTCAACGGCGCGCTCGTTGCACACGTGTTCGATGGGGTCATCACCGGCAGCCATATCCGCCTGGACGATCCGCTCGGACAGTGGCCGCAGCTCGACGCCGACGTCATGGCGCGCGCGTTGGATCTCGGCATGGTCACGCGCACGTTCGCATTCGGTTCCATGACGGGTCGGATCGATGCCGACATCACGGGTCTGAAACTGTTCGACTGGTCGCCGGTTGCGTTCGACGCGCGCCTGTACACGATGCCGGGAGACCGCTCCGAGCACCTCATCAGTCAGAATGCGGTCACTCGCATCGCCGCATTCGGCGGCGGCGGGGGACAAGTGACGGCAGCGCTCGAGTCCGGGGTCCTGCGTTTCTTCAAGACGTTCCATTACCGACGTCTCGCCATCGGCTGCCGGCTGCGCAACGAGGTCTGCCATATGTCCGGCGTGCGACCGAGCGACGACGGCGGCTACTATCTGGTCGAGGGCAGCTGGTTGCCGCGGCTGGACATCATCGGCAACGTCCAGCGGGTGAACTGGCCGCAAATGCTCTCGCAGATCAGCCAGGGTATCCGCAGCGGTGGGGTAAAAGTGAACTGAGCGCGTCCCGGCGCTAAGATGCGTTCCGAGGCGGTTTGTGCCGGCAGCGCCGCCTCGCTCAGGCGGCGTTCAGCGGCCGGTGACAGAATGTCTGCACCACTCGAGTGGAGAATGTTCATGCAATTCGCGACCTGTTCTGCCCCGGGCGAGAGCTCCTGCGGCGCCTCCCCCCGTGCCGCCCGCACGACATTGATCATTACGGCCCTGGCCCTGCTGGCCGGCTGCGTAACGGTCAACGTGTATTTCCCGGCCGCTGCGGCGCAGAAGGCGGCCGATAAGATCATCAACGCCGTAACGGGCAGCGGGAGCACCCAGAGCGCCGCACCACAGAGCACGCCGGCCGCACAGCCACCGACCTCAAGCGCCGCGCCGCCTTCGGGGGCCGGACCCCTGCTCGTGCGGCTCGCGGGGCGTGTCGTGATGGCCCTGGTGCCGGCGGCCCAGGCCGCTGAGCAGGCGGACCTCGACATCTCGACGCCGCAGATCCGGGCAATCATCGCCGACATGCATCAGCGCTTCGCGCAGCTTAAGCCGTACTTTCAGGAAGGCGTCATCGGCATCACCACCGAGGGTGTCATCGCGATACGCGACCAGAGCAGTGTGCCGCTGATGCAGCGGGCGCGGCTGGCACAGCTGGTGGCGGCGCAGAACCGAGACCTGTCCCAGCTGTACACGCAGATCGCGGACGCCAACGGCCACCCGGAATGGACGAGCAGCATCCGCAGCACGTTTGCCAGCCGCTGGATCGCCCACGCGCGGCAGAACGGCTGGTATTACCGCAACAGCGGCGGTACCTGGGTCAAAGGCTGAGGAGCAGGACAGCCGGTGTGCGGCCGGCGCCCCTGGGGCGCCGGCCGCACCGGTTCACTCGCGGATACCGGAGCTGCGATCGAGCAGCAGGACGGCTGTCGCGAACAGCGCGACGATGGCGCTGAGCATGATGGTGAACGCGACGACGACGGGCACGTCGGACAGACCGAGGAACCCGAACCGGAAGGCGTTCACCATGTAGAGAATCGGATCGATCAGCGACAGATGGTGTGCCCAGGCCGGCAGCTGGGCGATCGAATAGAACACCCCGCCCAGATAGATCAGCGGCGTCAGCACGAAATTCGGAATGATGCTGATCTGGTCGAAGTTCTTGGCGAACATCGCATTCAGGAAGCCGCCGAGGGCAAAGGTCGCGGAGGTCAGAGCGGCGGCGGCGACCACGATCACCGGGTGATCCACCGGCAGATGCGTGAAGAACAGCGTCACGATGCTCACCAGCAGCCCGACCATGGTGCCACGCACCAGCCCTCCGGTCACATACCCGGACACGATGATCCAGCTCGGCAGCGGCGAGACCAGCAGCTCCTCGATGTGCTTGCCGAATTTCGCCCCGAAGAACGACGAGACGACGTTGTTGTAGGAATTGATGATCACGGCCTGCATGATCAGTCCCGGCGCGATGTACAGCATGTAGCTGATGCCGTCCGTGGAGCCGATCCGGCTGCCGATGACAGCGCCGAAGATCAGAAAATACAGCGTCGCGGTCACCCCCGAGGGCAGGATGGTCTGGCTCCAGATCCGCACGATGCGGTTGTACTCGCGGATGACGATGGTCTGGAAGCCGACCCGGCGGATCTGTGCCAGCGACAGCGCCTGCGGATGCGCGCCCGGCTGCTCGATGACGGTGCTCATGCCGCGGCCCCCTTCTCGACGAGTCGCAGGAAGATTTCCTCCAGACGATTGACCTTGGTCCGCATCGACAACACCTCGATACCCCGGTCCGAGAGCTGCGCGAACAGCTCGTTCAGGTTCTCGTCCTTGGACACCTCCACCTCCAGAGTGGTCTCCTCGACCAGCTTCACCGGATAGCGATCCAGCGCCGGGGCCTGCGCGAGCGGCGCGCTCAGTGTGAGCACGAACGTCTCGGTGTGCAGCCGCCGCAGCAGATTGCTCATGCGATCGCGCTCGATGATCCGCCCACCGTCGATGATGGCGATGTTGCGACAGAGTGTCTCGGCTTCCTCCAGGTAGTGCGTCGTGAGGATGATCGTCGTGCCGTTGCGGTTGATCTCACGCAGGAAGTCCCACATGGAGCGGCGGATCTCGATGTCCACGCCCGCCGTGGGCTCATCCAGGATGAGCAGGCGCGGCTCGTGCATCAGCGCCCGGGCGATCATCAACCGGCGCTTCATGCCTCCCGAAAGACCGCGCGAGGCATGATTGCGCTTGTCCCACAGCTGCAGCTGCTTCAGGTACTTCTCGGCACGCTGGCGCGCCAGGCGGCGCGGGATACCGTAGAAGCCCGCCTGATTCACCACGATGGTCTCGGGCGACTCGAACAGATTGAAGTTGATCTCCTGCGGGACCACGCCGATACAGCTCTTGGCGGCCTCGAGCTGCCGGTCGATGTCGTAGCCGAAGATGCTGGCTTCGCCCCCGGTCTTGCGCACCAGGGAGGTGACGATGCCGATGAGGGTCGTCTTGCCGGCTCCGTTCGGCCCGAGCAGCGCGAAGAAATCGCCCTGCTCGACCGCGAGGTCAATCCCCTTGAGGGCCTGCACGCCGTTGCGGTAGGTCTTGGTCAATCCCCGGACGGAAAGCGCGTTCATAACCGGTAAGGATTGCCTACCCGGCGCTGCCGTGCAATGTCCCCTGCGGGAGATTGACCGGACCGGGTGGCTCAGGCGGCGAAATAGCGGGCGAGATATTCCTCGAACGTGCCGCGATCGCCCGCCTCGATGGCCTGCTGCCGCTCGAGGGAGGTGCGGGCCTCCGCGGCGAACTCGGCCAGGCGTGCCTCGTTCGGCGGGTACAGATCGAGGAAGTAGTCCTTGTGCAGCTTCGACATGCGCAGCGCCAGCTCGGAAAAGGACTCCCCCGTGGTGGCCAGCTCGGCGAGCAACCGTGCCGAGGGCGTGTGCGCCGCGTCAGCGATCTTGGCGCTCTGCACCGCGAGCGCCTGCGAGTAGGGTCGTGCCACATCCCCTCCGTCGAGGATCTCGCAGAGCGCGGTCATTTCCTCGAGCAGCTCCCCGGCCCAGCCAAGCATGGACACCTCGCGCCCCTCGCGCACGAGCTTCAGCCCCGGCTCGCGGCCGCGGCGGGCAACCGTGAGATGGTTGAGGTCGACTGCGTGCTGCTCGCTGTCGGCGATCGGCGGGCTGTCCTTCAGCAGGCACAGCGCCAGGAACGCCTCGAGAAAGCGTAGCTTGTTCTGGTTCACGCCGACCGGATCGAACGGGCTGACGTCGAGCGCGCGCACTTCGACATATTCGACGCCGGCGCGCCGCAGCGCCTGGGTCGGCCGCTCGCCGGAACGGGCCACGCGCTTGGGACGGATGAAACTGTAGTACTCGTTCTCGATCTGCAGGATGTTGGCATTGAGCTGACGGTACTGGCCATCGACGTTCACGCCGAGGGCCGCATACGGAGCGTGCGGCGTACTGATAGCGCGGCTGAGATCGCGGACGTACTCAGCGAGACTGTTCACCGAGACCGTCAGCTCCGCCTGATTGCGATTGCGGTAGCCGATGTCGCTCATCCGCAGGCTGGTTGCGTTCGGCTCGTAGGCCGTATGGGCCGTCAGATCCCGGAGCGTGTGCGACCGGCCGCGGAGGAAGGACTTGCACACGACCGGCGAGACGCCGAACAGGTACAGCACGATCCAGCCGTGCCGTCGGTAATTGCGCAACAGGTCGAAGTAGCGTGCCGAGACGAATTCCTGGCCGTGATCGCGCGCCTGCAGCACCTCGGCGTAGGCAGGCCAGAAATGGGCCGGAAACGAATAGTTGAAGTGAACGCCCGAGATTGCCTGCATCATGCGGCCGTAGCGCACGCCGAGTCCCTCGCGGTAGACGCTTTTCATGCGGCCGATGTGCGAGCGGCCATAGCGGGCGATGGGAATTTCGTCATCGCTGTCGATCCGGCACGGCATGCTGGTGGCCCACAGCAGTTCCGTACCGAGATGGCGATAGACGAACTGATGCAGGTCGAGCAGGTACTGCAGCAGTTCCCACGTGGTGGTGAACGTCGGGGTGACCAGCTCGATCAGCGCCTCGGAGTAATCGGTGGTGATGTGCTCGCTGGTGAGCGCCGAGCCCAGCGCCGGCGGATGGGGTGTCTGGACGAGCCGGCCCTCGGGCGTGACGCGCAGCGACTCCTTCTCCACGCCGCGGCGCCCGCCCCGCAGGAGCGCGGACTGTCCGCCGTTCAGCAGCGCGGCCAGACGCCGCTCGAATGTTGTGTCGCGGACGATACCGCTCATGGATCTCTCATGCCTCTCGTCAGGGCGCCTGCATGCGCCGCAGGAACAACCGGATGCGCGCCGCGTTGGTGCCCAAGTCGCTCAACCCGACGCGCGATTCGCTGCGCACGTCGAGGCGGGAACCGGCGCCGTCCGGCCGGACACGAACCACGATATCGTCCTTGAAGTCGAAGAAGAACGTGTGCGCGGTTGCTTCCAGCCGGCCGTCTGCGGGCACGTACGCATCGATGCGCCAGCCCAGCGCCTCGGCGACGCGCCGCGCCTTGGCCAGAGCCTGCGGCGGCGGCAGAGCGAGAATCAGCGGCTTGATGTCCGGATAGTACTCTGCCTGCAGCTGCGGCACATCGATCATTTTGCCGCCAGGACCCGGCACCTCGCGCCGGTACTGCGCCGGAACACTCGCATGCGCGCGCTCGCGCCGCGCCACGACGGCGACAAACTGCGGGGGGTGGATCAGATCGGTGGTGATGTCGTTAATCGGGGGACTCTCACGCGCCCTCTCGATCCAGGACAGCACGTATGCGGTCACCGCCAGTCCGATGATGATGCCCACCACCGCCGCGGTGCCGGGGATGCGGGAGCCCTTGGCGGTGGCGAACAGCACCCCGACAATGGTCATCGCAGTGCCGAGCACAACCACCCCCAGCCCGATCACCAAGCTCATCAGCGCCACGCCCACACCCGCCAGGTGAAACCGGTTCACGGGCCCGGCGAGCAACGTCACGAGCAGCCCCGCGGCGAGAATCCACAGCCCCACGCGGGTGACCCGTCCGGGCCAGCTCGGCGGGCGCAGCGAGGGAAATGCAGGGGTGGTCATGGAGCGCTCCCCGTGACAGGCATGAACTTGTTGCCCGGCTTCGTTTGAGGCATCTTGCAGCCTCGCGGCCAACGGCGCAAC
>JAKAZL010000103.1 GCA_021815925.1 Pseudomonadota bacterium | reverse complement strand
CATGATACGCGTCGCGCTCGGCCGGTCGAGGCGGAAGAACTTCTCCAGCACATCGACCACGAACTCCATCGGCGTGTAGTCATCGTTGAGCAGAACGACCCGGAACAGCGGCGGCGGCTTGACCTCGGGACGCGCCTCTTCGACGAGGAGCCCGGAGTCGGGACGGGTCGGATGGGGATCGGGCATGATCTCTTTATAGGGGGCCCGGCCGCGCAACACAAGGGCGGTCCCCCCCGGCCGCCGACACACCCCGGCGAAGCGCCTGGGGAGCAAAGAGAAACAAGCGCTTGTGAGCGGAACCGGCAGCCCCGTATGATTCGCCGGATGCCCCAGCCGCACGAAACGGGCGTCGGACGGTCTATCTGCCACCACGCATGCTGAAGCACCGATGAGCACCGCCTCCTGGCTCGAAGGATTTCGACCCAGCGATCACTGGCGCACCCTGATCGCGACCCGCGGTCCGGGGCTGCTCGTCGGTGTGCTCGCCCTCGCCCTCGCCGTGCAGGTGGCGCTGCTGGTGACGGACCTGGCCGGCGGCGCTGTGCCGCCGCCGGCGCTGCCGCGCTGGCAGGCCCACGCGCGCGGCCCGGACCTGACCACGCTGCTCTCGAGCCACCTGTTCGGCGTGGCGCCGCACTCGGCCGGCTCGCTCGCCGAGAATGCGCCGCAGACCAGCCTGCCGCTGGTGCTGACCGGGGTGATCGCCGGCAACGACCCCTCGGCGGGACTGGCCATCCTCGGCCCGAGCGCGCAGGCCGTGCGCGTGTACGCCGTCGGCGACCGTGTGCCCGGCGGCGCGACGCTGGCCGCGGTGCTGGCGCAGAAGGTGCTGCTGCGCCAGAACGGGGTGCTGCAGTCGCTGCCGCTGCCGCGGCAGGAAACCGAGACCGCCGCGCCACCGAATACGGCCGCGCTCACGCCCGAGCAGACCCAGGCGCCGCAGTTCGCCGCCCGCATGCGCTCGCTGGTCGCCCGCCGCCCGCAGATCCTGGCCGAGCTGCTGCGGCCCGAGCCGGTGTTCTCCGGCGGCCATCAGCTCGGCTATCGGGTCTACCCGGGCAGCAACCCCGCCGCCTTCGCGCGCCTCGGACTGAAGCCCGGCGACCTGGTGCTCGACATCAACGGCACGCCGCTGAGCGATCCGGCCCAGGGCCAGCAGATCTTCGCCACGCTCGGCGACTCGAGCGAGGCGACGGTGACCGTGCTGCGCGCCGGCCAGCAGCGCGTGCTGACGCTGAATCTCGCCCAGGTCGAGCAGGCCGCCCAGAGCCTCACCGCCCCGCCCGCCACCCCTGGCGATGCGGCCGGCGCGGCGCACACCCAGCCGTTCGGTGCCCTGCTGCGCCGCGCGCCCTCGCCGCCCCGATGAGGAAGCCCTTCGTGAAAGTCTTCCGTAGCCTCGTGCTCTGCCTGCTCGTCCTCGTGCCGCTCGCCGGCCGGGCGGCAGCGCCGGCGGCACCGAGCATCACGCCGAACTTCAAGAACGCCAGCATCCGCCAGATCATCCAGGCGGTCAGCGCCGCGACCGGCAAGAACTTCATCCTCGACCCGAGGGTCAACGCCCAGGTCACGATGTACTCCTCGACGCCGCTCACCCCGGCGGCCTTCTACCAGGCCTTCCTCTCGATCCTGCAGGTGTACGGTTACATCGCCGTACCTTCCGGACACAACGTGGTGCAGATCGTCCCGGATGCCAAAGAGCGGCAGATGCCCTCGATCCTGCTGCCCAAGGAGGTCAGCTCCACCTCCGATGAGCTCGTCACGCAGGTGATCCCGGTGAAGAATGTCAGCGCCGCGGAGCTGGTGCCGATCCTGCGCCCGCTGGTGCCCGAATGGGGCCACCTCGCGGCCTACTCGCCCTCGAACATCCTGATCATCTCGGACCGGGCGAGCAACGTTTACCGCATCATGCACATCGTCGAGCGCATCGACCGCGTCGGCAACCAGGACGTGGACGTGATGCCGCTGCAGAACGCCTCGGCCACGCAGGTGGTGCAGGTGATCGATCAGCTCTACCAGGGCCAGGCGGCCGCCCAGATGGGGCGCACGTTCAAGGTCGTGGCCGACGCGCGCACCAACAGCGTGCTGATCAGCGGCGACCCGGCCGAGCGCCTGCGCATCCGCGCGCTCGTGGCGCAGCTCGACACCCCGTCGGCCTCGGGCGGGGACACCCGCGTGGTGTACCTGCATTACGCCAGCGCCAAGAAGCTCGCCCCGAAGCTCAAGGAGCAGATGCAGGAGCTGGCGCAGATCGCCTCGAATGCCAGCGTCAAGGGTACCGCGCAGGCGGCCGCCGAGAAAAACGCGCTGGTCTGGGCCGACGACCAGAACAACGCGCTGGTGATCACCGCCCCGCCGAAGACCATGCGCACCATCCTGCACATCGTCGCGCAGCTCGACATCCGCCGCCCGCAGGTGCTCGTGCAGGCCATCATCGCCGAGGTGGACGTCAACAAGACCGATGACCTCGGGGTGAACTGGGCCGCCTACTCCCAGGTCGACAAGCTGCCGCTCGGCGGGTTCGTCGAGCCGGTCGGGGGCACCAGCATCGTCGACCTGGTGGCCGCCGCGAAAAACCCGACGAGCCTCACCACTTCGCTGCTCGAGGGCACCACGCTCGGCATCGGCACGGTCTCGGCGGGCGGGATTTCCTTCGCCGCGATGCTGCGCGCGCTGCGCGGCAACCAGGCCACGAACATCGTGGCCACGCCCTCGGCGGTCACCATGGACAACCAGCAGGCGGTGTTGAAATCGGTCGACGAGGTGCCCTTCGTCACCGGCCAGTACACCAACGCCTCGACGGTCACCAGCGGCACCGTGACGCCCTTCCAGACCGTGCAGCGCGAGGAGGTCGGCACCATCCTCAAGGTCACCCCGACCATCTCCGCCACGGGCGACTCGGTGATGCTGAAGATCTCCGTGGAGAGCTCGAGCGTGCTGCCCACCTCGGTCTCCTCCATCGACCCGACCACCCAGAAGCGCAGCATCACCACCAACGTGCTGATCCAGAACAAGGGCATCGTGGTGCTCGGCGGGCTGATCGAGAACTCCCAGGACCGCAACCACAACAGCATTCCCTACCTCGGCGGCATTCCGGTGCTCGGCTGGCTGTTCAAGGCGCGCAACGACACCGCCTCGCGCAGCAACCTGATGATCTTCATCAAGCCGAGCATCCTGCGCGACCAGAACGACGCGGCCGCCCAGAGCGGCGCGAGCTACCGCTACATGCTCGAGCAGGAAGGCGCCCTGCCCCCGGGCCAGTTCCCGCCGCTGCTGCGCGGCGAGCCTCGCCCGACCCTGCCGGCGATGCCGCACGAGCCGGCGCAGTCCGGCGCGGCGCCGGGCCCGGCCAGCGCGCCGCCCGCCGCCACCTCGACACCGGCCGCGAGTCCACCGCACCCGTGAACGAGCCGCGCCCGCTCGAGCCTCCGTCGCGCCTCGCCGCCGGCGAGCCGCGCCTGCCGTTCGCCTTCGCCAAGCGCCACGGGGTGCTGGTCAGAGCGATGCGCGAGGACGGCGCGGAGTGTGTGTGCCGCGAAACGTGCTCGCCGCTCGGACTGGCCGAGGCGCGCCGCGTACTCGGCCGCCCCATCCACCTCGCGCGCGTACCGGCCGAGGAGTTCGACCGGCTGCTGCAGCAGGTCTACGAGGCCGGCTCGGATGCGATGCAGGCGGTGGAGGGTCTCAATGAAACCGAGGACCTCGCCCATCTCGCCCAGGAGCTGCCCGAGCAGGCCGACCTGCTCGACAGCGATGACGATGCGCCCATCATCCGCCTGATCAACGCGGTGCTCACCCAGGCGGTGAAGGAAAACGCCTCGGACATCCACATCGAGCCGTTCGAGAACCGGTTGGTGGTGCGCTTTCGCGTCGATGGGCTGCTGCGCGAGGTGCTGCAGTCCAAGCGCGCCGTGGCGCCGCTGGTGGTCTCGCGCATCAAGGTCATGTCCAAGCTCGACATCGCCGAGAAGCGCCTGCCGCAGGACGGGCGGATCAGCCTGCGCGTCGCGGGACGGGCGGTCGATGTGCGCGTCTCGACCATCCCGGCCGGCTACGGCGAGCGGGTGGTACTGCGCATGCTCGACAAGCAGGCCGGCCGGCTCGAGCTCACCGCCCTCGGCATGGACCCGGCCACCGAGCAGCTGATCGACGATCTGATCCACAAGCCGCACGGCATCCTGCTGGTGACCGGCCCGACCGGATCGGGCAAGACCACGACGCTGTACGCCGCGCTCGAGCGGCTCAACGACAACACCCGCAACATCATGACGGTCGAGGACCCGATCGAGTACTACATCGACGGTATCGGCCAGACACAGGTCAACACCAAGGTGGAGATGACCTTCGCGCGCGGCCTGCGCGCCATCCTGCGCCAGGACCCCGACGTGGTCATGATCGGAGAGATCCGCGACCTCGAGACCGCGCAGATCGCCGTGCAGGCGAGTCTCACCGGCCACCTCGTGCTCTCCACGCTGCACACCAATACCGCCGCCGGCGCCGTGACCCGCCTGCGCGACATGGGCATCGAGCCGTTCCTGCTCTCCTCGAGCCTGATCGGTGTTCTGGCCCAGCGCCTGGTGCGGGTGCTGAACCCCGAGACCAAGCGCCCCTTCAGCGCCGGGGAGGCCGAGCGGCGTCTGCTCAGTCTGCCGCCGGGCGGACCCGCCCCGACGCTGTACCGCCCGGGCGATGACCCGATGGGCGGCTACCGCGGCCGCTCGGGCATCTACGAGCTGATTGTGGTCGATGAGGCGCTGCGCACCATGATCCACGACGGGGCGAGCGAACAGCAGTTCGAGCGGCACGCCCGGCGCACCACGCCCTCGATCCGTGATCACGGCCGCATGCGCGTGCTGCGCGGGGAGACCACGCTCGAGGAAGTGCTGCGCGTGACGCGAGAGGATTAGGGTGGGCGCCTTCGAGTACACCGCGCTCGATGCCAGCGGCAAGGAGCGCAAGGGCATCCTGGAGGGCGATACGCCGCGCCATGTCCGCCAACAGCTGCGCGAGCGCCAGCTGCTGCCGGTGTCGGTGAGCGAGGTCGCCGCGCGCGAGGCCGGCCGCCAGCGCGCCTTCGGGACGCTGCGGCGCGTTTCGGCGGCGGACGTGACGCTGCTCACCCGCCAGCTCGCCACCCTGGTGCGCGCCGCGCTGCCGCTCGAGGAGTCGCTGCTCGCCGTCTCGCAGCAGACCGAGAAGCCCCGCGTGCAGAGCATCCTGCTCGGGGTGCGCGCGCGGGTCATGGAAGGTCACACCCTCGCCGACGGGCTCGCGGAGTTTCCGCGGGTGTTCCCGGAAATCTACCGCGCCACGGTGGCCGCCGGCGAGCAGGCCGGACATCTGGACACCGTGCTCGAGCGGCTCGCCGATTACACCGAGCGGCGCGAGGAGATTCGCCAGAAGATCCTCGCCGCGATGCTCTATCCGATCGTGCTGTCGGTGATGTCCTTCCTGATCGTGACGGCGCTGATGGTCTACGTCGTGCCCAAGGTGGTCTCGGTGTTCGAGGCCAGCAAGGCGCAGCTGCCGCTCATCACCCGCATCCTGATCGGCACCAGCCACTTCCTGCGCGTGCGCGGCATCTGGCTGGTGCTGGCCGTGGCCCTCCTGGTGGTGCTGGCGCGGCGCTGGATGCGCAATCCCACAGCCCGGCGGCGCGTGCATCACCTGCTGCTGCGCCTGCCGCTCGTCGGCAAGCTCGTGCGCGGCTTCAACACGGCCCGGTTCACCCGCACCTTCAGCATCCTCACGGTGAGCTCCGTGCCGGTGCTCGATGCGCTGCGCATCGCCGGGGAGGTCGTCACCAGCCTGCCGATGCGCGATGCGGTGCTCGAGGCCGCCGAGCGGGTGCGCGAGGGAGCCCCCATCGGCCGCTCCCTCGCGGTGAGCAAGCTGTTCCCGCCCATGACCGTGCATCTGATCTCCAGCGGTGAGGCGAGCGGGGAGCTCGACGCCATGCTCGAGCAGGCCGCCGTAAGCCAGGAGCGCGAGCTCGACGCCATCATGGCCGCCATGGTCGGGCTGCTCGGCCCGCTGCTCATCGTCGTCATGGGCCTGTTCGTCATGGGCATTGTTTTTGCAATGCTCCTGCCGATCTTCAAGCTCGATGATCTGGTTCACTAAGCACCCCGTTGCACCCGGCCCAGCTTGTGATTTAATTCGCCGCACTCTCCCCCGGTGGGAGCCCGGCAGATCACATGAGTGAGAAATCCGAGTCGGAAGAGTTCGAGGACGAAGAGGAAGCGCCCGTCGAGGAAGGCGACGTCGATCTGGACCAGGTCATCAAGGACCTCGATCTGGCCAAACACCGCGCGCACAAGAGCGGGGATCCGGCCTGGCGGCGGCTCGAGCGACTGCTCGAGGAGAAGCACACCGCCGAGCTGACCAGCGACTTCGACGACTACGAGATCGGCGAGGGGGGCGAGAACGGTCGCGCGCGGCGGCGCAAGAAATGATCCG
>JAKAZL010000102.1 GCA_021815925.1 Pseudomonadota bacterium | reverse complement strand
GGTGCGAGGCTCAGCCGTTCGAAGACTTCTGCCGCCCGCGCGTACGTGCCCCCGCCAGCCGCTTCGCCCACCGCTGACTCGACCCGCCGCAGTTCCTCAGGGATCAGGGAGCGGACGAGCGCCGCGTCGATCTTGCGTCCGTCGTCGAGCACCCCTTTGGGGCTTTGCACCCACTGCCAGACCTGCGCGCGCGCGATCTCCGCGGTGGCAGCATCCTCCATCAGGTTGTGTATGGGCACGCAACCGGTGCCCGACAGCCAGCTGCCGATGTAGTGGATCGCCACGTTGATGTCGTTGCGCAGTCCGGCCTCGGTAATCGGCTGCTCAGGGCGGAAATCGAGCAACTCCGCCGTGGAACTGCGCCCCTCGGGAATGCGCTCGCGCTGATGCGGGCGCTCGCCGAGCACCTTGACGAACTCCTCGAGCGCGAGCGAAACCAGCCCCGGATGGGCCACCCACCCTCCGTCGAATCCATCACGGGCATCACGCGCCTTGTCGTGCCGTACGCCAGCGAGCGCTCGCTCGTTGGCCTGCGCGTCGGACTTGATGGGAATCAATGCGCTCATGCCACCGATCGCCGGTGCCGCCCGCCGGTGGCACGTTCGGACAAGCTCGAGTGCGTAGGCGCGCATGAACGGCGCCTCCATCGTCACCCGACCGCGGTCGGCCAGGCAGAAATCGCGGCGCTTGCTGAATTTCTTTATGGCGCTAAAGATGTAGTCCCAGCGCCCGGCGTTCAGCCCCGCCGAGTGCTCGCGCAATTCGAACAGGATCTCGTCCATCTCGAATGCAGCCAGCACCGTCTCGATCAGCACCGTCGCCTTGATGGTGCCGGGCGCAAGTCCGACTGCGCCCTGGGCCGCTAGAAAGACCTCGTTCCACAGGCGAGCCTCCCGATGGCTCTCAAGCTTCGGCAGGTAGTAGTACGGGCCAGCCCCACGAGCAAGCTGCTCGTGGGCATTGTGAAAGAACGACAGCGCGAAATCGAACAGCGCGCCACTGACGGGCTGAGCATCGACGGTCAGATACCGCTCAAGGAGATGCCAGCCCCGCGGACGAATCTGCAGCGTCGCTACCGTCTCGTTCAGCCGGTAATCCTTTGCGCCACTGTGCAAGGTAATCACGCGCCGGGTCGCATCCCTCAAGTTGACCTGGCCCTGCACCTGGTTATGCCAGCTCGGGGTACTGGAGTCCTCGAAGTCAGCCATGTACGAGTCCGCACCCGAATTGAGCGCATTGATCATCATCTTGCGCTCGACCGGGCCGGTGATCTCGGTTCGCCGGCACTCCAGGGCCGCCGGCAGCGGCGCGATGCGCCAGTCCGCCTCGCGGATGGCACGAGTCTCGGGGAGAAAATCGGGTGTCTCGCCGGCGTCGATACGCGCCTGGCGTGCCCTGCGCGCCGCGAGCAGCTCGCGCCGCCGGGGCTCGAAGCGCCGATGCAGATCGGCGAGAAAACTCAGCGCCTCATGCGTCAGGATCTCATCGAAGCGCGGCTCTAGCCTCGCCTCGATGCGCACGCCGCGCGGCAAGCCTGGTGTGTTCATGAACTGCGTACCCCCCATCGGTCGGCCTGCGCGCCCACGGGATGGTGACGCACAGGCCGATCCTACCGACGGGACGGCTCGGAGCAGTTGAACCGAGCCGACCGATGATTGGCATTTCCGCGACACTCCGGCCAACCGGCGTCCCGGGAATGACGCGGTGGCCCTAGAGCACGGGTTTTGCGGCCATCTCCAGGTGCAGCGCCTTGGCGGCATACGGATGCGCGCGCGCCACCTCCTCGTTGAGCTCCACACCCAGCCCCGGCTCACTCGGCGGGATGACGAAGCCTGCCTCCCAGCGTATCGGGCGACGCAGGATCTCGGCATGGAAGCCATCCCACCTCTGGATGCCCTCGAGGATCAGGAAATTCGGGCTGCAGGTGGCCAGGTGGATGTTCGCCGCACCGACCACCGGTCCGCAATACAGGTGCGGGGCGATCTGCGCGTGCCGCGCCTCGGCGAGCGCCGCAATCTTCTTGCCCTCGAGAATGCCGCCGGCCCTACCGAGGTTCAGCTGCAAAATAGCCGCGGCGCCGGTGTCGAGCAGCCGCGCGAACTCGTACTTGGTGGTCAGTCGCTCGCCGGTCGCGATCGGGATGCGCGTTCCGCGCGCGACCTTGGCCATCTCCTCGGGCGCATCCGGTGGCACCGGTTCCTCGAACCATAGCGGATCGTAGGGTTCGATCCGCCGCGCCAGGCGCAACGCACCTGCCGCGGTCATCTGGCCATGCGTGCCGAGCAGCAGATCCGCGCGCGAGCCGACCGCTTCGCGCAACTTCTTCATGAAGCGCTCGACCCGATCCAGCGCCTCAAGTGAGGGCTGCCGGCCATCGAACGCGCTGTAGGGTCCGAACGGATCGAACTTCACCGCCGTGAACCCCTGGGCCACGTACTCGGCGGCGCGCTCGGCCGACAGGTCCGGATCCATGTACACGTCGGTCCGGTCCGTGGGCTTGGGGTAGATGTACGTGTAGGTGCGCAGCCGCTCATGCACCCGGCCGCCGAGCAGCTTGTAGACCGGCTGGCCGGCGGCCTTGCCGACGATGTCCCAACAGGCCATCTCGAGCGCACTCAGCACCCCGACCAGTGATGGATCGGGCCGCTGCGTGAATCCCGCCGAATACACTCGGCGCCAGATCCGCTCGATATCGTGCGGCTCTTCGTCCTCGAGATAGCGGGCGAATACATCCTCAAGCATGCGGGCGACCACATGTGGATCGTACGGTACGCCGTAGGCCTCGCCGACGCCGCGCACGCCGTCCGACGTGGTCAGCACGCAGAAGATGAAATATCGGCCGCCGAAATGCGGCGGGGGATTGTCGACCACGAAGGTCTGAATGTCGCGCAGTCGCATCCGCTCTCCTCTAGGCGCGCATTCGCGCGCCGCTCGGGTCGTATGGGGGAACCGCAAGCCGCTCGGCCGCACGGCGCTCACCGAGAATCTCGATCGTGAAACCGGCGTCGGCCCCGCGCACCGCCGCCTCGATGTAGCCCAGTGCGAGCGAACGGCCCACGCGGTGACCATAGGCACCGGAGGTCACCCAGCCGACCACGCGGTCCTGGTGCCAGATCGGCTCATCACCCGCCGCGTCGCAATCGTCCGTATCGAGCGCAAAGGTCGTCAGGTAGCGCTCGCCGCCGTGCTCGCGCTCGGCGAGGGCGGCAGCCCGCCCGACGAACTCGTCCTTGCTGAAGTCGATGAAGCGGCCAAGACCGGCCTCATGCGCACCATAGATGGGCCGGAACTCGCGCGACCAATTGCCATAGCTCTTCTCGATGCGCATGGAGTTAAGCGCGCGCCCTCCGAACGGGCGGATGCCATGCGCCGCGCCGGCCTCGAGCAGCAGGTCATACAGCGCGCGCTGATATTCGGGGCTGACCCAGATCTCGTAACCGAGCTCTCCGGTGAACGAGATCCGTCCGACGAGCGCCGGAATCATCCCGACGTCGAGGCGGCGGAATGACAGGAACGGGAAGGATGAGTTGGACAGGTCCTCGCCCACCAGGCTTTGCAGCAGCGCGCGCGAGGCGGGGCCGGCGATCGCGAGCCCGGGATATTCCATCGTGCAGGGCCGCACGCTGACTCCCGGGGCCGGCAGGTACTGCTCGAACCAGCGCAGGTAATAGCGCTCGGCCGCATAGGTGCACACCAGCAGCACCCGGTCGGCGGCCATGCGGCACAGGGTGAAATCGCCGATCAGTCGGCCGCGCTCGTTCAGCATCGGCGCGAGCGCTATACGACCGACCGGCGGTATCCGGCTCGCCATCACCCGTCCGAGCCACTCGGCCGCGCCCGGTCCGCTGACCTCGATCTTGCCGTAGTTGGACGTCTCGATCAGCCCAACCGACTCGGCTACGGCGCGACACTCACGCGCCACGTGCTCGTGAGCATTGGAACGGCGAAAGGTGACCGGCTCATTCGCCTCGACCGCGCTCGGCGCGAACCACAGCGGATGCTCGAGGCCGCAGTACTCGCCGAACACGGCGTGGGCGGCGGCCAGCCGGTCATAGATCGGCGTCGTGCGCAGGGGCCGCGCCGCCGGCAACTCCTCATTCGGAAAGCGGATCCGGAAGCGGCGCGAGTAGTTCTCGCGAACCTTGGCATTGGTGTAGGCGAGCGTCGCCCAGTCTCCGTAGCGCGCCACGTCCATCGCCCAGACGTCCGAGCCCGGATCGCCATCGACCATCCACTGCGCGAGCGCGAGGCCGACGCCCCCACCTTGGCTGAACCCGGCCATCACGCCGCAGGCAACCCAGAAATTCGTCAGTCCGCGTACCGGACCGATGAGCGGATTGCCGTCGGGCGCAAAGGTGAACGGGCCATTGACCACTTTGCGGATGCCGACCTCGGCGAGCGCCGGGAAGTGCTCGAAGGCCACCTCGAGACTCGGCGCGATGCGCTCGAGGTCGTTCGGCAGCAGGCTCTGCGCGAAGTCCCACGGCGTGCTGCGTGGCGACCAGGGCACGCCCGCCCGCTCGTACGTGCCGAGCAGCATGCCGCGCCGCTCCTCGCGCAGGTAGATCTCCCCCTCGAAGTCGATGCAGTGCAGCTGCTCGGGCAGGCCGGCGATCTGCGGCACCTCCTCGGTGATCAGGTACTGATGCTCCATGGCGAGTATCGGCAGCTCGAGCCCGACCATGCGACCGACCTCGCGCGCCCACAGGCCACCGGCGTTGACCACGTGCTCGGCATGCACGTTGCCCTGATCCGTGATGACATCCCAGCTGCCGTCGGCGCGAGCCTTAAGATCGACCACCCGCGTGTGCCGAACGATCTCGGCACCGGCAATCTGCGCGGACTTCGCATAGGCGTGCGTGACCCCATACGGATCGACGTGCCCTTCGACCGGATCGTACAGCGCGCCGACGAAATGGCGCTTATCGAGCAGCGGGAAGCGCTCGGCCGCCTCATCGACGCTGAGCAACTGCAGGTCCATGCCGAGGTAACGACCGCGGGCCTGCGCCATCTTCAGCCAGTCCAGTCGCTCGCGCGTGCCCGCCAGCATGATGCCCCCGGTGAGGTGCACGCCACAGGACTGGCCGGATATGCGCTCCAGTTCGCGATACAGATTGATGGTGTACTGCTGTAGGCGCGCAACGTTCGGATCGCCGTTGACCGTGTGCATCCCGCCGGCGGCGTGCCAGGTCGAGCCGCACGTGAGTTCATCGCGCTCGATCAGCAGCACGTCTCGCCAGCCCGCCTTGGTAAGGTGATAGAGCACACTCGCCCCGACGACGCCGCCGCCGATCACCACCACTCGCGCGCTGCTTCTCATGGACCGGAAATCTCCAACTTTGCCCAATCACTGTCGTTCGAAACCGCCAACTGCAAATTCGGCTGCGCCGCGCGCTCCTGGCCGAAACGCTCGATCAGCCATGAGCGGAACAGCGCGATGGCCGTGTCGGACAGACCCTCAGGATGCGTCACCAGGTAGTAGCCGTAGCCATTGTCGAGCTCCTCGGCAAAGGGGCTCACGAGCCTGCCGGTGCGCATCTCCTCCGCGAACAGCCGCGGATCGACC
This sequence comes from Pseudomonadota bacterium, assembly GCA_021815925.1. Lineage (GTDB taxonomy): Bacteria > Pseudomonadota > Gammaproteobacteria > Steroidobacterales > Steroidobacteraceae > 13-2-20CM-66-19. Next base: position 968 of record JAKAZL010000102.1, on the reverse strand, counting down.
AGGGAGATGCCCTGCCCGCTCAAGGCGTACTGCGCCGCGAGCACCGCCGTATCGAAGACCAGTCCGCGCTCGACGTTGAGCGCACCGAGTCCGTTGTGCCGCGCAAACTGCGCCCAGGCCTCGTGGCGGGGCGCACCGTCAATGCGCACGTGCACGATCTCATTCGCCTCGATGAACTCGGCGAGTCCCTTGCCCCGGTGGCGCTCGGCGATCTGCGGATGGCACAGGATGCGTAGCCGCACCGGCCAGAGCAGGTCCGCCACCAGGTCAGTGACCGACGGACGCGAATACACCACCGCTACATCGACGTCCCCCAGCGGCGGTCCGACCGCCGACGGACTGACCAGATCGATGTCGACCTCGGTGCTGGTGCCGCGGAAGTCGCGCAGGATCGGCACGGCCAGCTGTACCGCGAAGCTCGGCGGCATCTGCACGCGCAGGCTGCGCTGCGCCGGAGCGCCCTCGTTGCGGATGTCGTCGATCGCATATTCGAGCCGGTCAAACGACTTGGCCACCGCCGGCAGCAGGTGCTGGCCCGCCTTGGTGAGCGTGAGGGCGTGGGGACGGCGCTCAAAGAGCTGCACCCCGATCAGACGCTCGAGCGCGATGACGTGGCGCGAGAGCGCACTTTGCGAGATCAGCAGCGCATGGGCTGCGGCCGTGAAGCTGCCGTGCTTGGCGACGCCCTCGAAGGCGCGCAGCGCATTCAGCGGCAGCCAGCGTCGATCGATCGGTCTTTTCATGGCTTCACCCTCCCTCGCCGGCCACTCGGTCCGCGAACCAATTCACGGCGACGGAAGTGCTGGAATACTAGCCGGACGAGCGGCCGCCGCGCAGTCAAATAGCATGCCTTTTTTCGATGCGTGTAGCCAATTTCTCGACCCACGCAACCGGACGTGCGCGCAGCCGGAGCGATGTCCACGTGCGGCCGTTGCGCCATCATCGGTGCCGGAATCCCCCGACCCGAA
>JAKAZL010000026.1 GCA_021815925.1 Pseudomonadota bacterium | reverse complement strand
TCTCGACCGCCGGGAGGTGGCGCACCAGTGCGTGACCGGTTGCCATGCGACGGGCACCCAGTGCGAGGGCAATGCTCACGACGGCCGGCAATGCCTCGGGAATGGCGGCCACTGCGAGGCTGAGCGCAGTCAGAAAGACGGGCATCGCCGCATCGCCGCGCATGATGCCGGTGACGAACACGATGACGCAGATTGCGATGACTGCAAGCCCGATCTGCCGGCCCAGAGTCTCCAGGCGACGCTGCAGCGGTGTTTTCGGCCCCTGATGCTCACCGAGCAGTGCCGCGATGCGGCCGAGCTCGGTGTGCATGCCCGTTGCGACGACCAGCCCGTTGCCTCGTCCGGCCGTCACAGTCGTACCCTTGAAAGCCATGTTGAGTCGATCGCCGAGCATGGCCTCAGAGGGGACGACTGCCACCGACTTATCGATTGGTACCGACTCCCCGGTGAGGGCGGACTCATCGATCCGCAGGCCCTGCGTCTCTATCAGGCGAAGGTCCGCCGGGATGATGTTGCCCGCCTCGAGGATAACGACATCGCCGGGGACGAGCGCGACTGCGGAAATGCGCTCCAGGAGTCCCTGGCGGAACACCGTGCAGGCGGGTGTCGTCATCTTCTTCAACGCGGCCAGAGCCTGTTCGGCACGCAGCTCCTGGAGCGCACCGAGTATGGCATTGAGCAGGACCACGGCCAGAATCACCACCGTGTCCGAGAGCTCACCGATTAGACCAGAAACGAGCGCAGCGCCGAGCAGCACCAGGATGGTGAGGTCGGCGAACTGACCAGCTATGACCCGCAGCGCGGACCGCCGGTTCGGCTCGGCGATCTGGTTCGGGCCATGGCGCGCGAGCCGATCTGCGGCCTGCGCGGCGGTGAGGCCCTGCACCGTGGTGCCAAGTGCGGCAGCGCTCTCGGGCACGGTGCGACTGTGCCAGGGGGGCGTCTGCCCTGCGGAGTCGGGCGGGGGTGGGGGAGCCGGCATAGCGCTGTACGGTCAGTCAGGAGTATCGCGTCCGCGGGAGCAATCGGTCTGTGGAGTGCGAGTGGGGCTCAGAGAGAAATGCTGCGCAAGTAGCGAAATGTTATCCCAGATTTCCCGCTGACGGGAGATCGTACCGATTCGTTCTGACGCTAGTATGGTCGGTAGAGGTACGGATAGACGCCGCGGGTGCGGACAGGCAGGGTGCAACAGTGAACCGACCTGAGCCGAACTAAGGGTATAGGTGTGCCATGAGTCAGGAATTCGAAATGACCCGAGCGAGGGTCACGCGCTGGCGTCGCCCAGCATTGTTCGCGTTGCTGCTGTTCGTGCTGACGCTCGGGGGTTGCGAGTCGCTGCGCGTCGGCAGCGACTATGATCGGGCAGCATCGTTCGCCAATTACCATTCGTTCAGTTGGCTGCCTCGAGAGAGCTACGGTGTGGCCAATCCGCTGGCGATCGAGCGTGCGCAGACGGCAATCCTGGAGGCCCTTGAGCACAAGGGATATCGCTATGTGAGCAACCGGGACGAGGCAGACTTCGTCGTCGACTTCACCATTGGCTCGCATGAGCGGGTGGACGTGCGGACCTACCCGGCGCCATACGCCTGGCCGTGGTACGGATACGGCCGATACTGGTGGGGCTATCCGTACTGGGGCTCGGAGATCTCCGTCTCGCGCTACCGCGAGGGAACCCTGGCGATCGATGTGTTTGATGCCAGGACGCACCGGCCGGTGTGGCACGGCTGGGCCGAGAAGCCGCTGTCCCATCAGGACATCGTGCACTCGGCCGAGTCGATTCGCAAGGCGGTCGACGCCGTGCTGGCGAGGTTCCCACCCGGCTGAGTTGCGGCGGGCAGTGATGTACGCGCGGATCGCCTCGTTCGCGAACGAGGCGATCCGGGCATCAAGGGATGATCGATACCTGGCGGTCCTGAGCTCTTCGGCGGGGGCATCGCGACGGTTGCAGGTGGCGCGCGTTGCGTCGCAATCGGCCGGCCAGCCTTGGCGCTGTCGAGGGCGGTGACATCGTCACTGTCCGCGATCTCTCTCGAGCGCCCATCATGCGGACGTTGCCACTGCGAGTCGAGCGTGGTGGTCCAAACGGCGCGCCGACCCACTGATCCAACGGCCCGGCTTCCCGACGGGTTGGGATCCGGATGTCGCGTCTCAGAACCGTCGCGCGCAGAGCGCACCGGGCGCCAGTCCGCTCTATGACGGAACCTAGTGCGCGGTGCCCGAGGTCACAGCCAATGCTGCCGGTGGGGATGTGAGCGGCCCGAGGAGTGGCGTCACCCTCAGCCCTGGACTCGGGCGCTGCTGAGCCCGGCTGCAGGACTTCCTGCGATCCATGCCTGGCGGAGCCGCGACGAGTAAGTGCTCCGAACAAGGCGGATTGCTGCGGATCCGTCAGTACAGTCCGCAGATTGTGGGGGGCATCAGCATTGCAGGGGCCTCCCGCCGGGCAGTTGATACGCAGAACTGCACATGGTGCGATCCACGTAACTCGTCGAAAGTCTCCGCTAATTCGGCGGCACCTGCCGTCTTGTTACCGGAGTGACTGTCATGTGCGCGCTTCGCATCCGCCTCTCCAGAGCCTCAATCATGTCGGGGCTCGCCTTGGCATTGATTGTCGCGGCTTGGCCCGCCGCAGCGGCCACCTTTACCGTCAATAGCACCCTAGACGCCCCCGATGCGGACACGCACGATGGGATCTGCGCAGACGCCTCCGGGATGTGCACGTTGCGGGCGGCCATCATGCAGGCGAACGCCCTCGGCGGCACGAACGTCATCGATCTCAGTCAGATCGCAGACCCAGCCAATCCCATCGTGCTCACCCTCCCAGGTGTGGATGAGACCGTGGACGGAAACCCCGGCACGGGGTACACGGTCGTGGCGACCCATGATGCAAGCAAGGGTGATTTGAATATCACCTCAAGCATGGATATCACTGGCGCCGGGTCCGACAAGACCGTCATCGAGTGGGCCCCGACCGTCAAGGGCGACCCAACGAGCGGCGATCGGGTGTTTCACATCGAGGCGGTCTCAAGCAACATCACGGTCAACATCTCGGGGGTGACGATCGAGAACGGAGTGACGCCGCCGGCCGAAGTGCTCCAGACCCAGCAGGACGGGACGTACTATGAATTCGAGCGCAGCGGCGCCGGTATCGCGATCGGTCCAGCGGCCGTCGTCGCATACATCGATCCATCGGTTCACGGCGGCAGCTCCGGTGACGAGGGCGGCGGTGATGAGGGCGGCGAATCGTCAGCAACCATCACCGGCGTGACCCTCACCGACGTTCGCGTGCTCGACAACCAGAGTGGGTCGGCCGGCGGCGGCATTTCGAACGCAGCACCGTTGACCATGACCAACGTCGTGGTGAGCGGAAACTCCGCTGTAACCAATGGCGGTGGCATCTACAACGATGCTCAGCTTACGATGGTCAATTCGACTGTCGGCACGACCGCGACACTGACGACGCCGAACATCGCCGAGGGGGGCGGTGGTCTGTTCGACACCGGCATGCACAACACGGTCATCGAGGAGAGCGCCATCGCCGGCAACACGGCGGTCGGCGGGGGCGGAATTTCAGCCCGCTCCATGGTCAACATGACCATCGTCAATACCACCATCAACGGAAACGCCGCCACCGACGTCGGCGGCGGCATCACGACCAACGGACCGATCACCCTGCAGAACGACACGATCTCGGGCAATTCATCCGGGAACGACTCGACGAGCGGAGGGGCGGGCATCAATGCGTTTGGAAAGGGTGTCTACCAATACGTCAATACACTATTCCAGGGAAATTCGGCGACCGGATCGGGCGTGGTGTCCAACTGCGGCTGCAGTGGACTCAGCTGCAAGAGCGGAGTGATGGTCTCCCTCGGGCATAACCTGGCCGATGACGCCACGTGTGCGCTGAGCGGCAGCGGAGACATGCCCAATACTTCCGCGGGCCTTGGTGCGATGGCGGGCAACGGCGGAGCGACCGAAACCCGGGCCCTGGTCAGCGGATCGCCTGCCGTCGATGCCGGTGACAACGCCAACTGTCCGAACACGGATCAGCGCGGGTCCCTGCGGCCGGCGGACGGGAGCTTGAGGAATACGGAAATCTGCGACATTGGAGCGTTCGAGCTCTTCGTTCCGCGGGCGGACTTGCACGTGAGCGGCAAAGGCGGGCCGGACAGCGTGCCGCATGGATCCGCGGCGAACGCGTCATTCACGTTCACCAACAACTCAACAACGGCCTCGGAGGCAACAGGAGTGGTGATTACCACCGACCCGTTGCCCGGGAACTATGCGTTCTCCGCGGCGACGATGACCACCGCCGCAGGCACCTCGGACTGCGCCTTCGATTCCGGAACCCGGGTGATCACCTGCGACGTCGGGACGCTGGCCCAAGGTCAGAGCGTCCAGCTTGAGGTCACCGGCAAAGGCGCATCCCCCGGCAAGGCCGCGATCACGGCGCACATTTCGGCGGCAGCGCCGACGGACCTATCGCCAGACAACAATACGGCGACGATTACGATGCTGATTCAGGGCGCGAGCGACCTCGGTATCGCTGCCACTGGACCGGGCCAGCAACCGCAGCTGCACGGGCAGGCTGGGTTGAATTTTACCGTCAGCAACGCCGGTCCGGATCCGGCGACGAATGTGCGTGTGCTGGCGATATTCCGCAACCGCATGCAGTTCCAGAAGATGCAGCTGGCTTCGGGCGGGACCTGCACGCTCCTGGCGGATCAACTGAGCGCGGTGTGTGACTGTGGAACCGTCGGCGCCGGGCAAAGTGTGACCGGATCGTTGAGCCTGCTGGCGACCGCGGTCGGAACAGCCGACGTGGAGTTTCAGGTTTCCACGGACGACGTCGACAGCAACGTCACCAATGATACGGCGCTCGTTCCGTTGACCGTTACGGCCGAAACGGTTCCGGTCACGCCGACCACGCCCACCTCGAGCACGAGCAGCGGCGGCGGGTGCGCCTACCAGCCGGGCGGCGCGTTTGACCCTGCGCTGCTGGGTGTCCTCGCGATTGGCCTCATCGGCTTGGGTGCGCGCCGCTGGCGACGAGCGTCGCTGTGACTCAGATCATCTATTCGCAGCAACGCGTGGCGAGCCGGGGTGGCGGTGAGGGCGATGATAGGCACATGTGCACATGGCTAGTAAGCGAACATTGGTGGAGAGTTACTTCTTAAAGACGGCGTCGGCTGTCGTGTCAGGGGAGTGTTGATCATGAATGCGTTTCGGAAAAGTTCTGGCAGGGCAGCGGTCCTGGCTGGACTTGCATCGGCTCTGCTGGTCGCGGCGTGGCCTGCGGCAGCGGCAACGTTCACTGTAAATAGTGTTGCAGACGCGCCAGATGCCGACCTTGCAGATGGCATTTGCGCGGATTCATCGGGATTGTGCACGTTGCGCGCGGCGATCATGCAGGCCAATGCGCTCGGCGGCACGAATGTGATCGATCTGAGTCAAATCGTCGATCCGGCGACGCCAATCGTGTTGTCAATTCCGGGTGCGGATGAGACCGTCACGGGGAATGCGTCTACCGGATTCACCGTGGTCGCCAGTCACGATGCCAGCAAGGGTGATCTGAATATCACCTCGAGCATGGACATCATCGGTGCCGGCTCCGACAAGACGATCATCGAATGGTCGCCGACGGTCAAGCAGACGCCCGCCAATGGGGATCGCGTATTCCACGTCGAGGCCGTCTCGAGCAACATTGCGGTGAACATATCGGGGGTAACCATTGAGAATGGCGTTACGCCTCCGGCCGAGGTAGTGCAGACCAATTCGGATGGTACGTACTATCAGTTCGAGCGCAGTGGAGCCGGGATTGCGATTGGACCGGCAGCGGCGGTGACCTATATCGATCCGGCTGCATCAGGCGGAAGTAGCGGCGATGAGGGAGGCAGCTCCGGCGGCGGAGAGTCCGGAGGGGAGTCCTCGGCGACGGTGACTGGTGTGACACTGACGGATGTGCGGATTCTGGACAACCAGAGCGGTGCAGCCGGCGGTGGCATTTCGAGCGCTGCGCCCCTGACACTGAATAATGTCACGGTCAGCGGAAATACGGCGGTGACAAATGGTGGCGGCATCTACAACGACGCCCAGTTGACGGTGATGAATTCGACGATCGGGACGACGTCGACATTGACGACACCGAATTCAGCAGAGGGCGGCGGTGGCATGTTCGATACCGGGATGCACAATACGGTCATCGAGGAGAGCGCCATCGTCGGCAATCAGGCGGTGGGCGGCGGCGGTCTGTCCGTGCGCTCGCTGGTCAACATGTCGATCGTGAATACGACGATCAACGGCAATGCCGCCACGGATGTCGGTGGGGGCATCACGACTAATGGGCCCGTCACATTGCAGAACGACACAATCTCAGACAATACCGCGGCGAATGACTCGACGAGCGGCGGCGCGGGCGTCAATGCGTTCGGCAGCGGCCTTTATCAGTTCGTGAACACGATGTTCCAGGCGAACGTGGCCACCGGGTCCAATTCGCCGTCGAACTGCGGCTGCAGTGGATCGAGCTGCAAGAGCGGAGTGATGGTCTCCCTCGGGCACAATCTGGCAGACGATGCGACCTGTGCTCTGAGCGGGGCCGGTGATATGGCCAATACCTCAGCGGGTCTTGGCGCGATGGCCGCAAATGGCGGGCCGACGGAGACTCGCGCGCTGGTCAGCGGCTCCCCGGCGGTGGATGCCGGGGACAATGCGAATTGTCCGAACACCGATCAGCGCGGCAGCATGCGACCGGCGGACGGGAATCTGAGGAACACCGAGATCTGCGATATCGGCGCGTTCGAGCTGTTCGTGCCGCGGGCCGATCTGCACGTGAGTGGAAAGGGTGGTCCGGACAAGGTTCCGCACGGTGCGGCAGCGAAGGTCTCGTTCCAGTTCACGAACGATTCCACAACGGCTTCCGATGCGACGGGCGTTCAGATCACGACTGATCCGCTGCCGGCAAATTACTCCTTCGGCGGTGCGACGATGACGACGTCCGCCGGCACGTCCGACTGCGCATGGGACTCCAATACGCGCGTGGTCACCTGCGATGTCGGAACGCTGGCTCAGGGTCAGAGTGTGAATTTCGATCTGGACGGCACTGGGACTGCGCGCGGGACGATTGCGATCACCGCACACGTAACAGCCGCGGCACCAACGGACATCTCGACCGACAACAATTCGGCTACGGTGACGATGTATGTGCAGGGTGTAAGCAATCTGGAAATTACCGCGACGGCTCCAAGTCAGCAATTGCAGGTCAATAGCCAGGGCAGCATGAGCGTCACCGTTAAGAATCTCGGTCCAGACTCGGCGACGAACGTCCGGGTGCTCGCACGTCTGAGTAACGGGATGATGATCCGGACCATGCAGATGCTCTCGGGAGGCGGATCCGGCGTGAACTGCGCAACGCAGTCGGATCAGATTAGTGCGGTATGCACCGTGCCCACGATTGCGGCAGGGCAGAGCGGGACGGTCACAGTGCAGATTACGCCAACCGCGGCGGGAACCACGGAGCTTACATTGCAGGTTGCGACGGACGATGTGGATCCGGACAACACCAATGACTCGGTGGTTGTGCCGCTGACGATTGCGGCGGAGACAACGCCGGTAACGCCGACGACGCCGACTTCGACCTCGAGCGGCGGTGGCGGGTGCGCCTACCAGCCTGGAGGGCCGCTTGACCCGACGTTGCTGGTGATTGCGGCGATTGGTGTGGCCGGTGTGGGCGCGCGCCGCCTGCGTCGGACGCAGAAGCTTGCGCAGCGGGTGAAGTGACAGGGAAGCCGTGGTGCGCGGGGGCGAAGTGGTTCGCCCCCGCGCAGGGTCGCTAGGATGATGAGCAGCGGACCATGATTCCTGACACACGAAGCTGGTGGGTTGATTTTGCTCCGGGCCTGAGGTCGCGGGGCAATCGTGCGGGGGCATATGCGGGTTTCGCCGCCGCGCTTGTGGCGGCATGTTCACAGCCACCTGTCGCCCCGGCTGGGACGCACGGTGCCCGATCCTATGCGCTACCCAAACTCTCAGCGGCGGTCCAGGCGCGACGCCGGACAGGTCATTCCGGGACGATCTGGGTATTGATCCGCACGGCAGCGCCGCTGAGCGGTGCGGAACGCACGGCGCTCGAGGGTCTGGGTGTGAGCGTTCAACGTGTCTCCGGCGATGTCACGGTGGGAACCGTCGATACGGAGCAAGTGGGTAGGCTGGCAGCGCTCGGCTTCGTGCGATACGTGGATTTGGCGCGGCCGGTTTCACCCGAGGTGGAGGGGCTGCCGTGAGAATTCCAAGTCCCGTGTGCGCGGTTCTGGCGTTGCTCTTAGTAGGTCTGTCACTGGATGCAGGCGCGCAGACGTCGCGCCTGGCGCCGCTTGCGGTGGCCGTGATGGCGCAACAGAACAGGCCGTCGGTGATGGGGGCGCTGGCGAACAAGGGGATGGTGCGGCCGGCGAGTGGTACTCAGCCGGCCCGTGTGACGACCTTAGTACGGTTTAGCGGCACGATGCCTGACGTCGCGGCGATGGGAGGGCGGGTATTGTGGGAATCAGGTGATGTTGCGGGCGTTGAGCTGCCAATCGGCCAGCTGCAGATTCTCGCGCAGGCTGCAACGGTCCGCTACGTTGACGTCGCGGTGCCTGTGAAGCCGCAGCTGGATCTGGCCGTCGCGGCAACCGGTGCCGACGAAGTTCGCAGCGGAACGCCTCCTGACTGGAGCGGCGACACCGGTCGCAATGTGCTGATCGGGTTCATTGATACCGGAATCGATCTGTCGCATCTGGATTTCCGCAATCCACAAGGGGGCTCCAGGGTCATCGAGCTCATCGACTACACCACCGGGACGCGCTGCACCGGCGCGCAAATTGACGCGGGAGACTGCGCCGAGGTGGACACGGAAGGTCATGGTACGCAGGTCGCCGGAATCGCAGCTGGGAACGGCTCGGCGACCGGAAATGGGCAGCCTGCATACCGGTACATCGGCATGGCGCCGCAGGCCGGTCTGCTGGTTGCCAAGGGCGACTGGACGACCGCGAATGTCGTCACCGCGGTTCAGGATCTGGAGTCGGTGGCCGATTCGCTCGGCCGCCCGTTGGTGATCAATCTGAGCCTCGGTACGGAAATCGGTCCGCACGACGGTACCGACAATATTGATCGTGCGCTCGATAATGCCTCAGGAGCGGGCCGCATCCTGGTCATTGCGGCCGGTAATCATGCGGATGACGACAGTCACGCGAGCGGCTCAGTGTTAACCGGAGGTTCGGTCGTGATCGGCGCACAGGTTCCAGTCGACACAGACCTCACCGTGTTCGACATCTGGTATGCCGGCGCGGATCGCATGGCGGTTGACGTGAGCAACGGCACCAGCTGCGATTCCGGCACGATTGCGGCGCCCGTCAGCGATACTGCGACCGAGAGCGCGTTCTGTGCCGGACGCGCGACCATCGTCTCCGGCAGCGTCAATCCGTTGAATGGTGATCGCGAGATTCTCATCACCTTGGCGGCGACAGCCGACTCGCCGTTTGTGTCGAACGGCTGGCAGATCACGCTGACGGGAACAGCGATCAGCAATGGCCGATTCGACGCGTGGACCAATGGCTCGACCAGCGGCGCGAATTTCAAGAGCAACCTCGACCCGGCCGATACGCTGAGCGATCTTGCCACGGCCAGTGCGCCGATTACCGTGGCGTCCTACAACACGCGCAATACGTGGGTAAGTCTCGACGGGACGATGTCGGCGGTCACCTCGAACCCGCTCGGGGCGATTTCCTACTTCAGCAGTTCGGGCCCGCGACGCAGCTGTTCGCTCACGCTCGAGTGCCCCGCGGTGCAAAAGCCGGACATTGCGGCTCCCGGGGCGTGGATCGCCGCAGCGTATTCTGCGCAGACGGTGTGGCCGAGCGGCACGTGTGTTGATTGCTATCTCGACCTGGACGGGGTGCATAGCTTTCGCCAGGGCACCAGTATGGCGGCGCCCATCGTGGCCGGCGGTGTGGCGCTGCTGCTGCAACTCGCGCCCGAGGCGACACCGGGACAGATCAAGGCCTACCTCGATCAGTATGCGGCTACGGATGATTTCGTCGGCGCGGTGCCCAATGACCGCTGGGGTTACGGCAAGCTCGACATCAAGAGCGCATTCGATGCGCTGCCGGTGGCGCCACCCGCGGCGCCGACCGGGCTCACGGCGGCACCGAGCGGGACCTCGGCGATCCTCGCGTGGGCTGCAAATACCGCGATTGACGTCGATGGCTATGCAATCGATCGGGCATCCGTGGCGAGCGGACCGTATACCCAGGTGGGTACGGTTTCCTATCGCAGCACCACATATACAGACTCGCAGCTGACCTCGGGGACGTACTACTACACGGTGCGAACCCTGGACACCAAGGGTCAGGAGAGCTTGCCGTCGGCGGCAGTCTCCGCGGCGGTGAGCGCGACATCGTCTCCAACGACCGTCTCCACCAGCTCATCCGGTGGGGGTGGGTGTGTGTTCATGCCGGGTGAGCCGTTCGATCCGGTGCTGCTCGGGCTTGTAGCCCTCGGCGCGATCGGACAGGGCGTGCGTGCAGGCCGTCGGCACAGTCAGAAGCAGTGCCGGCGGTGCGAGGAGGAGTCATGACCATGCGAAGGTGCGGATTTTGGCGGCGAGCGGTCGGTTTTGCGGCCGCCATCAGTACCATGAGCGGCGCGCTAGGTGCACATGCCGCAACGTTCGATGTCAATACCACGATCGACGCACCGGCTTCAGCCGCGGCGGTCTCAGCCGGGGTGTGCGAAGACGCACTCGGGCGCTGTAGTCTGCGCGCGGCGATACAAGTGGCCGATGCCGCGCCGGGACCGAGCACGATTCACGTTCCGGCGGGAACGTATCTGCTGACCATGAGCGGGGTGGACGAGACCCCGACACTGTCCAACGGCACGTACACGGTTCAGCACACGCCCGATGCGTCGCGCGGTGATCTGAACATCGTCCAGAGCATGACCATCGTCGGCGCCGGATCGGGGCAGACCGTCATCGGGTGGGTGCCGGGTGCGGATCAAGATCGGGTCTTTCACATCGAGGTCCCGGCCACCGCGAGCAGTGACATTGCCGTGACGCTGCAGGGACTCACGGTGCAGAACGGCTATGTGCCGGCCCCGCTCGTGCTGGATGCGACGGTTCCGACTGCGGTGGTGCGGTTTGCGCGCATGGGTGGCGGGATCGCGATCGGCGCCGGAGCGGAGATTCAGGTGGTTGACTCCACGGCGACGGAAGGGGAGGACGAGGGCGGCGGCTGCGGCGGTGGCGGTGGCGGTGGGGGCGGCGGGTGTGCCGGTCCGGAGGGCCATGGGGGTCCCGGCGAGAGCGAATCGGGGGCGACCATCCAGAACGTCACGCTTTCGGATGTCCGCGTCGTGGACAATTTTGCTGGAGGGGAAGGGGGCGGCATCTACAATACCGGTCCGATTACGCTCGATCACGTGACACTGTCCGGGAACACGAGCGACGCCAATGGCGGCGGGATTTACAATGACGCCGCGATGTTGATGACCGACAGCCAGATCGGTACCCCGTCGGCACCCAACAGGGCGGGCAACGGTGGTGGATTGTTCGAGACGGGCTTTCACACCTCGCAAATTGAGCGGAGCGCATTTCTCGGTAACAGCGCTTCCAGTGGCGGCGGTATCGCCGGTCGGCGCATGGTGTTCGAGGTCATCAGCCGTTCGACGATCGCCGACAACACGGCGAGCGACGGCGGCGCCGGGATCATGACCAACGGTCGCGTCGAGCTCATCAACGACACGGTCACCGACAACTCGGTTTCGGGCAAGGTCGGTAAGGCGGGGGTGGGTCTCAGTGGATTTGGACCGTCGAGCGCGCAGCCGACGGGCGGTGGCGCCAATGCGGCCAACTTCACGCTGGTCAATACGATCGTCGCGAACAACGCCTATGTCGGAACGACTCCGACGCTGCTGAATTGTGGCGGCAAGGGCGAGGGAGATCCGGCGGCACGCTTCTATTCGATGGGACACAACCTCGAGGATGGCAACAGCTGCGGGCTGACCGCGACGGGGGATCAGCCGGGCGTCAACCCCGAGCTGGGTCCGCTTGCGCAGAACGGAGGGCCGACGCTCACCCGCGCGCTGCTCACCGGTAGTCCAGCAATTGATGCGGGGGATGGCACATACTGCCCGAATGACGATCAGCGTGGGCAGATGGGACGGGCCGACGGCAACATCGACGGTGTGTTCCAGTGCGATATCGGCGCGTATGAGGTCTTCGTGCATAGCGCGGACCTTCACATTGACAATGTGACGGCGCCGGATCAGGTGTTTGTGGGCAAGGCGTTTCAGATCTCGGCGACCGTTCATGTCGATCCGGCGGCGACGACCGCCGCGACCGGCGTGCAGCTGGTGAGCTCGGATCTGCCGGCGTCGATGACGATTCAGGGGGCATCGATCGCCACGCCGAGTGGCACGACGAATTGCACTCAGAACTCAGGTGTGGTGAGCTGCGCGGCGGGAACGTTGGCGCCGGATCAGACGGCAACCGCCACCGTGAGCTTGCTGGCGAGTGCCCCGAATCCCGGGGTCGCGGTGCTGTTTACGGCATCGCAAAGCGCTCCGGCGGATCCGAACCCGAGCAACAACAGCGGCGAGGTCAGGATGGCCGAGTTGGGTCAGGCGAACCTCATGGTGACCGCCGGCAGCGCGACGTTCGCGACACGACCGGGTGCCGCGACCTCTTTGCCGTTCATGATCCGCAATGCCGGGCCGACGGAGGCGCAGCATGTCCGCTTCGCGGTCGCGCTGCCGAATAACGTGTCGTTCGGGACGATCGACCTGCCCGGTGGCACGTGCAATTATGACGGCACGGATGTTCCGGCAACCGTGGTCTGTACGCTGGACTCCCTCGCCAACGGACAGGCGGTGAGTGGCGTCGTTCAGGTGACTGCCGGCGCGGCCGGCGACGGAGCGGTGACCTTTGCGGTGGATTCACCGGAAGAGGATGTCAGTCTGGCGGACAACGCGGCCCAATCGCTGGTATCGGTGAAGACTGCGGTCCCGGTCTCGAGCAGCTCCAGTGGGGGTGGCGGCTGCGTGTCGGTGCCGGGCGCGGGTTTCGATCCAGTGCTGCTCGGGATCGCGTCCTGGGCGGCGCTGGCCTTGGGCTGGTCGCGCCGCCGGCGTGGCGGCCGGGTGCGTTGAGCTCGGAGCGTGTCTGTGGGTTCGATCTCACGCATCCCGTCGATTTCGCAGCAGGTGGCAGTGGGAGTGAGGACCGGCGCGCGCTTCGCGGCGGATCCGCTGTGGTGGCTCGCCGGTGCAGCCGGATTGGTGGTCACCGGCATCCTTTTGGGTGTACTGCCCGGCGCGTTGGCGCGCTCGGCATTACATGGGTGGACGGCCTGGCTCTCGTGCATCCTGTGGCAACCCGTCCTGGAGGAGGCCGTCTTCCGGGGTCTGCTTCAAGGTGAGCTGTTGCGGCGCACTTGGGGCCGGTACCAGTGGCGCGGGGTCAGTGCGGCGAACCTGTTGAGCTCCCTGGCCTTTGTGGCGGTGCACTTCGTGCACCATCCGCCGCTGTGGGCGGCCAGCGTGCTCGTCCCGTCGCTGTTGTTCGGCTGGCTGCGCGAGCGTCATCGCGGCCTCGGGGCGCCCATCGCCCTGCACGTGCTGTTCAATACAGAGTTCTTCGCGGCGGCGGGCTTGGCACTGGGCTGATGGGGCGCAGTGCCGCGTTGCGGCGTGCCTGCGGTCGTGCATTCTACGTAGGGGCATCTGCGCATGTCCGCCAAGCGCTATCGCTGCCACAGTGGCGCAGTGTGCAGTGGTTAACGCGGGAGAATGCAATGTACCTATCGAAGTCGGCAGTGACGATGACAATGCTTGCGGCTCTGGCCCTCTCGTCACCCGTGGTGTTCGCGAACGCTGGTGGTGGTGGCGGCGGTGGTGGTGGTGCAAGGATTCACAGCGGCAGCGGGACGCGCCTGCTGGATCAGGATCGGCTTACAACCCGAAGCCCCGATCGACTGCATGATCGGCTGCAGGACCGTCTCTACGACCGCGACCTGAAGCTTGAGCGTGATCGCGATCGTATTTATGGCGGCAATCTCATGACCTCGGCTGAGCGCACGAGCTACGAGCAGCAGTTGCGCACGCTGCCGACTGAGCAGGAGCGCGTTCAGTTCCGCATGGAGCATCAGCACGAGATGCAGCAGCGCGCCGAGCAGCGGCATGAGCGGCTGGGTCCGCAACCGAGCGAGTCGCAGGTGCGCACGCAAGAGCATGCACGTCAGCAGGAGCGAGCCGAGATTTACGGCTACTCGATGATGACGCCGAAGGAAGTGGCGCGCTATCAGGCGCAGATGGGCACAGCCAAGACGGAGCAGGAGCGCGAGCACATTCGTGCCGAGCACCGTCAGCAGATGGAGGAGCGCGCCCGCGAGCGTGGAGTCGCGCCGCCGCAGTAGGGAGACCGGATGGGCGCCGTGCGGGCGGCAACGCCCGCACGGTCTCGTGCTTGGCGATGATGCTGGGCTGCGACGCGCGGGCGAGGCGGCTCTGGGGCGTGTCACTGCTCAACGAGGCGAGATGACATGAACGCAGCACGCGTTTCGCGCAAGGCGCCGAGCAGCGAGCTATCCGGGTCGTTGCCTAAGGAGTTTGCCGGTCTTCTGGCCGCATCGGCCTATCCGCATCCGGCCGATCCGATCTCGCTCGTCGAAACGCCGATTTCCTGGGTGCTGCTGGCCGGGGAGTTCGCCTACAAGATCAAGCGGCCGGTTCGTTACCCGTTCGTCGATCAGCGCGACGCGGTGCGACGCCAGCGCCTCTGCGAGGACGAATTGCGCCTGAACCAGCGCTTCGCGCCGCAACTGTACCTCGAGGTGTGTCCCATCGTCGCCGACCATGGGCGGGTGCGGATGTGCTTTGGCGCACCCGGCAAGGACAAGGTGGTCGAATACGCGGTGAGGATGCGGCGCTTCGATTCGAACGACGAGCTCGATCGGCAACTCGCTCTCGGACGGATCGGCGTGGAGACGCTCGATGCATTTGGTCGTGCGCTCGCCGACATGCACGCCACGCTTCCGACCGTCGCGGCGGATGCATCGTATGGTCAGCCCGAGAGCGTCCGGGAGCTGCTCGTGACCAATCTGGTGGAATGCGCTGCGGCAGCCCGGCTGTTCAACAGCCACGCGGCGGTCGAGGCGTTGCGGGCGCCTCTGGAGCGGCATCTTGAGCAAGCCGGGCCCTGGATGGCGAGTCGCCGCGCAAGCGGCCGAGTGCGCGAGTGCCACGGCGATCTGCACAGCCGCAATATCGTCGTGCAGGCGGGCCGGCTGGTCCCGTTCGACTGCCTGGAGTACGAGCCGGCCTTTCGCTGGATCGATGTGGCGGATGAGATCGCGTTTCTCTCGAGCGATCTGACCGCGCATGGCTATCCCGCCCATGCGCATGCGTTTCTCGCCGGTTACCTGGAGCGAAGCGGCGATTACCACGCCTGCCGACTCATCCGGCTCTACGAGGCACACCGCGCGCTGGTGCGTGCCAAGGTCGCAGCGCTGTCGGCGACGCAGCACCATGCCGAGCGTACGACGCTGCAGGCGGAGCATGAACGGCTGGTGGCGCATGCTGCGGCGGCGCTGGGCGAGCGCCAGCCGCGCCTGGTGGTGATGCATGGCCTTTCGGGCGCCGGCAAGACCTGGGTGGCCCGGCAGCTCGCACGGGCGCTCGCAGCGGTGCATCTGCGCTCGGACATTGAGCGCAAACGACGGGCGGGGTTGACGGATTTCGAGCATTCCGGCTCCGGCCTCGCCGCGGGACTGTATGCCGCGGAGATCAGCGAGCGTGTGTACGACGATCTGGCGCGCGAAGCGTACGACGCTCTGGTGGGCGGCTACACGGTGATCGTCGATGCGACGCTGCTGCGGCGCGAGGATCGTCGCCGGTTTGCCCAGCTCGGCGTGCGGGCGCGGGCCCCGGCCTACCTGGTCACGTGTGTCGCGCCGGTGTCGGTGCTGCGGGAACGGCTGCGGGCGCGGGCCGCCGCGGCGCAGGATCCTTCCGAGGCGGACGAATCGGTGCTCGACTGGCAGCGCCACCGGCTCGAGCCGGTGGGGGCCGGCGAGCCGTTCACGCGCCTTACGGTCGACTCGAGCGACCCGCGGGCGGTGCAGACGGTGCTCGCGAGCCTCACCGCGCCGGTCTGAGGCTCAGCGACGGGGCGCTTCGGGACGCTGCAGCAGGCGCAGGAATTCCTCGGCCGCCGGTTCCACCGGCGCATTTTCCCGCTGGACCATCATCAGGGGCCGGGTGATGGTCAGCTCCGGCAGTGGCAGCTCGCGCAGCAGCCCGTCGCGCAGCTCGCTGTGCATGCAAATGCGCGGCAGCCAGGCGATACCCCCGCCGTGCACGGCGGCGCGCTTCAACGCCTCGGTATTGCCAAATTCCATCGTTTCGCCCGGCACGATGTTCTCGCGCTGCAGCGCCGCAGAGATCAGCTCGCGCGTGCCCGAGCCCGGCTCGCGCATCAGCACCGGCTCGCCGGCGAGATCGGCCGCCCGCGCTGTGCGATGCTGAAACAGGGGGTGATCCGGCGCGGCGACCGGGACGATCTCATCGTGCTGGAACACCGTGCTGCGCAGGCCCTGCAGGTGCAGCGGTCCCTCGATGAACCCGACCATGAAGCGCATGTCGTCGACACCCTGGGAGACCTGCTCGGTGTTGCCGACGAACAGCGAGATCTGCACGCGGGGCCGCTGGCGGCGGTAGGTGGCCAATACCGCCGGCAGCACGTACGTGCCGATGGTGTTGCTCGCCCCGAGCGTGAGGCGGCCGCGCAGGGCGCCGGCAATCTCACGCATGGCCGACTCGGCGGTGCGCTCGAGCTCGAACAGCCGCACGGCGTAGCGGTTCAACTCCTCGCCGGCCTGTGTCAGCCGCATGCCCTTGGCGTGACGCTCGAACAGTGTCACGCCGAGGCGGCTCTCGAATGCCTTCAGCTCGCGCGAGAGCGCCGGCTGCGAGACGTGCAGCTTGCGTGCCGAGGCGGTCAGGCTGCCGGTGGCGGCGACTGTGGCAAAGATCGCGAGGTGATGCAGGTTCATGGCCGGGCAGTATAGAGTCATTGCCCGGCGGGGCGCGCCGCCCAAGGCCCCGAGGCGGGCCGGGTGGTGCGCACCCGGCCCGCAGCGGCCCTAGAACCGCCCGTTCTGGAAGTCCTCGAAGGCCTGCATCAGCTCCTCGCGGGTGTTCATGACGAACGGACCGTACTTGGCGACCGGTTCGCCGAGCGGCCGGCCCGCCACCAGGACCACCCGAGCCGCTGCACCACGCTCACCGGCCGCCGAGCGTCCCTCGAGCCGAACCGTCTCGCCCGGGCCGAGCACCGCCAGCTCATGGGCGGCCACCGTCGCCGCCGCGGCACCCTCGCCGATGCGGACCGAGCCCTCGTACACATAGGCGAAGGCCGCGTGGTCCGCCGGCAGAACGTGCGTGAACTCGGTGCCGGGGGCGAGCGCGATGTCGAGGTAGGTCGGTTCGGTGGCCGGCTGTATGATCGGGCCGGTGATGCCGCCGATCTGGCCGGCGATGACCTTCACCCGCGCGGCGCCGGAATCGATCTGCGGGATCTTCTCCGGACCGAATTCCTGGTAGCGCGGCGCGGTCATCTTGTCGCGCGCGGGCAGGTTGATCCACAGCTGAAAGCCGCGCATGCGACCCTCCTGCTGCTCGGGCATCTCGGAGTGCACGATGCCACGTCCGGCGGTCATCCATTGCACGCTGCCCGGCACGAGCACGCCCTCGTGACCGTGGTTGTCGCGGTGGCGCATGCGTCCATCGAGCATGTAGGTCACCGTCTCGAAGCCGCGGTGCGGATGATCCGGGAAGCCGGCGATGTAGTCGCCGGGATTATCGGTACCGAACTCATCGAGCATCAGGAACGGATCGAGGTCGGCGAGCTGCGGCTGACCGATGACGCGAGTCAGCTTGACGCCGGCGCCGTCGGAGGTCGGCATGCCGCGGACCAGCCGGGCAACGCCGCGAGTCGAGGGGGTGTTCATGGTTCTCTCCACGGTGAATGGGATGGAGGCCGGCCGGTCAGGCCGCCAGACGCGCTGCTTCGGCACTGGCCGCTGCGAGCGCCGCCTGACGCTGTGCGGGGCCGATGTTAACGCCCTCGGCGCGCACGAAGGTGACATCGGTGATGCCGAGAAAGGCAAACACGGCGCTCAAGTAGCTCTCCTGGTGGTCGAGCGCAGCCGCAGGGGAGTGCGGCGCGTACACGCCGCCACGCGAGGAGGCGACGATCACTTTCTTGCCGGTGGCGAGCCCCTGCGGTCCGCTCTCGGTGTAGCGGAAGGTCTTGCCCGACACGCACACCCGATCGATCCACGTCTTCAGCTGCGAGGAGACCGAGAAGTTGTACATGGGCGCGCCGACGACGATGATGTCCGCGGCCAGGAAGTCCTCGAGCGCTTGACGGCCGCGCTCAAGATCACGCTCTATGGCGGGTGACACGGACGAGGCGCCCTGGCTGGCCGAGAGGTGTGCCGCGGAGAGGTGATCGAGCGGCTCGGCGCCGAGGTCGACGTAGCGCAGCTCGATGGTGGGCTGCAGCGCGCGAATTCGCTCCACAATGATCGTGGTCAATTGCCGACTGACGGAGTTGTGGCCGAGAATGCTGGTGTCGATGTGCAGGAGCTTCATGGCTGGCCTCTGAATGGTATAAAATCGGTACCAAGGCTAAGTATGTAAGTCCTTGCGACGTGAACACAAGAAGGCACAGTCATGCGACAGAGTGAAACCGGGGTAACCCACGGCGCATCGCCATCCGCGGGTGGAGCGTTTCCCCAGAGTGCCGAGTGTCCCAAGATCAGCCAGGTGCTCGCGCGCGTCGGCGAGAAGTGGAGCGTGCTGATCATCATCATGCTGGCGGACCGGCCGCGGCGCTTCTCGGATCTGAAGCGTGCGATTGGCGGTATTTCCCAGCGCATGCTCACGTTGTGCCTGCGTGGACTGGAGCGCGACGGGTTGGTCAAGCGAACCGTCTTTCCCGTGGTACCCCCACGCGTGGAGTACGAGCTGACCGCGCTCGGTCAGTCGCTGCGCGAGCCGGTGACCCAGCTGGCCAATTGGGCCAAGTCGCATCTGAACGAACTCGACGCGGCGCGCGCGGAGTTCGACCGCCGCGAGGCGCTGGCGCATCCAGCCGGCGAGTCACCCGAGTGGTCGGCGCAGGGCCGCCTCGGGGCCACGCATGGCGCCGGAGCGCAGCGCCGCTAGCTAGGATCGGCTGGCGTGCCGGGCGCGCAGCTCCTCGGCGACGCGCTCGAGCGACAGGCCGCGACTCTTCAGCAGCAGCAACAGGTGGTAGAGCAGGTCGGCGGACTCCCCGAGAAGCTTCTCCTCGCCCTCGCTGACGGCCGCGAGCGCCACCTCAACGCCTTCCTCGGCGACCTTCTGGGCCATCCGGTTGACACCCTCGGCATGCAGCCGCGCGGTGTAACTGCCCTCGGGGCGCGCGGCGATGCGCTCGGCAATCACTGTCTCGAGTTCGCCGAGAAAGGCGAGCGGCGCGGTCCGCTCGCCGAAGCAGCCGTCCGTGCCGAGGTGACAGACCGGTCCGAGCGGGCGGGCCGTGATGAGCAGCGCATCGCGATCGCAGTCGGTGCGCGCGGCGATGAGTTCAAGGCTGTTGCCTGAGGTTTCGCCCTTTTCCCACAGGCACGCGCGGCTGCGGCTGAAGAACACCACGCGTCCGCGGCGCAAGGTCTCGGCAAGCGCCGCGCGGTTCATGTACCCGAGCATGCGCACGCCGCCGGCCGGATCGGTGACGATCGCCGGCAGAAGCCCTCCCTGTTTGTCAAAGTCGAGCTGATCGATATCCGCCGCACTGAGCGGCACGCCGGGTGCTGGGGGTCGGTTCACGGTCGTACCTCGATGCCGCAGTCGAGAAGCGCACGCTTCAGCTGCGCGATGACGATCTCGCCGCTGTGGAACACGCCCGCCGCGAGCGCCGCATCGGCGCCGGTCTCGCGGAACGCTGCGGCAAAGTGCTCGACCGCACCGGCACCGCCCGATGCGACGAGCGGCACATGACACACGGCGCGCACGGCGCGCAGCTGCTCGATGTCGTAGCCGCGGCGCACGCCGTCGCTGCCGATGCAGTTGAGCACGATCTCCCCGGCGCCGCGATCCTGCACCTCGCGTACCCATTCGAGCACGTCGCGCCCGGACTGGCGTGTGCGTTGCGGATCGCCGGTGAACTGAAATGCGCGGTAGCCCTCGGCAGTGAGCGCGCTGTCGATGCCAACCACGACGCACTGCGCGCCGAAACGACGGCTCAATGCATCGATCAGCTGCGGCTCGGCGAGGGCCGGGGAGTTGATCGAGATTTTCTCCGCTCCGGCGTTCAAGACCGCCTCGGCGTCGGCCACGGAGCGGATGCCGCCCGCCACGCAGAAGGGGATGTCGAGTACCTGAGCGACGCGGCGGACCCAGGCACGGTCCACCGAGCGCTGCTCGGGACTCGCGGTGATGTCGTAGAACACGAGCTCGTCCGCGCCCTCGGCGCGATAGCGCTCGGCGAGGGTGAGGATGTCCCCGACCACCCGGTGATCGCGGAAGCGCACGCCCTTGACGACCTGTCCGTCGCGAACGTCTAGGCAGGCGATGATGCGTCGGGCAAGAATTGGATTAACTCCTCTGCGCTCATGCGTCCCTCGAGCAGCGCTTTGCCGCTCACGGCGGCGGCCACGCCGCTGCGCTCGAGCCGGTGCAGGTCCTGCGCGTCGCGCACGCCGCCGGAGGCTTGCCAGGCGAGGTCGGGGCGGCGCCGGTGCGCCGCCACGTACAAATCGAGATTCGGACCGCCGAGCGCGCCGTCGCGAGCGATGTCGGTGCACAGCACGTGGCGGACGCTGCCGGGCGGATAATGCGTGAGCACGTCCCACAGGCTCGCGGCGCCCGCTTCGCGCCAGCCGCGGGTGCGTACCTGCGGCTCACCGTGCTCGGCGAGTCGGACATCGAGCGCGAGGCACAGCCGCTCGGGGCCGAAGCGCTCGAGCCACTCGCGCACCTCGCTCGGGCGCTCGACGGCCGCGCTGCCAATCACCACACGCGCCACGCCGGCCGCGAGCAGGGCCTCGATCCGCTGCACAGAGCGGATCCCGCCGCCGGCCTGGATGTGCATGCCGGGCTCAGCGGCCAGCGCCCCGATGATCTCACGGTTGACAGGCTCACCGTCCCGGGCGCCGTCGAGATCGACGACGTGCAGCCACTGCGCTCCCAGGGTGCGGTAGTGCGCGAGCAATTCCAGTGGGTCGTGCGGGTAGCGCGTCTCGGCGTCGAAGTCGCCCTGATAGAGCCGTACACAGCGGCCCTCGCGCAGGTCAATCGCAGGAATCAGCACCATTGCGCTACAGCTCCAGGAAGTTCGCCAGGAGGCGCGCGCCGCCGTCGGCCGAGCGCTCGGGATGAAACTGCACGCCGCAGAAGTTCTCGCGCCGCACGACCGCGGAGAGCGGCTCGCCGTACTCGACGGGCGCGAGCGTGAAGGCGCCGGGTGGCGCGGCGTAGCTGTGCACGAAGTAGAAGTACACCTCCGGGTCGATGCCGCGCAGCAGCGCATCGGGTGTCACCGCTGCGAGCCGGTTCCAACCCATGTGCGGCACGGGCCGCGCCGGGCTCGCCGCCAGCCGGCGCACCGCACCGGGCAGCACCCCCAGGCACTCGGTCTCGCCCTCGGCGGAGCGCTCGAACAGCAACTGCATGCCCAGGCAGATTCCGAGCAGCGGCTGGGTGAGGGTGGGCAGGAGCGAGGCGAGCCCCGTAGCGTGCAGCCGTCGCATCGCCTCGCTCGCCGAGCCCACTCCCGGCAGCACCAGCCGATCGGCGACGGCAATCTGCCCGGGGTCGGCGCTGATGCGCGTGCGGGCTCCGAGTCGCTCGAAGGCGAACTGCAGCGAGGCGAGATTGGCGCCGCCGCTGTCGATGATGACCGTGTCCGTCACAATACGCCCTTGGTGCTCGGCAGGGCCTCACTCTCGCGGCGCAGCGCCTGGCGCAGCGCGCGGCCAACGCCCTTGAAGCAGCCCTCGACCATGTGATGGCTGTTCTCACCGCGCACGGTCACGTGGATCGCCGCGCCGAGCGCATCGGCGAGCGAGCGGAAGAAGTGTGGCACCAGCTCGGTCGGCAGCGCGCCGATCCGCTCGCGCTCGAAGCGGCCCTCGAAGCGGCTGAAGGCGCGGCCCGACAGGTCGATGGCCACCTGCACCTGGGCCTCGTCCATCGGCAGCACAAATCCGTAGCGGGCGATGCCGATCTTCTCCCCGAGCGCGCGACGCAGCGCCTCGCCGAGGGCGAGCGCGCAGTCCTCCACGGTGTGATGCTCATCGATGTCCAGATCACCCTGGCAGGTCAGCTCGAGCGCGAAGCCGCCATGGGCGGCGAGCTGCTCGAGCATGTGGTCGAAGAAGCCGATGCCGCTCGTGATGCGTACCGCGGCGGTGCTATCCAGGTCCACGCGCACCTCGATGTTCGTCTCGCGGGTGCGGCGCGTGACCTGTGCGCGCCGTGCGGTCAGCTCGGCGAGGACGGCGGGCCAGGTCTCGTGCGGCGCACCGTCGCGCCGGACCCGCACGCCGCGCAGGCCGAGATTGGCGGCGAACTCGAGGTCCGTGTCGCGATCGCCGACCACGGCGCTCGCGGCGAGATCGACCCCGCCGGCGCGGATGTAGGCATCGACCAGCGCGGTCCCCGGCTTGCGACAGGCGCAGCCGTCACTTGGGCGGTGCGGGCAGACGAACACCTCCTCGAAGAGGATGCCCTGAGCGGCGAAGGTGGCGAGCACGAACTCATGCACGGCCTCGAAGCGCTCGCGCGGGAAGGACGGGGTGCCAAGACCGTCCTGGTTGCTCACCATCACCAGGCGGAAGCCGCGCCGGCGCAGCGTGTCGAGGGCGGCGAACACCCCGGGCATGAAGCGCACCTTCTCCAGCGAGTCGACCTGGTGATCGGGCGGCTCCTCGATGAGCGTCCCGTCGCGGTCGACGAACAGCGTCGCACCCGGGCGGCTCATGACCAGGCCTGCAGCAGCCGGGAATTCTGCTCCGGCGTGCCCACGCTGATGCGCAGCGCTGAGCCGAGCCCGGGATAGCCTCGCGCATCGCGCACGAGCAGTCCGGCGGCGGCGGACCGATCGAGCGCGCGCTGCGGGTCGGCAAACTCCACGAGCAGGAAGTTGGCATCGCTCGGCCACACCCGGGTGATGCCCGGCAACGCGCGGAGCGCGTGCTGTAGCCGCGAGCGTTCCTGCAGCAGCACGGCGAGCTGCGCCTGTCCGGCTGCGAGCGCCGCGGGCGCGAGGCGCCTCAGGGCCGCGATCAGGGTCGGTCGGGCAATGGCGTAGGGTGGGATGATCTTGCGCAGCAGGGCGATGACCTCGGGGGCGGCGAGCAGCGCACCGCAGCGCGCGCCCGCCAGACCGTAGGCCTTCGAGAGCGTGCGCAGCACAGCGAGATTCGGCCACTGCGCGAGCCGACGGGCGAGGCTCGCGCGGCCGGCGAACTCGATGTAGGCCTCGTCCACCACCACGAGCGAGCGAGCGGTGAGTCCTGCCGCAATCGCGAGCATCGCCTCCTCCTCGAGCAGATTGCCCGTCGGGTTGTTCGGGGAGCACAGAAAGACGATCTTGGTCGTGCTCGTGCAGCGCTGCAGGACCGCGGCCGGGTCCAGCGCGAAGCCCCGCTCGGGGCTGAGCGGCACGTTCAACACCCCGGCGCCCTGGATCCGGGCCGACACCGCGTACATGCCGAAGGTCGGCGGACACACCAGCACCGCATCCTCGCCGGCCCGGCAGAACGCACGGCAGAGCAGATCGATCGCCTCGTCGCTGCCACGGCCGAGCAGCACCGAGGAGGGCTCGACGCCATAGAGCGCCGCGAGCCGCTCAACGAGTTCGATCGGCTGCGGCTCGGGATAACGGTTCAGACCCTCGGCGCTGGCTGCGCCGGCCGGATCCCACGGCAACTCGTTGGCATGCAACCGCTCGAGCGCCGGTTGCCAGGCGGCGTGCTCATAGGCCCGCAGCGCCACGATGTCCGGTCGGGCCAGCGCCTCGAGCCAGCTCATCGGAGCGCTCCGGCCGCGCGGGTCGGATCCGCCGCGTCGGCCTCGAGCGCGCGCAGGCGGCAGGTGACCGCGGCGGCGTGCGCATCGAGTCCCTCGAGCTGTGCCAACGTCACCGCGGTCGGGCCCAGTGCGCGCAGCCCGGCGGGCGAGAGCTCCTGCACGGTGATGCGCTTGAGGTAATCGGGCACCCCGAGGCCGCTGTAGGCGCGGGCGTAGCCATAGGTCGGCAGCACATGGTTGGTGCCCGAGCAGTAATCACCCAGGGGCTCCGGTGACCAGGCGCCGAGGAACACCGAGCCGGCATTGTCGATACGCTCGAGCAGCGCGCGCGGCTCGCGGACCTGCAGGATCAGGTGCTCGGCGGCGTAGGCGTTGGCCACCTCGATCGCCGCCTGTAGATCCGTGACGACCAGCGCGCGACTGGCGGCGAGGGAGCGCTCGAGGATGGCGCGCCGCGAGAGCCCCGGCAACTGCCGCTCGAGCGCCGCGGCGACGGTGTGCGCCAGTGCAGCGCTCGGGGTGACCAGGATGGCCTGAGCGTTGACATCGTGCTCGGCCTGCGCGAGCAGGTCGGCGGCGACGAATGCCGGGTCCGCCGAGTCGTCGGCGAGCACCATCACTTCCGAGGGACCGGCCGGCAGATCGCAGGCCGCACCCTGGGGATCGGCCGCGACCGCCTGCTTGGCGGCCGTCACCCAGGCATTGCCGGGGCCAAATACCTTGTCGACCTTGGCCAGCCGTTGCGTGCCGTAGGCGAGGGCGGCGATGGCCTGCGCTCCGCCGACCTTGAGCACCTGCTCGATGCCGCACAGTTCGGCAGCGACGAGCACCGCCGGGTGTGCCCGACCGGTGCGATCCGGCGGCGTGCACAACACCCGCCGCGGGCAGCCGGCGATGCGCGCGGGGATTGCGAGCATCACGACGGCCGAGGGCAGCGGGGCGGAGCCGGCCGGCACGTACAGTCCGACCGCGCCGATCGGCCGGTACAGCCGCTCGCACCGCACGCCGGGCATGGTCTCGAGGCTGACCGCCTCGAGACCATAGGTACGGTGAAATCGCTCGACGTTCTCGATCGCCCGCTCGAGGGCTTGGCGCTCCCGGGGCCCGATGGCGCGCTGCGCCGCGGCGAACTCCTTGGCATCGACCCGTGGGTCCTCGAGGTCGACCCCGTCGAAGCGACGCGTGTACTCGCGCAGCGCCAGGTCGCCGCGCACACGCACGTCGGCGATCACTTCGCGCACCAGCGATTCGACGTCGGCGCGCGTCTGTTGGGCGGGGCGCTCGAGCGCCGCGCGCTGCTCGGCGGGGTTCAGCCGACTCCAGTGAAGAATGCGCATCGGCTCAGGCCAGCATCTTTTCAACCGGCAGCACGAGCAGCGCGCTGGCGCCGGCCTTCTTCAGCCCCTCGAGCGTCTCCCAGAAGACGTTCTCGCGGCACACGGCGTGCACGGCGACCCGCTCCGGAGTGCCCTCGAGCGGAATGATGGTCGGGGATTCGCTCCCCGGCAGGAGCCGGCGGATCTCATCGAGCGCTGCGCGCGGGGCGTGCAGCATGATGTACTTGCTCTCGCGCACCTGCTGGACGCCATCGATGCGCATCACCAGCCGCTCGACCCACTCGTCCTTCAGCGGCGGCAGCGCGACCGGCGTGCGGATCAGCACCGCGTGGCTCTCAAGGACGGTATGCACCTCGCGCAGGTGGTTGGCGTTGAGCGTCGAGCCGGTGGAGACCAGATCGAAGATCAGGTCGGCGCGGCCGAGGCGCGGGGCGATTTCGACCGCTCCGGAGAGGGTGACGATCTCGGCACGCACCGCGTGGCGGCGCAGGAAATCCTCGAGCAGATACGGATAGGTCGTCGCGATGCGCCGGCCCGCGAGGCTCGCCGGGCCGGCGAACGACTGATCGTCGGGCACCGCGAGTGAGAGCCGGCAGCGGCCGAACTCGAGCGTGCGCAATGCCTCGAAGCGCACCGGGTGGCCGCGCGCGGCGAGCGCCAGGCGTCGCTCCTCGAGCACGTTCAGGCCGACCAGACCGAGGTCGCAGACATCTTCCTGCACCAGGTCGGGGATGTCGTCGTCGCGCACGAACAGGACATCGAGCGGCATGTTCTCCCCGTAGGCCATCAGCTGGTCCTTACCGCGGGAGATCTTCAGGCCGCAGCGAGTGAGCAGATCGAGTGACGGGTCGGTCAGGCGTCCGGACTTCTGGATCGCCAGCCTCAGGCGCGGCTCATCCATGCTTGGAGCCCTCGCGCCGGCGCACCGGTGGCGATGGCTCGGGTGCGGCCGAGGCGGCCGCGCGGGCGGCATGCAGGTGCCACTTGCCGAGCCGCTGTGCGACCAGTCCGTAGCCGCCGTGGCCGGTGGCGAGGAAGCGCGCGACGCGACCGATCGTCGTGAGGCTGACGCCGGTGAGGTGGTGGATCTCGCGGTACGGCAGGCCGCGGTTCAGATAGTCGACCACCGACCAGCGGTCGGCCATCGCCTGCAGCTCGGCCGGAGTGCACAGGTCGCGGAAAAAGGCCCGGACTTCTTCGGCATCGCGCAGCGCGGCGATCGCCGTGTACAGGTTGCGCTCGGCGAGCGCTTCCTGGCGGGGGCTGAGGCTGCGATGTGTCTTCATGCTGATCCACTGTACTAGTATGCTAGTACACTAGCATAGTGGACGAATGAAGGCCAGCGGAGCGGCGCGCGGCGCTGGCGGTGCGCGGCAGGCTGACCGGGGCGCGAGCGGGGCGGGCGAGAGGCTCCCTTGACCACCTGCCCGGGCAGCCCCTACACTCACGGCTACTCATCGAGACCGGCTGAGGGATTAGGCCCTTAGACGCCGGGGCAACCGCCAGACCCAACCAGTCTGTAAAGGTGCCAACTCCTGCGATTCGGCCGTGCCGCATAGGGCGCGGGGCGGATCGACAGATGAGCGAACTGCGTGGCTCTGCGCCGGTGGCGTGGGGATGGATGCAGCTAACCCGCCAGGTCCCTGGTGGGTCGCTCTGCGGAGTGCTCGGTGAGCCGAGTGACATGCGGAGCCATTCATGAACGCCATTGCCGAGGTTCGTCCCATCGAGCCGCCTGCCACGCGCGCGCCGGCGGCGCCGATCGTGCGCGAGGGTGTGTTCGAGATCCCGGGCGGTCTCGCCCTGCATCATGGCGGGCGGCTGAGTGCCGTCCGGGTCGCCTGGCGCATGGTCGGAGCGCCCAATGCGCCGCTGATCTGCGCGCTCGGGGGCATCTCGGCGAGCCGGTGGGTCTGCCTCAGCGAGTCCCCGCGGCGCAGCTGGTGGTCGGAGATCGCCGGTCCGGGCCGCGCGCTCGATACCGAGCGCTGCCGGGTGCTCAGCTTCGATTACCTCGGCGGCGACGGTGAGACCACCGGTCCGCAGCGTGCCGAGCGCTTTCCCAGTGTCTCGACTTACGATCAGGCCGAGGTGCTCGCGCGCCTGCTCGAGCATCTGGGCGTCGGTGCGTTGCGCGCCATTGCCGGCGGTTCCTACGGGGGCATGGTGGCCCTGGCCTTCGGCGAGCGTTTTCCCGAGCGCGTCGGGCAGCTGATCGTGCTGTGTGCGACGGACCATCCGCATCCGCTCGCCACCGCCTGGCGCTCGGTGCAGCGGGACATCGTGCGCCTCGGCATCGAGACCGGCCGGCCGGCCGAGGCTCTGGCGCTGGCGCGCCGGCTGGCGATGCCCACGTATCGAAGCGCCGAGGAGTTCGGCGCGCGCTTCGCAGGCCCTGCGGTGTTCGAGCAGGGGCGGGCGCGGTTGCCGGTGGAGCGATATCTTGCCGCCCGCGGTGCCGACTACGCGGCCCGCCACAGCCCCGAGGCGTTCCTGTGCCTGTCCGAGTCGATTGACCTGCATCGCGTCGAGGCCGGGCGCATCTGCGTGCCGAGCACCGTGGTGGCGGTGCGTGAGGATCTGCTGGTGCCATTGAGCGAGGTGCGCGGCCTGGTCGCGCGGCTGCACTGCGCACGCCTGCACGAGATCTCCTCGATCTACGGCCATGACGCTTTCCTGAAGGAATCCCAACAGCTGCGCGCCGTGTTTGCCCCGGCGCTTGAGGATCTGCCATGAATGTTCCGCATGATCGCGGCTCGTCCATTACCCGCACGGTGCGCGCGGGCCTGGAGTCCGACCCCCACACCGGGGCGGTCGTCCCGCCGATTCATCTGAGCTCGACGTTCGCCTTCCGTGCCTTTGGCGAGAAGGGCCGCTACGACTACACCCGCTCGGGCAACCCGACGCGCGATCTGCTCGGTGCCGCGCTCGCGGAGCTCGAGGGTGGCGCGGGCGCCGTGATCACCGCCACCGGCATGGCCGGGGTGACGCTGGCCGGTTACCTTGCGCCGGCCGGCGGGCGGATCGTGGCGCCGCACGACTGCTACGGCGGCACGTACCGCCTGTTCGATGCCTGGCGGCGCCGCGGCGAGCGACAGGTCGAGTTCGTCGACTACGCCGATGGTGCGGCGCTCGCGGCGGCGCTCGCAGCACCGGCGGCGCTGGTGTGGATCGAGACACCGAGCAACCCGCTGCTGCGGATCACGGACATCGAGCGCGTTGCGGCCCTGGGGCATGCCGCCGGCGCCAAGGTCGTCGTCGACAACACATTTCTTTCACCCGCCTGGCAGCAGCCGCTCAGCCTCGGCGCCGACCTCGTCGTGCACTCGACGACCAAGTACCTGAACGGCCACAGCGATGTGGTGGGTGGTGCGGTGGTGGCGCGTGAGACGGCCGTCCTCGAGGAGCTCACCTGGTGGGCCAATTGCCTCGGACTGACCGGCGCGCCGTTCGACAGCTTCCTCACCCTGCGCGGTCTGCGCACGCTGCACGCCCGCCTCGAGCACCATGGCCGCAACGCCCAGGCGCTCGCCGAGTGGCTGAGCGCAGAGCCGGGCGTCGCGCGCGTGCACTATCCGGGACTCGCGAGCCATCCCGGCCACGCGCTCGCGCGGCGGCAGCAGCGCGGCTTTGGCGCGATCGTGACCCTGGAGCTCGCCGGCGGGCTGCCCGCGGTGCGTGCGTTCACCGCGGGACTGCAGTTCTTCTCGCTCGCCGAGTCACTCGGCGGGGTGGAGAGTCTGCTCGCGCATCCGGCCACGATGACCCATGCGGCCATGGATGCCGAGGCGCGCGCCAAAGCGGGTCTTGCCGACGGGCTGATGCGCCTGTCGGTCGGCATCGAGGCGCTGGAGGATCTGCGCGCGGATCTGGCGGCGGGACTGGCCCGCGTCGCCGCCACGCGCTAGCGCACCGGCGCCGGCCTGACGGGCGGCGCCGCTCAGTGCTCTCCTCTTTACATTGCGTGATGGCGGGAGTACGTTTCGCACCCTCATTTCGGACCGTGAGGTCGTTCCCAGTTGGGCAGTAGTCGTACGAGTGGTTGCAGACGTCGCGCGCTGCGCGGCGTGCCGCGCTCGGCAGAGCTGACCCCGGGGACAATGACCGCGGCGTCAGTCTGACGCGCGCGATGGCTGATGCCGGACTCCTCGGCGTCAGCGCTTCGGTTACCACCCGTTTCTTATATATCTAGGCGGCGTACCCCGGCTGTCGGGGTGCGCATTCTGTCACGTCACGACCGCGCGCCTGAGTGCCGCGGTACGGCGTTCGCGGGTGTGCGGGGGCGGGTGCCCCGGAGCCGCCGGCGCGCGAGGGTGGTAAAACATGGTCATACGGCAGGGATTCGGATGTGCGTCCGCGCGTGAGTGCGCGTGTGCGGGCCGGCAGGGGCTCGCGCTGGAGCTGCGGCCGCGCGGCATCGTCTCGGGGCGCATCGAGTGCGCGTGGCGGGAGTGCGCATGAGCCGTCGCGGGGAGTTCCGACCCTGCGCGGAGTGCCCGCCCATCCCCGAGGGACTCGAGCATCGACTGCGCGATCGGCTCCACCTGGCGGAGCTGCACCGCAACGCCACCCATTGGCGCGGCCGGCTGGTGCTCGCCCTGGCGCTCCTAGGCCCGGGCGTGCTGGTGATGCTCGGCGACAACGACGCCGGGGGTGTGATCACCTACATGCAGACCGGGGCTGCCTACGGGCTTGGACTGTTTCTGCCGCTGATGCTCCTGCTCGGGTTCGTGGCCTA
Organism: Pseudomonadota bacterium; assembly: GCA_021815925.1. Taxonomy (GTDB): domain Bacteria; phylum Pseudomonadota; class Gammaproteobacteria; order Steroidobacterales; family Steroidobacteraceae; genus 13-2-20CM-66-19. The sequence continues at coordinate 236 of JAKAZL010000026.1, read as the reverse complement.
CGTCGTACAGGAGATGACGGTGCGCCTCGGTGCGGTCACCCGCCGCGGTCACGCCGAGCTCATCTGGAAGCGCTACGGACCATTCTGGGGCTGGTTCTCGCTGATCGACCTGATCGTGGCCAACGTGCTCACGCTGATGACGGAGTTCATCGGCATCCGCCTCGGCGGGCAGGCGCTCGGCCTGAGTGCCTGGCTGACCGTGCCGGCGGCGCTCGTGTTCGTCACCGTGGTGCTGG
>JAKAZL010000101.1 GCA_021815925.1 Pseudomonadota bacterium | reverse complement strand
TCGATGTGATCGAGGCAGGCTTTCCGGCCGCCTCCAAGGGGGACTGGGAGAGCGTGCAGGCGGTTTCGCGCGAGGTCGGCGGTCCCATCATCGCCGGCCTCGCGCGCTGCAACCGCGAGGACATCGAGCTCGCCGCGCGCGCCCTCGCCGATGCGCCGCGACGGCGCATTCACGTCTTCCTCGCCACCAGCGCCATTCACCGCCAGTACAAGCTCAACATGGCCGAGGAGCAGATCCTGCGCGCGGCCGTCGAGGGCGTGCGCTTCGCCCGCGAGCTGTGCGAGGACGTGGAGTTCTCCCCCGAGGACGCCTCGCGCACCGAGCTGGAGTTCCTGGCGCAGGTGGTCGAGGCGGCCATCGAGGCCGGCGCGAGCACCGTGAACATTCCCGACACGGTCGGGTACACGGTGCCGGATGAGTTCGCCGAACTGTTCCGCTACCTGCGCAAGAACGTGCGCGGCATCGAGCGGATCCGCCTCTCGGTGCACTGCCACAACGATCTGGGCATGGCGGTGGCGAACAGCCTCACCGCCGTGGTCGCCGGTGCCCGCCAGGTGGAGTGCACCATCAACGGCATCGGCGAGCGGGCCGGCAACGCCTCGCTCGAGGAAGTGGTGATGGCGCTGAAGACGCGCGCGGCGTTCTTCAACGTCACCACCGCCATCCAGACCACCCGGCTCTATCCCACCTCCCGCCTGGTCTCGAGCATCACGGCGATGCCGGTGCCGCGCAACAAGGCGGTGGTCGGGGAGAACGCCTTCGCGCACGAGGCGGGCATTCACCAACACGGAGTGCTCAAGCACTACTCGACCTACGAGATCATGCGCCCGGAGGACGTCGGACTCTCGCGCAGCCATCTGATCCTCGGCAAGCACAGCGGCCGGCACGCCTTCCGCGAGCGCGTGCGCGCGCTCGGCTTCGAGCTTGAGGAGCAGGAGCTGAACCAGGTGTTCGAGGAATTCAAGGCGCTCGCCGACCGCAAGAAGGAGCTGTTCGACGGCGACATCGAGGCGCTCGTGCTGCGCGCCGAAGGCGCCGCGGCCGGTCCCTGGAGCCTGGCCGGACTCGAGACGCACGCGGCGAGCGGAGAGCCGGCGAGCGCCACGGTGCGCCTGCGGCACAGCGACGGTCGGCAGATCGAACACACCGCTCAAGGCGACGGTCCGGTCGATGCGGCCTTCAAGGCGATCGAGGCGGCGACTGGCATCGAGGTCATGCTGCGTAAGTTCGAGGTGCGCGCGGTCACCGAGGGCGAGGACGCCCAGGGCGAGGCGCTGGTGTACGTGGAGTACAATCAACGCACCTATCGGGGCTCGAGCGTCAGCACCAACATCGTCGAGTCGAGCAGCAAGGCGTTCCTCGAGGTGATCAACCGCATCGAGCAGGCTGCATCGGGCGGTCGCTCACGCGAGGAGCGCGCCGCGACGGCGCACGCAGCTCCGACCCATTGATTGGCAGCGCGCCACGGGAGATTGTTCATGCCCATTCCGGCCACAAAGTTCATTTGGTTCAACGGCAAGCTCGTTCCGTGGGAGAAGGCCACGGTCCACGTGCTCGCGCACGCCCTGCACTACGGCTCGTCCGTGTTCGAGGGCATTCGCGCCTATCAGACGCACCGCGGCGTGGCGATCTTCCGCCTGCGCGAGCACACCCGCCGCCTGCTCGACTCGGCCAAGATCTACCGCATGACCCTGCCGTTCTCGGCCGGTCAGCTCGATGAGGCCTGCCGGCAGGTGATCGCCGCCAACGGGCTCGCCCGCGGCGCCTACATCCGCCCGGTCGCCTTCCGCGGCTACGGCGAGATCGGCGTGACGCCGAAGAACGAGCCGCCGACCGAGGTGGCCGTGGCCGCCTGGGAATGGGGCAAGTACCTCGGCCACGAGAGCGAGGAGCAGGGTGTGGATGTGTGCGTCTCGTCCTGGCACCGCGTCGCCCCGAACACCCTGCCGGCGCTCGCCAAGGCGGGCGGCAACTACCTCTCCAGCCAGCTGATCGGCGCCGAGGCACGACGCCTGGGCTTTCAGGAGGGCATCGGCCTCGCCCCGGACGGCACCCTGAGCGAGGGCTCCGGGGAGAATCTGTTCCTGGTCAAGGACGGGGTGCTGCTGACCCCCGCCCTCGCCCACTCCGTGCTCGGCGGCATCACCCGCGACACGGTCATCCGGCTCGCCCGCGAGCGCGGCATCGAGGTGCGCGAGTGCGCCCTGCCGCGCGAACTCCTCTATATTGCGGACGAGGCGTTTTTCACCGGCACGGCGGTCGAGATCACCCCGATCCGCTCGGTCGATCGTCTGACGGTCGGCAGCGGCACGCGCGGACCGATCACCGAGACGCTGCAGAAGGCGTTCTTCGGCCTGTTCACCGGCGCCACGGCCGACAAGTGGGGCTGGCTCGATCACGTCGATCTCGCAGGCGCCCCGGCGGTGGCCCAGGCATGACGGCACCGCTCACTCTGTTCGAGAAGGTCTGGCGCAGCCACGAGGTGGTGCCGGAGACGCCCGACACGCCAGCGGTGCTGTACATCGATCTGCACCTGATCCACGAGGTCACCTCGCCGCAGGCCTTCACGGTGCTGCGCGAGCGCGGCCTGAAGCCGCGGCGGCCCGAGCGGACCTTCGCCACCATGGATCACTCCACGCCGACGCGCACCGAGCAGGTCTTCGGCGGCGCGCCGATCAGCGTCGAGGCGGCCGCGCGCCAGGTGCGCGAGCTCGAGCGCAACTGCGCCGAATTCTCGCTCGAGCTGCTCGGCCTGCGCGATGCGCGCCGCGGCATCGTGCACATCATCGGGCCGGAGCTCGGCCTGACGCAGCCGGGTAAGACCGTGGTCTGCGGGGACAGCCACACCAGCACGCACGGGGCGCTCGGTGCGCTCGCCTTCGGCATCGGCACGACCGAGGTCGGACACGTGCTCGCCACGCAATGCCTGCTGCAGCGCAAGGCGCGCACCTTCGCGGTGAACGTGCACGGCCGACTCCCCGAGGGGGTCGGCGCCAAGGACCTGATCCTTGCCATCATCGGGCGGATCGGCGTGGCCGGTGGCACCGGACACGTCATCGAGTACCGGGGCGAGACGATCGGCGCGCTCGACATGGATGCGCGCATGACGGTGTGCAACATGTCGATCGAGGCCGGCGCGCGCGCCGGCATGATCGCCCCGGACGAGACCACCTTCAGGTATCTCGCCGGCCGGCCCCGCGCCCCGCAGGGCGCGGCGTGGGAGGCGGCCGTGGCAGGCTGGCGGCAGCTGCCGAGTGACCCCGGCGCGCGCTTCGATCGCGAAATCGACATCGATGCCTCGGCGCTCGAACCGATGCTCACCTACGGCACCAATCCGGGGATGGTGATCCCGGTCGGCGGGGCCATTCCCGAGCGCCCCGACGATCCGGTGTTCGCCAAGTCCCTCGCCTACATGGGCTTCGCGCCGGGCCAGCCGCTGCGCGAGCACCCGGTGAACGTCGTGTTCATCGGCAGCTGCACCAACGGACGGCTGTCGGATCTGCGCACCGCCGCCTCGCTGCTGCGCGGGCGCAAGGTGGCCGCCGGCGTGCACATGCTGGTGGTCCCGGGCTCCCAGCAGGTCAAGCGCGAAGCCGAGGCCGAGGGCCTCGACCGGGTGTTCATCGAGGCCGGCGCCGAATGGCGCGAATCGGGCTGCTCGATGTGCCTCGGCATGAACGGCGACCTGGTCCCCAAGGGACACTATGCGGTGAGCACCAGCAACCGCAATTTCGAGGGCCGCCAGGGCATCGGCGCGCGCACCCTGCTCGCCAGCCCCCTCACCGCCGCGGCCTGCGCCGTGCGCGGACGCATCACCGATCCGCGGGAGCTGCTGTAATGGAGCCGATCCGTACCCTGCGCTCGCGCACCGTCGTGCTGCCGGCGAGCGATGTCGACACCGACCAGATCATCCCGGCCCGCTTCCTCACCACCACCACTCGCGAGGGGCTCGGCAAGCACCTGTTTGCCGACTGGCGCTACGGCCCCGACGGCGCGCCGCGCGCGGAGTTCGTGCTGAACCAAGCGCACGCAAGCGGCTGCAGCATCCTCATCGCCGGCCACAACTTCGGCTGCGGCTCCTCGCGCGAGCACGCGCCGTGGGCGCTCACCGACTTCGGCATACACGCGGTGGTGAGCACGCAGATCGCCGACATCTTTCGCAACAACGCCCTGAAGAACGGCCTGCTGCCGGTGATCGTCGAGCCCGCCGCGCACCGCTGGCTCATCGAGCACCCCGGTGCCGAGGTGAGCATCGACCTGGACTCGAGCACACTCACGCTGCCGACGGGCGAGGCGATACGCTTCCCGCTCGAGCCGTTCGCCCGCTACTGCCTGATGAACGGGGTCGATGAGCTCGGCTTCCTGCTGGCGCGCGAGGCGCAGATCAGCGCCTACGAGGCACGCCGAGGTCAGGCATGAAGGCGCATATCGCCGTCCTGCCCGGAGACGGCATTGGCCCGGAAGTCATCGCCGAGGGCGTACGCTGCCTGCGCGCGATCGGGCAGCGCCACGGCCACAGCTTCACGCTCACCGAGCTGCCCTTCGGCGGCGCGGCCATCGATCTCACCGGCAATCCGCTGCCCGAGGCGACGCTCAGCGGCTGCCTCAGCGCCGAGGCGGTGCTGCTCGGTGCCATCGGCGGCCCGAAATGGTCGGCACCCGAGGCGAAGGTACGACCCGAGCAGGGACTGCTCGCGCTGCGTCGCGCGCTCGGGGTCTACGCCAACCTGCGTCCCGTCAAGGTGCATCCCGCACTGCTCGGCGCCTCGACCCTCAAGAGCGAGGTACTCGAGGGAGTCGACCTGATCTTCGTGCGTGAACTCACCGGCGGGATCTACTTCGGTGAGAAGCGCCGCGACGCCGACAGCGCCTCGGATCTGTGCACCTACACGGTGGCCGAGATCGAGCGCATCGTGCGCGCTGCGGCGCGACTGGCCGAACAGCGCCGGGGCAAGCTGGTCTCGATCGACAAATCGAACGTGCTGGAGACCTCGCGCCTGTGGCGCCAGGTGACCACGCGCGTAATGCGCGAGGAGTTCCCGCAGGTCGCCCTCGAGCACATGCTGGTCGATGCCGCGGCCATGCACCTGATCCGCCGGCCACGCGATTTCGACGTGCTGGTCACGGAGAACATGTTCGGGGACATCCTGACGGACGAAGCCTCGATGCTCGCCGGCTCGCTCGGCCTGCTGCCCTCGGCCTCCCTCGGCGATGGACAGCGGGGCCTGTACGAGCCGATCCACGGCTCGGCCCCGGACATCGCCGGCCGGGGCATCGCCAACCCCTACGGCACGCTGCTCAGCGTCGCGCTGCTGCTGCGCCACTCGCTCGGCCTCACGGCCGAGGCCGATTCGCTCGAGGCCGCCGTCGCGCAGGCGATCAGCGCCGCAGCGCTCACGCCCGACATCGCCGGTGATGCCCGGCCGGTCTCGACGCGTGAGGCGGGCGAGGCGGTGCTCAGCCGGCTCTAGCCGGCGCCGTGCGCGTGCACGGGGCGGACGCTCAACCGGCCGCCCCGTGCAGGAACGCCCAGACCACCACCACGGTCATCACCAGCACGTAGACGCGCAGTCCCCAGAACACGGCCTGCTGGGCCGGGCTGAGGCGGGTCCGCTTCACCTCGGCGAGCGGCACGTCCCAGCGCTCCTGCTCGAGCAGGCGGCGGATCTCCTGCGCCTGAAAATCGCTGAGCTCCTTCATCCCTCACCCTCCAAAGACGCGTGGGAAGATCGTGGCGAGCCCATACAGCCCGTTGCAGGCAATCAGCCCCACCATGATGGCGATCGAGACCGCATTGCGGCGCGTCGAATTGACGTGCTCGCCCATCAGCTCGCGGTCATTGAGCAGCATCAGCAGGAACAGCATCGCCGCGGGCATGAACACCGTGGCGATGACCTGCACGCTCAAGTTGAGAAAGCCCAGGTTCAGTCCCGGGATCATCACCAGCACCGCTGCCACCGCGGTGCCGGCGACCGCCGGCAGGTAGAACCCCAGCGCCTCGCGCGGCGCCGCATTCAGCGAGCGGTCGATCCCGAACGCCTCGCCCACCGCCCAGGCGCTGCTCGCCGTGATCACGATGGCGGCGATCAGACCCGCCTCCATCAGGCCGAGTGCGAACAGCGCCATCATGTCGGTGCCGAGCTTGGCGCGCACCACCGCGAGGACGACCTCGGCATCGAGCTGCTCGGCGTGCGGCGCACCCTTGAGCGTCTGGGCCGCGAGCACGATCAGCGCCGTGGCGACCAGCACCATGCCGAACACCCCGAGCAGCAGGTCGCGCCGCCCGGCGCGGATGTCCTGCGGCAGCAGTCCCTTGTCGACGACGCAGGACTGCTGGAAGAACAGCTGCCACGGTGCGATCGTCGTGCCGATGTTGGCCGAGATCAACACCAGAAAGGTCACCGACAGCACCCCGCCGGGCACCGCCCATCCGTGTCCGGCGAAGGCCATCGCCACGGCGTGCCAGTGCGGATGGGCGAGGACCGCGAGCGGCACGAAGACGAGATTGAACGCCGCGACGAACAGCGAAATCCGCTCCCAGGTCCAATAGCGCAGGAACACCAGCACCACGGTGACGAACACGAGCGCCGCCGGCACGGTCAGCCAGGCACTCAGGCCGAGCGCCTGCCCGCCGAGGCGGATGCCGATGAACTCCGTCATCAGCGTGAGCACGTTGGCCACGATCAG
>JAKAZL010000100.1 GCA_021815925.1 Pseudomonadota bacterium | reverse complement strand
CGGTGCTGGCGGTGCCGCCGCTGCCGGCGGCATGGCCGGCGCCGTCCATCAGATCGAAATCGACGCGCCCCTGACCGCCTTCCAGGTCGAGGTCCACGCCCTGAGACGCCGCACCGCTCAGCTCCGAGCCGGCGAACAGCGGATCGTCGGGGGCGAGCTGGCGCCCCATGATCACGACTTTTTCCCACTCGCCGGCGGGCGCGTGCTCGCGCGTCTCCCCCAGTTCATGCGCCAGTTCGACGAACTGGTCCTTGTTCCCCCAGACGAAGAACACTTCCAACAGCTTCAGTTTCAGATCGCGCCGTTCCGGCTCGCGCTGGATGGCGATGCGGATCAGGTCGGCGGCCTGGTCGTACAGGCCGTAGGCCATGTGGAAATCCGCCTCGGCGAGCGGGTCGCCCTGCTCGAGGTTCAGCGCCGTTTCGCTGCTCATCGTCTGGTCGGCCGGCACGTGCGGCGCGACCCGCGCCGAGCCGGCCTCGTTCATCTCCAGACGGGGCTGCTCATGCGTGGCCTCGCGCACGTCGATGGCGTCGTCCGCGTGCGGGGCTGCGCCGGACGGGGTCACGGGCATGACGCGGGCGGCCGGCGCCGCGAATCCCGGCTCGGCCGACTCGATCAACCGCTCGTCAGCAGCCGATTCGCCGCGGCTGCGCAGAACCTTCGCCGCGAGGTACGCGCCAATCAGGGCCAGCAGCGCGAGCAGCGCCCACCAGTAGCGGTGCACCATCTGTCCGAGCGCACCCGGTGCGGCCGGGCGCGGCACGGCAGCGCTGGCCGGTCGATGCGCCTGGACGGTGTGCGCCGGCGCCCCCGGGGCGGCTGCCGGGGCCGTCGCCGTGCCGGTGTGCGCAGCGGCGGCACCCGCGGCCGCCTGACTCTGCAGCGCCGCGAGCGCGGCGCTCTTGACCTCAACGAGGCGCTTCTCCTGCTGCAGTTCCTTCTGCAGCGTCTGGACCTGGCTCTGCAGCGCACTGACCTGCGCCGAGGTGCCCGGGGCGGCGCTCGCGCCGGCCGAGGCGCCCGCGCCGGGGGCCTGCGGGGCGACCAGTCGCAGGTGCCCCGAGCGGCTCGAGCCTTGGCCCTGCGCGGCCCGCCAGGCGTTGTCCTGGCTCAGCACCTGCTGCCATGCCGCGTTCGGCGAGACCTGCGCGGCGGCGCTGGCCGAGGGGATGTGCAGCACCGCACCGGCGCGCAGCAGGTTCATGTTGCTCGCGAACGCCTGCGGATTGCGCTGATAGATCGCGACCATCCACTGGCGCGTGGGTCCCGAATCCATCCCGCCGCCGCTGAAGCGGCTGGCGATCCCGGAAAGCGTCTGACCGGCGTGCACGCGCAGCGTGCGGGGTCCACCGCTCGAACTCGCCGGCAGCGTCGCCGCCGCAGCGGTCGGGGCGCTTGCCGCCGGGGCGCCAGGCAGCTCGCCCGTGCGCGGCGCGTTGCCCACCACCGGAGCGGCCACCGCGACGTGATGCGGCTGGCTCGAGCCGGGCACGTACACCGGCGGGTTGACCAGGATGGTGTATTCGCGGAACAGCACGCCGCGGTCCCAGCTGGCCTTCACCAGCAGGGTGAGGATCGGGTCGGTGACCGGCAGCGGCGAGGTGACGTGCAGCTGCACGCTCCCGCCGGGGCCCCGGACGACCCTGACCTGCACGCCATTGAGATACGAGGGCCAGTTCAGCCCGTACTTGGCGAAGGTCGCCTGGGAGGCCAGCCCGACCGAGAGGCTCTGTACCGCCCCGGGCGTGGCATCGAGCAGGTCGATGCGTGCATCGAGCGGCTGGTCCAGATGCGACTTAACGTGAATAGTTCCGAGGCCCAGAGCCAGCGCCGCCTGCGGCAAAGCCAGCAGCAACGCCATCACCAGACTTGAGCGCTTGGCGATCATTGACCACACCCCGAACGGCATCGGTGAGCAAAACCCCTTATAAAAACAATCGGATGGTCGCTTTTCGCAGACGCATCCGGCGCGGGCTGCAATATAACTTAAATCGGTTCGCAACCCCAAGCCGCATCGCGCTGCCCGCCGGGCGCACTCGCCGGGATTGCCCTGCGATCTTTACTCATTCTGGCCCGGCAAACTGTGTCGCGCTTCGTAGACTCGCGGTTCCGCCATCCCCACCGGACTCACGGGCCGGCCCCGCCGCGCGCGATATCGGGCGTCGGGCAGTGCACATCGGCATTCTGGCCCCGGTGGCGCAGGTAGTGATCCAGCAGCACGATCGCGAGCATGGCCTCGGCGATCGGGGTGGCGCGCAGCCCGACGCACGGGTCGTGCCGTCCGGTGGTGACGATGTCCGTGGGCCGCCCCGCGATGTCGATGGTGCGCCCCGGGATCTGGATGCTGGAGGTGGGCTTGAGGGTCAGGTGTGCCACGACGTCCTGGCCGGAGGAAATTCCTCCGAGGATGCCGCCGGCGTGGTTGCTGAGGAAGCCCTCGGGCGTGAGCTCGTCGCGATGCTCGCTGCCGCGCTGCCTCGCCGCCTCGGTGCCGGCCCCGATCTCCACCGCCTTGACCGCGTTGATGCCCATCAGCGCCGCGGCAATGTCGGCATCGAGACGACCGAACACCGGCTCGCCGAGTCCGGGCGGAACCCCGGTGGCACGCACCGTAACGCGCGCGCCGATGGAGTCCCCCGCCGCACGCAGTTCCCAAATGAGTGCCTCGAGTGCCGCGATGCGCTGCGGATCGGGGCAGAAGAACGGATTGCGGTAGGCGAACTCGACGTCGCGCGGCTCGAGCACCAGCGAGCCGATCTGACTGAGGTAGCCGCTGATGCGCACCCCGAGACGCTGCGCCAGGTACTTGCGGGCGATCGCGCCGGCGGCCACGCGCATGACGGTCTCGCGCGCCGAGGAGCGCCCGCCACCGCGATAGTCGCGCAGGCCGTACTTGTGCTGATAGGTGTAATCGGCGTGTCCGGGACGGAAGCGGTCCTTGATCTTCTCGTAGTCGCGCGAGCGGGCATCGCTGTTCTCGACGAGCAGGCCGATCGGGGTGCCGGTGGTGCGCCCCTCGAACACGCCCGAGAGAATGCGCACCTGATCGGCCTCGCGCCGCTGGCTCACGAAATGCGACGTGCCGGTGCGCCGCCGGTCGACGTCGCCTTGCAGATCGGCCTCGCTGAGCTCGAGCCCCGGCGGGCAGCCATCGACGATGCAGCCGAGCGCCGGGCCGTGGCTCTCGCCGAAAGTGGTCACCGTGAACAGCTTGCCGAAGGTGTTGCCGGACATGCCCCGCCCCTGATCGCACCGCGCGGGTACGCGGCTGGGGTCGATCTCCTCCGGGGCCGGGCGCGGCGTCGGCGAGTGTACTATGCGCCCGCGCGCCGAGCGCGGGACGGAGGCAGGTCGGCCGCGCCGAGCACAAACACCCCGCCGCCGCCGCGCTCGAACTGCAGCCAGATGAACGGCAGTTGCGGATAAGCGCGCCGCACCGCGCGCTCGGTATTGCCCACCTCGACGATGAGTGCCCCGCCGGGTCGCAGATGCCGCCGCGCCTGCGCGAGCAGGACTCGCACCGAGTCAAGCCCGGCACGGCCCGAGGCGAGCGCGAGCGTCGGCTCATGCCGGTATTCGGCCGGCAGCGAGGCAAGCTCGCGCGCACCGACATATGGCGGGTTCGAGACGATCAGATCGTAGCGCTCGGCCCCGAGGGCCGCGAAATGATCGGAGCGCACCAGGCGCACCCGACGGGTGAGCCGGTGGGCCCGCACGTTGCGCGCGGCCACCTCGAGCGCCGCGCCAGAGATGTCCGCCGCATCGACGCTCGCCCACGGCAGCGCCTTGGCGCAGGCGATGGCAATGCAGCCCGAGCCGGTGCCCATGTCGAGCACCCGCTGGATCCGCCGCGCATCGAGCCACGGCGCGAAGCGCCGCTCGATCAGCTCGGCGATGGGCGAGCGCGGGATGAGCACGCGCGGATCGACCTCGAACGGCAATCCGGCGAACCAGGTGCGCCCGGTGAGATAGACGGCCGGGATGCGCTCGGCGATCCGCCGCCCGAGCAGTGCGCGCACGCGCTGCTGATCCCCTCGGCCCACGCGCCGGGCGTAGACCGTCGGGTCGTCGTGACCCAGCGCGAGCGCATGCAGCACCAGCGCGGCTGACTCGTCCCACGCATTGTTGGTGCCGTGCCCGAAGAACACGCCGGCGCGCTGCAGGCGCCGCGCGCCCTGCTCGATCAGCCGACGCACGCTCAGACGGCGCGCGCGCGCCGCGCGCGGCGGTCCGCTGTGGGATACTGGCGTCATGTCGTCTCGTTACTTCTGGACCGTGGTGGCGCTGGCGTGCCTCGGCGCCGGGTTCGCAGGGTACCGGCTGGCCGGCGCGCGGTACAGCCGTGCGCCAGTGCCCGCTTACGGCACCTGGCTGCCGCAGCCACGGCCGCTCGGCCCGTTCGCGCTCACCGACAGCCGCAACCGCCCGTTCGGCAACGCCGAGCTGCGCGGCCACCTGACCTTGATGTATTTCGGCTACACCCGCTGCGCGGATGAGTGTCCCGACGCGCTGGCGCTGCTCGCGCAGGTGCAGCAGCGCCTGGCGCGCCTGCCGCTGCAGGTGCTGTTCGTCTCGGTCGATCCGCGGCACGACACCCCGGCGGTGCTGGCGCAGTTCGTGCGGCGGTTCGATCCGCTCTCCCTCGGCCTGACCGGCTCACTGGCGCAGATCGGACCGCTGAGCGCGCACCTCGGTGTCGCCCGCGGACGGATCACCCTGCCCGGCGGCGACACCACGTTCGAGCACACCATGGCGATCTTCCTGCTCGATGCACGCGGCCGCGAGGTCGCTCTGTTCACGCCACCGTTTGACGCGCGGCGCCTGGCCGCCGCGGTGCAGAGCCGCGCCGAGCGGCTGCTAACCGCTGGCTGAGCGCAGCGGCCGCATGACCCCAGCCACCTCATCCCCGACGCTGCGTGCGCGCCTGTTCGTGGCGGTGCAGCACCTGCTGCCGCAGCACCTGCTCAGCCGGCTCGTCCTACACCTCACCCGCAGCCGCCTCCGGCCGCTGAAGCGAGCGCTGATCGGTGCCTTCGTGCGTCACTTCCGCCCCGACATGCACGATGCGCTGAACAGCGACCCGCAGAGCTATCCGAGCTTCAACGCGTTCTTCACCCGTGCGCTGCGGCCGGGCAGCCGGCCGAGCGCGCCCGAGCCGCTCGCGCTGGCCTCCCCGGTCGACGGGACGGTCAGCCAGATCGGACGGCTCGACGGCTCGCGCATCGTGCAGGCCAAGGGACATCACTACACGCTCGAGGCGCTGCTCGCGGACGATGCCGAGCGCACGCAGGCGCTGCGCGGCGGGGCGTTCGCGACGCTGTACCTGGCGCCCTACAACTATCACCGCATCCACATGCCGCTCGCCGGCGAGCTGCGCGCGGCCTGGTTCGTCCCCGGACGGCTGTTCAGCGTCAACGCCACCACCGCCGCGGCCGTGCCCGGGCTGTTCGCGCGCAATGAGCGCGTGGTGCTGCTGTTCGAGGACGGGCCGCTGGTCTGGGCGCTGGTCATGGTCGGGGCGCTGTTCGTCGGCAGCATGAGCACCGTGTGGCACGGCGATGTGGCCCCGCGCCGCGGCCGGCGCACCACCGCCCTGCCCCTGATCGGCGAGCGCGCGCCGCTGCGCCTGCCGCGGGGCGCAGAACTCGGACGCTTCAACATGGGCTCCACCGTCATCCTGCTGCTGCCGCCGCAGACGCTCGAGTGGCGCGCCGGTCTCGACCCGGGCCAGCCGATCCGCGTCGGGGAAACGCTCGGCCGGCTGCTGAGCGCAGCGGGGGCGCCGTGAACGGGCCGCGCGAGGCAGACTGGCAGGCCACGGCGAGCCCGGCGATGCTGCGGCGCCGGGCGGAGTTGCTCGCGGCGGCCCGGGGCTTCTTCGCCGCCCGCGGGGTCCTCGAGGTGGACACGCCGCTGGTGATCAACGCACCGGTGAGCGACGTGCACATCCACTCCGCGCGCGTCACCTTCTGCGCGGAGTCCGACCGCGAGCCGGCGCCGTTCTATCTGCACACCTCGCCCGAGTACGCCATGAAACGCCTGCTCGCCGGCGGCTCGGGCGACATCTACCAGATCTGTCACGTGGTGCGCGGTCTGGAACGCGGACGGCTGCACAACGCCGAGTTCACCCTGATCGAGTGGTACCGGACCGGCTGGTCGCTCGAGACGCTCATGGACGAAGTCGATGCACTGGTGCGCACGCTGCTCGGCGCACGGGCACAGGGACGAAGCAGCCTGCGCCTAAGTTACCGCGAGGCGTTCACGCAGCAGCTGGGGATCGATCCGTTCAGCGCCTCCCTGCAGGAGCTGACCGGCGCGGCGCGCGCGGCGGGCTTCGCCGGCACGCCGGGCGGACGCGACGAGCTGCTCGAGCTGCTGATGAGCGTGCGCATCGGTCCGCAGCTCGGGCGCGAGGCGCTGACATTCGTGTACGGCTACCCCGCCAGTCAGGCGGCGCTCGCCCGACTCGATCCGCGCGACGAGCGCGCCGCGCAGCGCTTCGAGCTGTACGGCGAGGGCGTCGAGCTTGCCAACGGCTTTCACGAGCTCGCCGATGCCGACGAGCAGCGCGCGCGCTTCGAGCATGACAACGCCGAGCGGCGCCGGCTCGGGCTGCCCATCGCGCCGATCGACGAGCGGCTGCTCGCGGCGCTCGCGGCGGGGCTTCCGGACTGCTGTGGCGTGGCGCTGGGATTCGACCGGCTGGTCATGCTCTGTGAGCGCGCCGAGCGCATCGACGAGGTGATGC
>JAKAZL010000099.1 GCA_021815925.1 Pseudomonadota bacterium | reverse complement strand
AAGCTCGAGGAGGGCAGGTTCATCCGCGCGAGCCAGCGCAGTATGAAGCGCGGCAGGGGGATGGTCTCGACGAGCGGCACCAGGTGGCTCTTGTCGTACCAGCTCGCCTGGCGGCCGAGCGCCAGAATGGAATTGTAGTAATTACCCGAGGACGACTCGCGCAGCACGCCGAGCACGAGTGCCGAGCCGTGTGCGCGGGCCGCCCGGTCGAGGCGCGCCACGTACGGGAACAGGTTGTTCACCAGGTCCGGCAGCGCCGACTCCGGCCAGACGATCAGGCGCGTGCCGAACGCCGATTCGGTCATGCGCTGATAGCGCTCGAGGATCCGCCCGGCGCGCTCGTCCTGCCACTTTTCCTCCTGCGGGATGTTGGCCTGCACGATGGCCACCGACACCGCCGGGCCGGACGGATGGGTCCAGGCGAGGGTGCCGAGCCCGGCGGCCGCGAGCCAGGGCGCTACCAGCACCGCCGCCGCGATGAGCCGTACGCGTCGCGAGCCGCGCAGCAGCGCCACCAGCGCCCCGGCACCCACGAGCAGCACCAGACTCACCCCATACACGCCGGCGAGCGGCGCGAAGCTCGCGAGCAGCGTGTCGGTCTGGGTGTAGCCGAGCGTCAGCCACGGAAATCCCGACAGCAGCCAGCCGCGCAGCCACTCCACGAGCAGCCACACGCCCGGGGCGCCGAGCAGCCAGCGGGCCGGTCCGGCCGGGAAAACGCGCACCACAACATAGCCGGTGAGCGCGTGGTAGGCGGCCATCAGGCCGATCAGTCCGAGGCTCGCCAGCAGCGCGAGCCACACCGGCGCATCCAGGTGGATGGCGTGGTAGAGCCAGTACGTGCCGACGGCGAACAGGCCGAACCCGAACCAGAACCCCAGCCACGCCGCCCGGCGCGCCGAGGCGCGCTCCCACAGCCCGATCAGCACCGCCGGGCAGAGCAGCGCGAACGGCCACCACCCGGTGGGCGCGAAGGCAAGCGCGAGCAGCGCGCCGGCGCCAAGCGCGACGGCATGCGGCAGCAGCGCGTAGCACGCCTGCGGGGTGAACCGCGCACGCACGACGCGGCACACGCGGGCCGCGAGCCCCGGCGCGCCAGCGCCGGTCAAACAGCCGACTCCGGTTCGCGCGGAGCGCTCGCGCCCGCGGGCAGCACCACCCGCAGCGCATCGATGCGCCGCCGGTCCGCCCGCGTGATGCGGAACTCGAAGCCCTCGATGGTCACCGCCTCGCCGCGGCGTGGCAGGCGGCCGAAGCGGCGCATCAGCAGGCCCGCCACGGTCTCGAACCCCTGCTCCTCGGGCAGCCGGGCGCCGAAGAACTCATTGAACTCCTCGATCCGCGTCACCCCGCGCACCAGGTACTGACGGTCCGCCTCCTTGCGAATGTTCTGGTCATCCTCGACGTCGAACTCGTCGTCGATTTCCCCGACGATCTGTTCGATGACGTCCTCGATGGTGATCAGTCCGGCGACGCCGCCGTATTCGTCGACCACGATGGCCATGTGCTGGCGGTTGCCGCGGAACTCCTTCAGGAGCACGTCGAGCCGCTTCGACTCGGGCACGAACACCGCCGGGCGCATGTACTCGCGGATGTCGAAGCGCTCGGACTCCTCCTGACCGCACAGGCGCAGCAGGTCCTTGGCGAGCAGTATCCCGGCGATGTCGTCCCGGTCCTCATCGAGCACCGGGAAGCGGGAGTGCCCGGACTCCACCACGATCGGCAGGATGCGCTTGACCGGATCGTCGCGCTGCACGCAGACCATCTGCGCGCGCGGCACCATGACATCGCGCGCGTGCAGGTCCGAGACCGCGAGCACGCCCTCGATCATGGTGAGCGCATCGGCCTGGAACAGGCCGCGCTCACGCGCCTCGCGCAGCAGCGTCAGCAGGTCCTGGCGGTCGCGCGGCTCAGCGGCGAACGTGCGCCACAGCCGCTTCAGCCACTGGCGCGTCTCCCCCGGTGGCCTCATCGCTCGCTCCGGTACGGGTTGGCAAAGCCGAGCGTGCGCAGCACCGCGATCTCGCGCCGCTCCATGCGCCGCGCGTCCGGCTCCTGCTCGTGGTCGTACCCGATCAGGTGCAGCGCGCCGTGGACCACCAGATGCGCCCAGTGGGCGCGCAGCGGCTTGCCCTGCTCGAGCGCCTCGGCGCGCACGACCGCCGCGCAGATGACCAGGTCCCCGAGCGGATGCTCAGCGCCGCGCGAGCGCCGCGGCAGCGGCGCGGCGGGAAACGACAGCACGTTGGTGGGTTTGTCCTTGCCGCGGTAGTGCGCATTGAGGCGGCGGCTCTCGGCAGGCCCCACCACGCGCACGCCGAGTTCCCGGCCGGTCGCGTGCCGGCCGAGCGCGCGGCCGGCCCAGCCGGCGATATCGGCATCGCGCGGCGCCCAGGCGCGCACCCGACGCTGCACGTCGATCTGCACGGGAGGCGGGCGCGAGGAGGAGCGCGCGGCCGGCATCAGGACGGGTCCCCCTGGCGAGGGATGCCCGAGCGCGACTCGTACGCCTGCACGATGCGTTGCACCAGCGGATGGCGGACGACGTCGCGCGCATCGAAGAAGGTGAAGGCCACGCCGTCGACGCCGCGCAGCACGTCGATCACGTGGCTCAGGCCCGACTGGCGCCCCGCGGGCAGGTCGGTCTGGGTGACATCCCCGGTCACCACGGCCTTGGAGCCGAAGCCGATGCGGGTGAGGAACATCTTCATCTGCTCGACGGTGGTGTTCTGCGCCTCATCGAGAATGATGAACGAATCATTGAGCGAGCGGCCGCGCATGAAGGCAAGCGGCGCCACCTCGATCACGTTGCGCTCGATGAAGCGCGAGACGCGATCGAAGCCGAGCATCTCGTAGAGCGCGTCGTACATGGGCCGCAGGTACGGGTCGACCTTCTGGGTCAGGTCCCCGGGCAGAAAGCCCAGCCGCTCCCCAGCCTCCACCGCCGGACGCACCAGCACCACGCGGCGGATGGTCTCGGCCTGCAGCGACTCGACCGCGCAGGCGACCGCGAGGTAGGTCTTGCCGGTACCGGCCGGCCCGATGCCGAACGTCAGGTCGTGCGCGCGGATGTGGGCGAGGTACTGGCGTTGATGGTGCCCGCGGGCGCGCAGCCCACCGCGCGGCAGACGGATCGCCGAGTCCGCCTCGGGGCCCTCCGGGGCTCGCCCCGACTCGTGCTCGCGCAGCGCCAGGTGCACCCGCTCGGGGGTCACCTCCTCGCTCTTGGCGAGCGCGAACAGCTCGCGCAGCGTCTCCTCGGCGCTGTCGGCACGCGCGCCGAGCACCCGGAAGCTGTCCCCGCGCCGGCGGATCTGCACATCGAGCCGGGCCTCGAGCAGACGCAGGTTCTCATCGAGCGGCCCGCACAGGTTGGCCAGACGCGCATTGTCCGCCGGCTCCAGGGCGAACTCGCGCGGCGCGTCGGGCGCGCTCACTGACGCCACCGCCCGCGCAGACTGTGCGGCATCGCCGCGGTGACCTCGACCTCGGCGAATCGTCCGATCAGCTCGGAGGGACCGGCGAAGTTGATCCAGCGGTTGTTCTCGGTGCGTCCGGCGAGCTCGTGCGCATCGCGCTTGGCCGGACGGGTGACCAGCACGCGCTGCACGCTGCCGACCATCGCCTCGCTGATGCGCAGCGCCTGTGCATCGAGCAGCGCCTGCAGCCGCTTCAGCCGTTCGTGCTTGACGGCCTCGGGCGTCTCATCGGCGAGCGAAGCGGCAGGCGTACCCGGACGGCGGCTGTAGAGAAAGCTGAAGGACTGGTCGAGATCCGCCTCGCGCACCAGCGCGAGGGTCGCCTCGAAGTCCCGCTCGCTCTCCCCCGGAAAGCCGACGATGAGGTCCGTCGAGATGCTGATGTCGGGCCGCACGGCGCGCAGCCGGCGCACCTTGTCCTTGAATTCGAGCGCAGTGTAGCCGCGCTTCATCAGCGCGAGCACCCGGTCCGAGCCGCTCTGCACCGGCAAATGCAGGTGGTTGGCGAGCTTCGGAACACTGGCGTACGCCTCGATGAGGCTATCGTCGAATTCCAGCGGGTGCGAGGTGGTGAAGCGGATCCGCTCGATCTCGGGCAGTGCCGCGACGTGATGGATGAGCGTGGCGAGATCGACCTCGGCCCCATCGCTCATCGGCCCGGCATAGGCGTTGACGTTCTGGCCGAGGAGCGTCACTTCGCACACCCCTTGCGCAGCGAGCGCGCGCACCTCCTCGAGCACCGAGTCGAACGGCCGGCTGACTTCCTCGCCGCGCGTGTACGGCACGATGCAGAAGCTGCAGTACTTCGAGCAGCCCTCCATGATGGACACGAATGCCGAGCGGCCCTCCACGCGCGGGGCGGGCAGGTGATCGAACTTCTCGATCTCCGGGAAGCTCACGTCCACCTGCGAGCGGCCCGTGCGCCGCAGCGCGGCGATCATCTCCGGCAGGCGGTGCAGGGTCTGCGGGCCGAACACCAGATCGACGAACGGGGCGCGCGCGGTGATGGCCTCGCCCTCCTGGCTGGCGACACAGCCGCCGACACCGATCAGCACCTCGGGACGTCGGGCCTTCAGTCCACGCCATTCGCCAAGCAACGAGAACACCTTCTCCTGCGCCTTCTCGCGCACCGAACAGGTGTTCATCAGCAGCACGTCGGCCTCGGCGGGATCCGCGGTCGGTGTCAGACCCACGCCCGCGCGCAGTACGTCCGCCATGCGGGCGGAGTCGTACTCATTCATCTGGCAGCCGAAGGTCTTAATGTAGTAGTGGCGGGACATGGGCACTTAAGTCAGGGGAAGCGGAATTTTACGGCCTGTGATGCCCGGCCGCACGGCGACGCGAAGCGGGCCGCGACAGACGTCATTATTCCATTTATTTTCAATTACTTATGGATCTCCCGCCGCACGCCGGGACGGCTGAGGCGATCCTGGGGCGATTACGCACCGGATCCGGCGGTCCGCTTCGGCCGGCCGCGCGGGCGGTAGCGGTGAGCCGCCGCCGGAGTCGCCTCGTAGCGTGCGCGTGCCTCGGCAATACCCGTCTTGAACGGGTTGAGCACGGTCACCGTGCCATACGTGCCGCCGTCCTGCAGGTCTTCACTCAACAGTACGGCACAGGCCTGCGACTCGGCGGCCGCGACCACCAGACTGTCCCACCACGACAGCTTGTAGCGCGCCTCGACGGCCCGCCCGCGCTCGAGCAGCGCTTGATCGACGACCTGGGGATTCCAGGCGAACAGCGCATCCACCGAGTCCCACGCCGTCTCGGGCGCGACCGCGGGCCTCATCTTGCGGGTCATCACGTTGTAATACTCGGTGAGCACCTGAACGCTCGTGCGTCCCAGCTGCTCCCGCCACAGGTATTCCAGCCAGGCTCGAGCGAGCGAACGCTTGTGCGGCTCGCGGGCGTCCCGGGAGTAGACGAAGACGTTAGTATCGACGAAGAGTGTCCCGGTCATGCAGGGCCTCCCGCGCAGGACGTCGCCCCCCCACCCAGCCGAACTCCAGGGGCGGCTCGCTGAGGAAGCGGCGCATCGCCTCGTCATAGCGGTGCGCGTCGGTCATCTGCCGGTGCAGCATCTGCCCGACAAAGCGCGAGACGCTCAGGCTCTGCTTGGCCGCCTGCACGCGCAGCCAAGCCGCCGTGCGCTCATCCAAGACGATGGTGACGTTCTTCATCACAGGTCCACACGCTGCTCTGGAGTCGACGTCGCATAATATCACGAACTTCGTGTATTTTCTGACGCCCGAGGATTCCGCGACCCCGCGCCTGCAGCCGGGGCGTCGCCGAGACAGCACGCGGCGGCGGCCCGCGCCCTGAGCCTCATGGCGGGCGGACGTCGAATCCAGCAAGGGAACTCCGGTCCGGGAGGACGGCCGCCGACGCGGCAACGCCTGCCGCTCAGTAGACGTGGCGCTGGTCGCGGATCACCACCCAGAGGGTTCGCGCCAGGATCTTCACCTCGAGCCAGGGGCTGCAGTTGCGCAGGTACTCCAGATCGAAGCGCACGCGCTGGGCCATCTTCTCGAGCGTCGCGGTCTCCCCGCGCAATCCGTTCACCTGCGCCAGCCGCGTGATCCCGGGACGCACCTTGTGACGGATCATGTAGCCGTCGATGAGCGTGCGGTACTGCTCGTTGTGCGCCACGGCGTGCGGGCGCGGCCCCACCAGGCTCCTCGAGCCCTGCAGCACGTTGATCAGTTGCGGCAGCTCATCGAGGGACGTCCGACGCAGAAATGCGCCGACCCGCGTGACGCGTGGGTCATCCGCGCACGCCTGCGTGATCACCGGGCCGTTCTCGCAGACGACCATGGAGCGGAACTTGTAGATGAGGATTTCCTTGCCGTCGAGGCCGTAGCGGCGCTGACGAAACAGCACCGGCCCAGGTGAGGTGAGCTTCACGACCGCGGCGATCAGCAGCAGCAGGGGCGAGAGAATGAGCACGCCGCATCCGGCAAACACCAGGTCCATCGTGCGCTTCAGGACCGCCTCGAGACCGTGCAGCGGCGTCTCGCAGACCGACAGCGCCGGCATGCCGTTGATTTCGACGAGCCGCCCCTGGATCAGGTCGAAGGCGAACGCATCGGGCACGAAATACACCGACGCCGTCGTATCACGCAGGGCACTGATGAGCTTCTGGATGCGCGGCACGTTGACGAGCGGCAGGGCCACGTAGACGACCTTGATGTCGTGGCGGCGCACGTAGGCCGCGACGTCCTTGCAGTGACCGACCAGCTTGTGCTGATCGAACGCCTGCGAAATGACTTCTGGCGATGCCTCCGAGGACCTCTCGATCCCCGTAGCACAGCGGCACACCGCCAGATCTCCCCGGGTATTGCGCACCCACTGTCACGCTTATGCGCGTCGGATCTACGCCGCACCGTTCCGTGCAAGTACCGGGCTT
>JAKAZL010000098.1 GCA_021815925.1 Pseudomonadota bacterium | reverse complement strand
GGTACCCACTGACCCAATCGGCCGCGAGCCGACCCCGACCGTAGCGGTGCGCGAAGGCCGGGTGCGCTGGCCCGGCGCCTGGACGCCAACCCATCGCGGCCAGCTCACCGACGCCGAGATCGCGCGGTGGCCTCTGCGGTCCGCCGGATGCACCGCTCGTGGCCGCCCTCTGGGACATCTGGTGCGACCGTCGGCTCTTCGATCCTGATTAACCGCACCAGGGCGGCTGGGCCGAGTTCGTCGGTTCCGGCTGCGCGCTCGACCCGGCGCGCGCACGCATTCTGAGCTTCGGTTATCTCGGCGGGTCGGGGAACCCGAGCGGTCCGACGCCCGGTGCGGTCTTCCCCAGCGTCTCCACCTACGATCAGACGGACACCCGCTCGCGCGTGGTCGATGCATTGCGCGAGCCGGCACTGCGCACCATTACCGGGGGCTCCTGCGGTGGCAGGGTGGTGCTTGCCTTCGCCGAGCACGACTCAGAGCGGGTGGCGTTGAGCGCGATCTCGGCGGCGCCGCCGCCCTGGCCGTCGCCGGGCACAGCATCCAGCGCCACCTCTTCCGCTTCACGCACGAGACGGAACGCGGCGCCGAAGTGCGCATTGCGCACAAAGCGAACAGCGATTCCAGGCAATCGTGAACGCCTCTGGAGTGTCGGCGGCCGATGAGGCCAACGTTGGCCATAGTGATCACGATGCGATGGGCGACGGGAGCGGTGCGCGCACAGTGGTGACGCGCGGGCTGCCTGCCGTCGGTCATGACGCAGCGCGCTGCAGCGCCTGATTGGTGACCTCGATGCCGAGGCGACTGACATGCTTGTGAAATTATCACAATCACTGTAATATCCGAAAATGGATGGCAAAGCCCTGAAATCGGCACGAGTTCGGGCTCGGATGACCCAGGCCGAGGCCGCTGCCCGGATGGGCGTTTCGCAGCCCTATTTCTCAATGCTGGAGAAGGGCGAGCGAGCGTTCACCGATGATCTGGCGCGAGCTGCCGCAAAGCTCTTTGGCCTCTCGCCAACGGCCTTACCTCTCCCACAGGCCAGCAATCTGGCCGCGAAGGTCGATCCTGACTTCATGGCGCGGCAACTATCTGGGCTTGGGTATCCGGGCTACGCTCATCGACGTCCTGTCAAAGCAAATCCGGCCGCAGTTGTGCTCCAGGCGCTTCTACAGGACGATCTGGGAGTTCGTCTCTCTGACGCACTGCCCTGGGTTCTTCTCGTCCACCATGATCTTGATTGGAAGTGGCTCGTAACTCATGCCAAGCAGTTCGATGCCCAGAATCGCCTCGGATTTCTCGTCGGGATGGCACTAGAGCTCGCCGATCAGCGCAAATTCCAGCCGGACGCTGCTCGCGATTTGCGTCCGGTTTTGGCCGCGCTGGAACGCTCGCGCCTGGCCGGGGAAGGGACCTTGTGCGAGGAGTCCATGACCCAGTCCGAGCGTGCATGGCTGCACCAAAACCGCAGCAATCTCGCGCGTCACTGGAATTTGCTGTGCGCCATGACGCCGGAGGATCTGCCCTATGCCGGCGAAAGACAGGCCGCCTGAGCCGTGGGCGTCGTTCCTCGCGGCCCTTGATGCCGCAATCGGAACGCAGGTGGCGGTCCAGTGCCTTGGCGGTTTCGTGGTCGAACACGCCTACGGCATCCAGCGAGATAAACCGACAGAAGACATCGACTTCCTATCGGCCATAGACGTCGCAAAGTCTGCGCCACTCAACATTGAATCCTTGGCCGGGAAGGGCACTGCATTTCACAAGCGGCACAAGATGTATGTCCAGTACGTTGGCGTTTCTACACCACCGTGCGACGATCAGCAGCGCCTAGTTGTCATGTATCCGCAGGCCCAGTGGAAGAACCTGCGCCTATTTGCTCTCGAAGCGCATGACCTGGCGCTCTCGAAGATCGAGCGCAACAACCGGCGTGACAGCCAGGATGTTCGTGGACTGGCGCAAGCCGGATTGATTGACCCGGACGTTCTTGAATCCAGGTATCACCAAGAGGTCAGGCCATACCTGCTCGGAAAATTCGAGTGGCATGACGGCACGCTCAAGCGATGGCTGGAGGCAATTCGGGAGATCAGGACCGACTTGCAATCTGCTGCAAGCCAGACGACGACATCTCTACCGAAAAAGGGGAATTGATATGGCGTGAGAATCCCACGCCGACGACCATTGACGCAATCGATCGATGACGCACCGCCAGGCAGGCCACACCTGCGGTAGCTCAGAGGCACCGACCGCGCACGCCCCCCCTTCGGGCGCCCGATCGGCGCCGCACGCAGTGATTGAGCGGCGCGCAGGTTTAGGTGCACCGCCGCGCCTCAACTCTCCTGGTAGATGAGCAGCATCGAGGCGTTCTTGGCGAGGATGCGGCTGTTGGAGATCATGAGCGAGGCCGACAGCACGTCGCGGTAGTGGCGCGAGACACTGTAGGGACTGTCGTTCTTGTAGCCGAGGATGCCGGCCACCTGCAGCGCCTGGTGCACGATGCGCGGGGCGGCTTCGGAGGCGGCGATCTTCAGGTGATTGAGCTTCAGCGCCCAGCCGATCGAGCCGAGCCCGCCCCGCCCTGCGCCACCCGGCGCCTCGAGTGCGTCGAGCTCGGTGGCGAGGCTCATCCAGTTGTTGCGCAGCGTCTGGGACTGTGCGGACGCCTCGGCGAGCGCCGCTGCGTTACCCGGCAGGTGGCCCGGGCTGCGCTTGGCGAGCTCGCGCACCAGCTGGCCGGCGCGCGTGAGCGCATCGGCTGCGATTCCCCACCAGAGGCTCGCCCAGAGCACATGCGAGTACGGCACCATGCTCTGCGCGGCGATGTCCGCAAACGGCTCGGGCAGCACCTGCTCGAGCGAGCCTTGGGAATCGAGCCGGAAGCCCGGGCTGCAGGTGCCGCGCATGCCCATCGCATCCCAGCTGCCCGTGGGCTCGAGGCGGTAATCGCCGCGGCGCACCAGCACCAGCACCTGGTCGGTCTCGGGCACCTGGGGGTTGCGCCGGGCCGTCACCAGGATGGCGTCCGCCTGCAGGCAGTAGGACCCGGTGGTGGCGTCCTTCTTCAGCGTGAAGCGTCCCTCGCTGCGCTCGAGTGCGCACAGGCTCGCGCGCATCTCCCCGAACGTGCCGTTCTCCGAGGTCATCGAGCCGATCAGGCGTTGCTCGGCGAGGAGTTCGGCGAGGTAGTCCCGGAAAAATGCGCTCGCCGCTCCATGGCGCACCAGGCAGGCGACCTGGGTGAAGTGCATCGCGAGCACCATAGCGCTCGAGCCGCAGCCGCGCGCAAGCGTCGAGCAGATCTCGGCGAGCTCGCGGATATCGCAGCCGTCGCCGCCGAGCTCGCGCGGCACCGGCGCACTGAGCAACTGCTCGGCGCGCAGCGCTGCGAGCGTCTCGGCCGGGAAGCGGCTCGCGGCATCAACGTCGGCGGCGTGCCGCGCAGCGACATCACGGGCGATGCTCCGCACCGTCTCGAGCCGCTTCTGAAACCGTACCGGGTCGCGCGTCTGGGCCGTCACTCGTTCACTCCGGATGCAGCGAGGCGAGCAGCCTCGGGGGACCGGGGTCGGACTCGCGGATGATCGCGCGCAGCGCGCGCTTCAGGACATGCGTCTCGGCCGATCCGAGACTGCGCTCGGCAGTCTCCTCGGCCGCCTTGGCCGCCGCCACCAACTCGATCACAGCCTTGCGCCCGGCGGCGGTGAGGGTGACCCGGGCCTGCGGGTCGTAGCCGCCCTGCAGGCTGGCGAACCCCGCGGCGGTGAGGCTCGCGAGCAGCTCATAGGTGGCGCGCTTGCCGGTGTGCCAGAGCAGTCCATCGAGCTCGGCGACCGAGCGGTCGTCGGCGGCGGCGAGAATGCTGAGTACGAACCACTGCTCCTCGCTGAGCCCATGGCGCTCGAGCTCCCGGCGCAGCAGCAGCAACAGCTGGAAGTGCGCGCTGGCGAGCAGGTAGATCAGAAAGTCCTGGCTGAAGCTGCTGCCAGGCTCGGCATCGGGCGCGGCCTCCGGCACGGGCTTGCGCACCGCGAGCGCGTAGCCGCCGCCGTGAAACACCAGCGGGGCCCGCTCGGAGTGCTCGAACTGCTCGACCGTGCCGACGAAGATCATGTGATCGCCGCCCTCGTAGCGGAAAGTCGTGCGGCACTGGAAGCGCGCCGAGCAGCCGCGCAGCAGCGGCACGTCCGTCACGCCGCGCTCCAGGTCCAAGCCCTCGAACTTCGCCGCCCCGCGCACCGCGAAGCGCAGCGAGAGATCCTCCTGGTCCGCGGCCAGGATGTGCACCGCGAAATGGCTCGAGTGCATGAACGCCGGCAGGCTCGCGGCCTGCTTGGCAAGACTCCACAGCACCATCGGCGGGTTGAGCGAGACGGAGTTGAAGCTACTGGCGGTGAGGCCGACGTCCTGGCCGGACGCATCGCGGGTCGTCACGATGGTCACGCCCGTGGCGAACGCGCTCAGCGCGTCGCGAAAACTGCGCCCGGCCGGATCCAGGGACTGGGCCATCAGGTCTCTCGCCGCGAGCGCTCGAAGAAGGCGCGCGCGGCGGCGGCGAACTCCTCTCCGGCCAGGCACTGGGTGAACTCGGCGACCTCCAGATCCATCCGCGCACCGATCTCGCCCGTGGCGTCGAGTCTGAGCAGCCGCTTGGCGCGGCGCATCGCCTCGGGAGGCTTGGCGGCGAGCGCATCGGCCACGGCTCGCGCCTCCTCGAGCAGGCTCTCGTCCTCGACCACTCGGTTGACGAGGCCGTAGGCGTGCGCCGTGCGGGCATCGAGCGGCTCGCCGAGCAGGACCAGCTCCGCGGCGCGCTGCGGCCCGAGGAGCCGTGGCAGTAGCAGCGAGCTGGCCGCCTCGGGCACGAGCCCGAGCTGCACGAACGGCAGCACGAGGCGCGTGCTGCGCTCGGCGGCGAGCACCAGATCGCAGTGCAGCAGCAGCGTCACCCCGATTCCGACCGTCGGGCCATGCACCGCGCACACCAGCGGCTTGCCGAACTGCGGCAGCGCGCGCACGAAGCGCACGGTGGGATGCGTCGGATCGTCGAACGAGGGACCGGCGAGAAAGTCCTTCAGGTCGTTGCCGGCGCTGAAGCACGCCCCGGCCCCGCTCAGCAGCACCGCGCGCACCGCCGGATCCGCCTCGGCCGATGCGAGACCCTCGGCGAGGGTGCGATACATGTCCAGCGTCAGCGCATTGCGCTTGTCAGGTCGGTTCAGCCGCAACTCGCACACCGCGCCGCGGCGCGTGATCTCCACCTGCTCGCCCATACCTCGTGCCTTGCTTGTCCGCCCTCAGGCAATGACCGTATCATAAGCCCGCACCCGCCATCCTTCCCGGGTGGCTGGGAACCATGCCTGCCATGAGCGACCTGCCTCACCTTCCGCGCGAGCGGTCATGCCCCATCCGCTGCCGCGGCTGAGCCGGCTCGCGCTGGAGCGGGCCAAATCCAGCCACGACCAGATCGCAGCCACCCTCGGCATGGAGCTGCTGCAGGGTCAGTACGCCCCCGGGGGCAACATGCCGCCCGAGCCGCAGCTGATCGAGCGCTTCGCGGTGTCCCGCACGGTGATCCGCGAGGTGATGAAGACCCTCGCCGCCAAGGGCTTCGTCGTGTCCAAGACCCGGGTGGGCACGCGGGTGCGCGAGCGGGTCTATTGGAATTACTTCGATCCCGACGTGCTCGCCTGGCGGGTGCGCATCGGGTTCGACGATGGGTTCATGCACTGCCTGGTCGAGGTGCGCCGCGCCATCGAGCCGGCCGCCGCGGGGCTCGCGGCCGCGCGGCGCTCGAGCGAGCAGGTGGCGCGTCTGCGCGCGTGCGTGCGCGAGATGGGACGCAGTGACCACAACCGCGAGAGCTTCGCCCAGGCGGACCTCGACTTCCACCTGGTGATCGGCGACGCCTCGGGCAATCCCATGATGCGCTCGGCGGCCGGCGTCATCGAGACCGCGCTCGTCGCCTCCTTCATGCACAGCTCCCCGGTCGATGACCCGACCGACCATGAGACCACGGTCAACGCGCATGCCGCGGTGGTCAATGCCATCGAAGCCGGCGATGCGACCGCGGCCACGGCCGCGATGCTGCAGGTAATCAACATCGGGGTCGAGCGTATCGACCTCAGGCGCCGCCGCCAGGGCCACAGGGACCGAGGCTGACGTCCAGCGCGCGCCTCCCGAGCCGCAGGCGGGATGCGCACGGGGACCGCGTGTTGAACCCGCAGCGCAGTGCCTCGGACGACCGTCACTGCGGCTCGAGCCGGCGGCGGGTCTTCACGCTGGTGCCCGCTCCTCGTCGGTGACACGGCATCCGCGCGTCCCCGTCCGATCTGCCGGTGTCATCCACACCACCGCGCGGCCCACTTCCCGCGCCGCACTTCGCGGACGCCCGGCGAGCGCGCCTATGTTTCTCCCGAGGCGACCGTAAGGGCAGGATGCGTCGAGATTCTTCAGATCTCGCAGCGCGACGCCGCGACGATCAATACAACTCGTTGATTGTTATGAATCGGCGTCAATCAGGTCTCGATCGTGCGCATACCACGACGCCCACGAATCGGTTGTGCCGGGACAGGCCCGGCAGTGGATGGCAGGGTGTCCGGTTCGATCCCCTCGTCGGAGTTGACAGCGGCACTGGGCGATAACACCGAAAGCCGGAGCCGTTCGACATGAGAGCAAAATCCACTTTGCCAGTCTCTGCAGCGCTGCAGGTGGGCGCCACATCGGCTCTCGCTGCGACGAGGGTCGATCATTGCTCTTTCACCCCGGAGGGCGATCGCTCGATCAATTCGGTCCAGGGTTGCGCAGCACGTATAATTATTTGTTAATTATCAATAACTTAAGATCTCTCTTGTGGAGTCACTCCCCAGAAAACTCGTTTGATACACGGAAAATGAGTATATTGTACTCATTTACGAGCGAGCTGCGTTGCC
>JAKAZL010000025.1 GCA_021815925.1 Pseudomonadota bacterium | reverse complement strand
TGCTCGAGCGTGCCGGTCTGATCTCGCGCGGCCGGGCTGCGCAGTTCCGTCCGGCGCGGCTCGAGCCGCAGGGGTTGCGCAGCGTCGATGCGTGGATTGAAACCTACCGCAGACTCTGGAGCGAGCGGCTCGATCGGCTTGAGGACTATCTGCTCGAGCTGCAAGGTGAGGGCGCAGCCGGCCCCGGCGGCGGTGGTTCCGAGCGCGGCACATGACCTAGTCCGACAGCCCGGTGGAGATGTCCATGTCAGAGCACAGTACGGAGCACGGTTCCTTTCGCATCGAGCGCCTGCTCGATGCCGCACCGGCGCGCGTCTACTCGGCCTTCGCGACCGCGGAGGGCAAGGCGCGCTGGTTCAACGGCCCGCAGGCGCAGGTGCTCGCGCGCGAGTTCGATTTTCGCCCCGGCGGACGCGACCGGCTCCATTGTCAGTGGCCGCCGGGATCCCACGGCCGTCACCCGTCGGTGCGGACGACCGATTTTCGCGCCGAGTACCTGGATATCGTGCCCGAGCGGCGCATCGTGTACGCGTACGAGATGTATCTCGATGCGCGCAAGATCTCCGTTTCGCTCGCGACCGTGGAGTTTCAGCCGCACCAGCGGGGCACGCGGCTCATCATCACCGAGCAGGGAGCATTCCTCGACGGTTTCCACGACGAGGGCTCGCGGGAGGAGGGCACGAACTGGCTGACCGATCAGCTGGCGACATCCCTCGGTGTCGCCGCCCCGCGCGTTCTGAGCCGTGAAATCACCTTCACGCGGCTGCTGCGCGCCCCGCGCGAGCTCGTATTCCAAGCCTGGACCGATCCGCAGCATCTTGCCCGCTGGTTCGGTCCGGCGGGGTTCACGGTGCCGCACTGTCAGGTGCAGCTGCGCGTCGGCGGCCGGTGGTCGCTCACCATGCGCGCCAACGATGAGTTGGCCGCGCTGGTCGGGCGCGACCATCCGGTCGGTGGCGAGTATCTCGAGGTCGAGGCGCCCGCGCGGCTGGTGTTCACCAACAACGCGCTCGATGCGGCCGGTAACGTTCTGCTCGAGGGCCTCACCACGGTCACCCTCGAGGATCTCGGCGCGATGACGCGGCTCACCGTGCGCACCCGCGCCAGCGGCACCGGCGAGCATGTCGCGGCCATGCTCGGTGGCATGGAGCAGGGATGGAGCGAGAGCCTGGAGAAACTGGGCACCGCGGTACGACGGCGCTGAGCGGCCAGGGATCTCGCGTGCCGTTGGAGAGAGGACGATATGCCGCGAAAGTGACACCGTCATGACGTCAGATGAGGAAAACTCAACCGCTCCGTCGCGGTAGTTCGCTTGAATGCGTGCTGTGATTTGCTACCGTGTCACCTGCCGGTACAGCGCAGGCGGGAGTCGACCAAACATGCAGCCGACGAGCGAGCGACACTTCATGCTGGCGTCCGATTTCGATCAGACGCTGAGTTTCAACGATTCCGGATTCGTGCTCGCGGACCTGCTCGGCGTGCAGGACTTCGAGCACAAGGTCGCTGGCCTGGCGCGCAGCAACCTCGTGCAACAGGGCGGCGAGCTCGCCTATCTGATCCGGCACGATCCAGACTTCCGCGGCGTGCGCCGCGAGCACCTGATCGAGGCCGGTCGGCGCGTGCGGCTGAAGAACGCCCTGGCGGTGTTGGTCAACGTGCTGCGCGCGGGCGTTGGCGCCGATCGCTTCTCGTTCTTCGTGGTGTCGGCCGCGCCACGCGAAGTGGTCGTCGCGGCGCTTGAGGGCATCGTGCCGCCCGAGCATATCCACGGCACCGAGTTTGACTACGATGCGCACTCCGGTGAGGTGAGCAGCATTCGCCGAGTGGTCGCCGGTTACGGGAAGGTCGCGGTCATCGACGAGCTCGCCCGCGAGCGGAGCATTCCCTCCGATCGCATCATCTATGTTGGCGACGGCAGCTCTGACGTGCACGTGATGCTGCACGTCAACAACGGCGACGGCTTCACCATTGCCGTATCGGAGAACCGCCAGCTTGCACGCATCGCCCGCTGCACGGTCCTCAGCGACAACGCCTGCAGCGTGCTCGTGCCGTTGTGCGATCAGGTCCTCGGCATGCGCACGGGCGCGATTCGCCGGCACCTCGAGGCGAACGGCTTGCGGCTCGAGGATTGGGAGAAGGCGCGCACTGACCGGGTGCTGCTGCGCGAGGCCCCGCTGCCGCCGGCGGCGGCATGAGCGCTACGGTGCATCCGGGGAGCGCGCTCCTCGGCTGGACGGCGACCGCCGTGTTCGTCGGCTCATATTTCTTTGCCAGGCCGGCTGCGCTGCGTGCGCTGCAGATGTCCGGCGCGCTGCTGTGGATTATCTATGGCCTGTGGATCGGCGCTGCGCCCGTGGTGGTGGCGAACCTGCTGGTGCTGTCTGCAGCGGCCTGGACGCTCGCGCGCGAGCGCCCGCGGTATCGCAGGCGGCGCGGGGTCCCGGAGCTGTCCCCGGAGGAACTCGGCATTTAGCCGCCGTGCAGGCACGGCGCTAGGTTTGCGGCTCGGGAGGAACCACTGGAGCGTCGCGCGCCGCCTGCAGGCTGTAGCGCAGCACGCCGAGGTAATACGCCAGGTAATAGGCGATGAAGGCGCCCGAAAGCGCGAGCGTCACCGGGTTGTATGGGTTCGGGCCGGCGCCGTGTAGGGCGCTGACCGCCGCCGCGTTGTGCGAGAACTGCAGCAGATCGTAGATCAGCCGACCGAAGAACAGAGCCGTGATGGCAACGCCGATATAGGTGTGTGGCGTGTAGAAGCGACCATCAGCCGTCGCCTCGAAGCGCGTGTGGCGCAGTCCGAGCAGGGCCAGGAGCACCCCGCAGGCCGCGCCGGCGCAGATCCCACCGAAAGTCCAGGCATCGCCACCGGGCGCATGGCCGGCAGCCACCAGCAGCAGCGCGCCGATCAATGCGAGCAGGGTGATGCGGATCCTCAGGCGGCGCGGCTGCACACGCTGGCGGCCGAACGTGCGGCGCATACGTACGTAAATCCGCCAGGCAAGCAGCGCGACGACGAGGATCGGGATGATGAGTCTGGAATGCATGGCGCTGCAACTCCTCGTCTGTTCGGGTCGGTCATTCCCACTCGATGGTCGCTGGTGGTTTGCCGCTGACGTCGTAGACCACTCGCGAGATCCCTGGAATCTCATTGACGATCCGGCGCGAGACCTCATCGAGGAACTCGTACGGCAGCCGCGCCCAGTGCGCGGTCATGAAGTCGACGGTCTCAACCGCCCGCAGTGCCACCACGAAATCGTAGCGGCGCCCATCGCCCATGACGCCCACCGATCGGACCGGCAGAAAGACGGCGAACGCCTGACTGGTACGGTCGTACAGCTCGTGGCGGCGCAGCTCCTCGATGAACACCGCATCGGCCCGGCGCAGCAGATCGGCATATTCCTTGCGCACCTCCCCGAGGATGCGCACCCCGAGACCGGGTCCCGGGAAGGGATGCCGATAAACCATCTCGTGCGGCAGGCCGAGCTCGACGCCGAGGCGCCGAACTTCGTCCTTGAACAGCTCGCGCAGTGGCTCGACCAGGCGCAGGTTCATCTTCTCGGGCAGCCCGCCGACGTTGTGGTGGGACTTGATGACGTGCGCCTTGCCGGTGCGCGCTCCGGCCGACTCGATGACATCTGGATAGATCGTGCCCTGGGCGAGAAACCCGACGCCGGTCAGCTGCTGCGCCTGCTCGTCGAACACCTCGACGAAGGTCCGGCCGATGATCTTGCGCTTGGCCTCCGGATCGGTGACGCCGGCCAGCGCGCCGAGAAAGCGCTGCTCGGCGTCGACGCGGATGACCCGCACCCCCAGATGTTCGGCGAAGGTCGCCATCACCTGGTCGCCCTCGCCGAGGCGCAGCAGGCCGTGGTCGACGAACACGCATACCAGCTGAGCGCCGATCGCGCGGTGCAGCAGGGCGGCGACCACCGAGGAGTCGACGCCACCGGACAGACCGAGCAGCACCCGGCCGGTACCGACCTGCGCGCGGACCCGCTCGATCGCATCCTCGATGATGTTGCCGGTGGTCCACAGTGCCGCGCAGCCGCAGATCTCGCGTACGAAGCGCTCGAGCAGCCGCGCGCCCTGCAGGGTATGCGTCACCTCCGGGTGAAACTGCACGCCGTAGAACCGGCGCCGCTCATCGCACATGGCGGCGTAGGGGATTGCGCCGGTGGCGGCGAAGCCGCTGAACCCCGGGGGCAGCTGCGCGACACGGTCGCCGTGGCTCATCCACACATCGAGTACGGACCGTCCGCTGCCGTCGCGGCGGTCCTCGATGCCCTCGAGCAGCCGGCACGGCGCCGTGAGAGCGACCTCGGCATAGCCGAACTCCCGCTCGCTCGAGGCGGTGACCTGCCCGCCGAGCTGCTGGGCCATGGTCTGCATGCCGTAACAGATGCCGAGCACGGGCACCCCGAGGGAGAACACCGCCGGGGGCGCGTGGGGCGCATCGGCGACGGTGACGGACTCGGGGCCGCCGGAGAGGATGACCCCGCGCGGGGCGAACGCGCGGACCTCCTGGTCGGTCACGTCCCACGGATGGATCTCGCAGTACACGCCGAGCTCGCGCACCCGGCGCGCAATGAGCTGGGTGTACTGTGCGCCGAAGTCGAGAATCAGGATGCGATCGGCGTGGATGTTGGCATGCGGTGCGGCGGCGGCCGGTATCGGGCTGTTCATGCGGCGGCAATCATGGTGTTGAGTCCCGGGTGGGGAGGCTCCGGCCGAGCTTCAGGACACCCGGTAATTGGGCGCTTCCTTGGTGATGGTCACATCGTGCACGTGGCTCTCGCGCACTCCCGCGGTGGTGATCCGCACGAAGACCGGGCGGGTGCGCATCTGCTCGATATCCTGGCTGCCGGTGTAGCCCATGGCCGCGCGCAGGCCGCCGGCCAGCTGTTGCACGATGGCGACCACGCTGCCCTTGTAGGGCACTCGGCCCTCTACGCCCTCGGGGACGAGCTTCTCAAGCTCCGTCGATGCGTCCTGGAAGTAGCGGTCGGCCGAGCCGTAGCGTTCCGCCATCGCGCCGAGCGATCCCATGCCCCGGTAGGACTTGTACGAGGCGCCCTGATAAAGCTCCACCTCGCCGGGGGATTCCTCGGTGCCGGCAAAGAGACTGCCAATCATCACAGTGTGCGCGCCGGCGACAATGGCCTTGGCGACGTCGCCGGAGAAGCGGATGCCGCCATCGGAGATCAGCGGCACGTCGGTGCCGCGCAGCGCTTCGGCCACGTTGGCCACCGCGGAGATCTGCGGTACGCCGACACCGGCCACGATGCGCGTGGTGCAGATCGAGCCGGGTCCGATGCCCACCTTGACGGCGTCGGCGCCGGCATCGACCAACGCTCGGGCCGCCTCAGCGGTGGCGATATTGCCGGCGATCACCTGTTGGTCCGACCAGCGCTGTTTGATTCGCCCGACCATCTCGATGACGCCGCGCGAATGGCCGTGCGCGGTGTCGACGACGATCACATCGACGCCGGCCTCGCGCAGCGCCGCCACGCGGTCTATGGTGTCCGCGGTGGTGCCGACGGCGGCCCCGACGCGCAGCCGCCCGCCTTCGTCCTTGCAGGCGCGGGGGAATTCCTTCGCCTTCTGGATGTCTTTGACCGTGATCAGGCCGGCGAGCTCCTGGTCCCCGTTCACCACCAGCACCTTCTCGATGCGGTGCTTGTGCAGCAGCGCCAGGACCTCTTCCTTCGGCGCCGTCTCACGCACCGTAATCAGGCGCTCCTTCGGGGTCATGACCGCCGAGACCGGGGCGTCGAGGTTTTGCTCGAAGCGCAGGTCACGGTGCGTGACGATGCCGACGACCTTCTTGCCGAGCACGACCGGCACACCGGAGATGCCTCGCGCGTGCGTCAGGTCGAGCACTTCGCGGATGGTCATGGTGGGCGGGACGGTGATCGGGTCCTTGATCAGGCCGCTTTCGAATTTCTTCACGCGGCCGACTTCCCGCGCCTGCGCCTCGATGCTCATGTTCTTGTGGACGATCCCGATGCCGCCCTCCTGGGCGAGGGTGATCGCCAGGCGCGCCTCGGTGACCGTGTCCATGGCGGCCGACAGCAGTGGCAGGTTGAGGCGGATCCGCCGCGTCAGCTGGGTGGACAGGTCCACCTCGCGCGGCAGTACTTCGGAATAGGCGGGGACGAGCAGGACGTCGTCGAACGTCAGGGCTTGTTCGAGAATTCGCATAGCTAATTTTACGCATCGGCCGCCCGTCGGTAAACCTCGGTGGTATGGTGCGCGCATGTCCAGTCCGGATTTCAGCGGCCTCGAGGCCGCCGCTGCGCAGCGCACGGTATTCACGGTCGCCCGGCTCAATAAGGAGGTGCGCACGCTGCTCGAGCGCGGCCTTGGGGTGGTGTGGGTCGAGGGGGAGCTGTCGAACCTGTCCCAGCCCGCCTCGGGGCACTGGTATTTCTCGCTCAAGGACCGCGAGGCGCAGGTGCGCTGCGCCATGTTCCGCATGCGCAATGCGGCAATCGGCTTCACCCCGAAGGCCGGCCAGCAGGTGCTCGCGCGCGGCCGGGTGAGCCTGTACGAGCCGCGGGGGGACTATCAACTCATCGTCGAGCACCTCGAGGAGGCGGGCGTCGGGGCGCTGCAACGGGAATTCGAGCGCCTCAAGGCGAAGCTCGCGACAGAGGGGCTGTTCGCCCGCGAGGCCAAGCGCCCGCTACCCCGCTTCCCGCGCCGCGTCGCGGTGGTGACCTCACCCACCGGCGCGGCGATCCGCGATGTGCTGCAGATTCTGGCCCGCCGCTTTCCCCCGGCGGCGGCGCGCGTGTACCCGGTGCCCGTGCAGGGGGCGGCGGCCGCCCCGGCCATTGCCGAGGCGCTGGCCCTGGCGGGCGAGCGTGCCGATTGCGACGTGCTGATCCTGGCCCGCGGTGGCGGATCGCTGGAGGACCTGTGGGCCTTCAACGATGAGCGCGTGGCCCGGGCCATCCGGGCCTGCGGCCTGCCCGTGGTGAGCGGCGTCGGCCATGAGATCGACTTCACCATCGCGGATTTCGCGGCCGATGCGCGCGCACCGACGCCGTCCGGCGCGGCCGAGATGGTCGTGCCGGACCGCCGCGAGCTGCTGGACGCGCTGGCCCGCACGGCGACCCGCATCGGCGCGACGGTCCGGCGCGACCTGCGCGCGGCCGTGGCACGGTTCGAGGGGGCCGGCGCGCGGTTGAGGCTGGCTCATCCGGGGCTGCGCCTGGCGCACCAGGCGCAGCGGCTGGACGACCTGGAGCAGCGGCTCGCGCTCGCCGTGCGCGGCCGGCTGCAGGCCGCGGGGCATCGGCTGGCGGCCACCGAGACTCGCCTCGCACCCCATTCTCCGCAGCGGCTCACGGCGGAGCTGCGTGGGCGGATCGAGGGGCTGCAGGCCCGCCTGGAGCGGCGCATGAGCGATATCCGTTCCAGGCTCGAGCACCGGGTCGATCTGGCCAAGCGCACGCTCGATACGGCCAGCCCCCTGGCGACTCTGGCGCGTGGCTTTGCGATCGTCAGCCGCCCCGACGGCTCGCTGCTGAGAGATGCCGGCGCCGTGGTGCCCGGGGAGGAAATCGAGGCCCGCCTGGCCAAGGGCCGGCTGCGGGCGCGGGTCAGCGCCCCAGGGCCGGGAGACGGCGAAGGCTGAGCGGATGCCGAGCGACGTCGAGTTCATGCGCCGCGCCATCGAGCAGGCCGAGCAGGCCGGCCGCGCCGGGGAGGTTCCCGTCGGGGCGGTGCTCGTGCGCGACGACCAAGTCGTGGCGAGCGGCTCGAACCGGCCGATCGGCACGCACGATCCGACCGCGCACGCGGAGATCGAGGCGCTGCGCGCGGGCGGCCGCGCGCTCGGAGGATACCGGCTGACCGGCACGACGTTGTACGTGACGCTCGAGCCTTGCGCGATGTGCGCCGCGGCCATCGTTCACGCGCGGGTGCAGCGGCTGGTGTTCGGTGCCTGGGACCCGCGCGTCGGCGCCGCAGGCAGTGTCATGAACCTGTTCACCCAGCCGGCGCTCAACCACCGTGTGGATGCGTTCGGCGGCGTGCTGATGGACGAGTGCGCGGCGCTGCTGAAATCGTTCTTCGCGACCCGTCGCG
Organism: Pseudomonadota bacterium; assembly: GCA_021815925.1. Lineage (GTDB taxonomy): Bacteria > Pseudomonadota > Gammaproteobacteria > Steroidobacterales > Steroidobacteraceae > 13-2-20CM-66-19. Next base: position 24,808 of record JAKAZL010000025.1, on the reverse strand, counting down.
CCTAGGCGCAACGCACGGGGTCAACTGCCGGACAGATCGGCCACGGCCCCGCGGGCGCTCGCATCGGCGGTTTCGACCAGCACGCCGTTGCCATGTTGCCACTCGAGCAACTGCAGGAACTGGCGCACGCGCGCGACGTAGGCCACCGGCTGCCAGCCCTGGGCATAGCCGTACTGCGTTCGCGCGTACCAGCGCGGATCGGTGAGCAGCGGCAGGACGGTGCGCACGGCGGCCCACGAGTCGGGATTCTTGCCCATGCGCTGGGCGAGAACGCGCGCATCCTCGACGTGGCCGAAGCCGACGTTGTAGGCGGCTACCGCAAACCAGGTCCGGTCGGGTTGCGGAATGTGATCCGGAACCATCTTGAACACCTGCGCCAGATAGCGCGCGCCGGCGAAAATGCTGGCTTCGGCGTCGGCCCGGTCGGCCACGCCCATGGCCTCAGCGGTGTCGGACGTCAGCATCATCACGCCCGCGGCGCCGTTGGTGGAGATCGCTGCCGGATTCCACCGCGACTCCTGGAAGCCGATCGCCGCGAGCAGCCGCCAGTCGAGGTGGTAACGCGCGGCCGCCTCTTCGAACCATGCGCGGTAGCGGGGCAGACGCTGCACGCTGTACAGCTCAAACAGGCGCGACTGCTCGTAGTGGATCGTGCCGGTATTGCCGGAGTCACGCTGCATCAGCTCGGCGAGTCGGCCGGAGCTGCGCAGCGAGTCGAAAAAGCGGTTGACGGCCGCGAGCAGGTCCGGAGCTCCCTGGCGCACGATCCATTGCACCGGGCGGGACTGCGGCAGGGGGAACGCGACCCGCACGTCGGGATACAGATGGCGGGCGTAGGCGTACGCCCTGGCGTCCTCGACGGCATAGCCGACTTCGCCGGCGGCGACATCCTGCAGGGGGGTGTTGCCGTGATCGGTCCCTTGCCATTGCAGGAACGGGGCGACCAGGCGCAGCTGCTGCAGGACGCCCTCCTGGGGGCTGTCCGGGCGCACCACGAGCTTGGCGTATTGCAGCTGCGGCAGGTCCCGCGGTGCCGGCTCCCCGCTGCGGTATATGACCAGCTGGGGAATCTCGGCATAAGGGGCCGCCGGATCGCCGACGGCACGCCAGCCCGCGTTGGCGGTAATCTGTGCGGCGGCGATGTCCGCCCGACCCAGGGCGACGGCCTCTCGCAGGGCCGCTTCGTTCGCCACCGCGAAGATCCTCAGTCGCACGCCAAGTTGGCGGGCGAAGCGCTTGGCCAGGTCGTACTCGAGCCCGGTCGGACCTTTCGGCCCGAGGTAGTAGCAGGTGGGCAGATTGAGCGTCGCGACGCGCAACTCGCCGCGCGCCCGGATCTGCTGGAGCAGCGTGGGAGCTCGGGAGCCGTGCACGAGCAGCGCAACAGCCGTGACCGCAGCGATCGTTCCGATCCGGAATGCGGTCCGTCCGAGGCGTGCGGGAATGCGTCGTCGCGCCAAAAACCCCACTCCACAGAGACAAAAATATACAGGTATAATATCACCACCCCCGGGGAGAGGTACCGAAGCGGTCATAACGGCGCCGACTCGAAATCGGATGGTCGGGTAAAACCGGCACGTGGGTTCGAATCCCACCCTCTCCGCCACCCCATAAAAATTAATAAAAACAAAGTCTTATAATCAGGCTTGGCGACGTCCGGAGTGCCCGCTGTACTGCCGGATGGGTTGCGAGCGGGGCCCTATCGGACACTCAGCGCAATCGCTCCACAGTGAGCCACAATTAGACATAAGATCGGGCGATGCGGCGTGATTAATGTTGCTTCAATGCAACAGTGGGCGGACGGCCGAATGGCGAGCGAGTGGACGTGCTGCAGTCGGGGCGGTCCTGCCGAGTGAGTACGCGGCGGTGGGTGTGCGTTGCGCACGGATAATCTCGGATGCCGGCACGCCTGCAGGGTGTCGCGCCCAGCCGGCTCGCCGTCCAGACCCCCGTTGGACCGAGCCGTGGGTAGCGCAAGGTGTGCGGCGCAAGGTGTCGCGCGCGCGCCGCGTCGGTCCGGCAGGGACTGCGATGGCGCACCGCTGCCAGAGCGAGGAGGCCTCCCAAGAGGGGCCTCGTCGTCGGCTCTGAGGCGAGGGGCTTCGCCGGGTGGTCGGCCCCGGGCTGTGCTCGGTCCGCGTCGGCGAATTGAGTTCGCGGCGCCGCTCCCCTATAAGAGTCCTCAACCCGACACCGTGGGGACGAGGAGGGGCCGGACATCCATGATCAACGACCGATCGCGATCACGGCGGTTCCCCGGAATGGGGCGGATGGGAGCCTGGACGGTCCCCCTGGTTCTGCTGCTGGCGCTGTGGGCGTACGCGCCACTCGGTGCGGCCGGGTCAGTCGTCCCGCCGTCACCTGCGCCGACCCCTGCCCCGCGCTCCAGTCTCGGCGAGATCACCATCCAGGGCCTGCGGCAACGACACGCGCTCGGCGCCGCGGTCGACCATTTCGTGTTTTCGACGCTCGTGTCGCTGGGTCATGATCCGTATGCCCGTTGGGACAGCGCGGTGTGCCCCCTGGTCGCGGGGCTCAACCGCGAACAGGGCGATTTCATCCTCGAGCGCATCAGCCAGGCCGCGCTGAGCGCGCATGTGCCGCTCGCCGGGTCACACTGCCGGGCCAATCTGTTCGTGGTGGTGACCGACCGGCCCCACCTGCTGCTGAAGAAGTGGTGGGCGCGGGATCGAGTCATGTACGACACCCGCAACGGCATCGCGCCGGTGCGTGCCTTCATTTCGTCCACCCGACCGGTTCACGTCTGGTACAACACTGCGCTCGGCTGCTCCAGCCAGCCACTGGATACCGCCGATCAGGTCGGCGCACTCGCGGCCGCCGGGATACTCATCGAGGGCGGCAGCGGCGTGGTGTGCGCTCACGGAGTCGACACATTGTTGAAGACCGCGACCGTGCGCGGATTCTCTTCGGTCATCGTCGTGGTCGACACCAAGCAGATGCGCGGCGTTACGCTCGGGCAACTGGCTGCGTATGTCGCGCTGACGGGACTCGCCGAAGTGGATCTGAGCGCGCACGACGGAGCGATCCCGACGATCCTGCAGCTGTTCCAGGCCGGGGCCCATCCGCCGCTCGACCTGACCGCATGGGACCGCGCTCTTCTCTACGGCCTGTACAACACGCGCCAGGCAAGCATGCTGCAGGCTACGGAGATCAATGGCGCCGTGTTGAAGGCGATTGAGCGGTAGGTCGGAGCGTCGGGATCGCTCGGCGAGCGGACCGCGCCGTCCGTGGCGCGTCGCTCGCTCTCAGCCCGTCGGGTTCTCGCGCGCACGGACCAGCAGGACCGGTATCGTCGCGTGGCGCAGGATGTACTCGGCGCTGCTGCCGAGTAGCAGCCGGCTCATGCCGTGCCGGCCGTGCGTGCCGCAGACGATGAGGTCCGCCGGCCATTGACTCGCCCGCTGCACGATGCATGCCCCGACCGGGACGCCGAGTTCCTCGATGAGGGCCGTTTCGACGCTCACACCGGCAGATCGAACCTGTGCTTCGGCTTGCTTGAGAAGCTCAGCGCCGGCCTCCCGCAGGGCCTTCGCGCCCGCCTCGAGATTGACCGCGGCGATGTCGCCGGCCGCAATGGGCCACTCATCCACGATGTGCACGACCAGGATCGCGGCACTCTGGTCGCGGGCGAACTTGATGGCCTCGCGCAGGCCCTCGGCAGCCGCCGGACTGCCGTCTATGGGGACGAGAATGCGCTTGTACATGCCGGGCCTCGACGGTAACGACGATGCGTACAGCCTACGCGCGAATCGGCTGCGCGGCATCTGGTGTGCGTCGCATGGCGCGGCGATCCGGCCGGCTGCCCCGGGATCGGCGCATGGAATAATGTTCCCGATGCAACGGACGGGCAGATCGGAAGTCGAAAGTCCATGCTCGGTGCGCTGACCACCACTGCCGTCGCATTTGCCGGCGCCCATCGGGAGGCAGCTTACGCGCTGATCGCTCTGGTGGCATTCAGTGAGTCGTTGCCGGTCATCGGCGCCATCGTTCCGGGCGACGCAATCATCCTGGCCATCAGCGCGCTCGTGCCGACGGGCGCTGTCGGTCTGTGGCCGCTGATCGGCTGTGCGCTGGTGGGCGCCGTGCTCGGCGACGGGTTCGCCTTCTGGCTCGGGCGGCATTACCACGCCGCCATCCTCGGCCGCTGGCCGCTGCGCGACCGCCCGCGACTCATCGCCCGCGGCACCACCTTCCTGCACCGCCACGGTGGCAAGAGCGTTTTCGTCGCGCGGTTCACGCCCGGCGTGCGGGCGATCGTGCCGGTGCTCGCGGGCATCCTGCGCATGGACGTTGTGCGCTTTTACGCCATGAATGTACTCTCGGCGATCCTCTGGGCCCCGGCGCACATCCTGGCCGGAGCGGCGATTGGCGCCTCGTTCGTGCTGCTCGGTGCGGTGGCCGGCCGGTTGGCGCTGATCACGGCGTTGCTGCTGGTACTCCTCGTTCTGCTTTACCTGGTGGCGCGTGCTCTGGTGCGCCGACTGCCGCCGCTCGCAGCGCTCGCTCAGGAGCGACTACGTCTGTGGGCGAGCGCCCGTCAGGGCTGGCTCGCGCGCCAGGTGCTTGCGGTGCTCGATCCGTCGCGTCGGGAGATGCCCGGGCTGGCACTGCTCGGGGGCATCGTGCTGCTCAGCCTGTGGCTGTTCATCGGGGTCCTGCAGGACGTGATCGCCGGTGATGCGCTGGTGCGGGCGAACGAGGCAGTGTTCCACTTCCTGCAGGGACTGAGAACCGAGTGGGTCGACCAGGTGATGGTTACGCTCAGCGAGCTCGGCGATGCGCGCGTGCTCGTGGTGGTCGCGCTGGCGGCGCTCGCCTGGCTCGTCTGGCGGCGTAACTGGCGTGCCGCAGCGCATCTGCTGGCCGTGGTCGCGACCGTCGGTTTCGCCACCGTCATTTTGAAGGTGGCGCTGCAGCTGTACCACCCTGAACCCGCCGGTGCCGGCTGGGACGCATTCGCCTTCCCCAGCGGGCAGTCCGCCGCCAACGCGGCCTTGTACGGCTTCCTCGCCATCGTCGCGGCATGGGAACTCGATGCGCGCTGGCGACTGCCGGCCATCGCCGCACTGGCCCTGGCGGCGGGGGCCATCGCCTTCGCGCGCGTCTATCTGGGGGTGCACTGGCTCTCCGACGTGCTCGCCGGCAGCGCCTTCGGACTCGCCGCAGCGTCCCTGCTGGCCATCGCGTATCTGCGCCATGACCCGCCGCCGCTCGGGGCGGGCGGACTGTGCGCCGTCGTCGGCCTCGGCCTGCTGATCGGCGGTGCGGCCCACGTTGAGCGATGGCACGCCATCGACATGCGACGCTTTGCGGTGCGCCAGCAGGTCACTCTGGAGCCTCTGAACGAGTGGTGGCGGCGCGGGTGGGCGCGCCTGCCGGCCCGCCGGGTCGACTTGATCGGCGGCGCAGAGGCTCCGCTGACACTCCAGTGGGCCGGCCGGCGCACCGCATTGCGACGCGAGCTGGCGGCCGACGGCTGGTCGGCCCCTCCCGCGTGGACGCCACGGGCCGCCGCGCGGTGGTTCGACCCGAGGGTCGCGCTGATGCAGCTGCCCGTGCTGCCGCACTTGAACAGCGGCCACCGCGAGGCGCTCGTGCTGGTGCATCCGGCCGGCGGCGGGCGGCTCGTGCTGCGCCTGTGGCGCTCAAGCATGGCGCTGACACAAGGCGAGCGGCCCGAGACGCCACTGTACGTCGGCACGGTGACCGAAGAGGACGCGCGCCGCGCCGCGCCCCTGATGACGCTTACGCGTCAGGTGCACAACTTCAACGGGCCACGCAACGTGCTGGCCGCGGCGCTGAGTTGGCGGCGCCTGGCCGCCCGAACCGCTGCGCCGCCCGATCAGTCCTGGGACGGCTGCGTGCTGCTCGCGCAGGCCGGGCGCGCCGCGGCGCCAAGCGTTGCGACGCTCCAAGCCGAACAGGCTCCCTGCCGCAGCCGTTGAGGCCGGACGCCGCTGGCGGTCACGCCGATTGTGAAGAAACGTTCGCGCGCCGCAGGATGCGTCGCGCGTAGTGCGCCTGGGGTGCGCTGCGGCCGGCGCTGTGCCAGGCGTGCCGGCGGGAAATCCGCGACTGTGGCGTCCGGACACCCGGTGCGCCTCCCGAATCTCCAATCACAACAATAACAGTCGCTTACCTCGCTCACGCCGGTCATCAGGACCGCAACTGTCATGAGCGCGCAACGTATCCGCAACGCTGATGTCACCTGAGGTGACTACCGTGTTCCTGCTCCGCTCTTCCAACATCAAGAAAGGTCAGGACATGAATCAGCGCGTACGGTGTCATGTGAGGACGGTCATGGGCGCTCTGCTGGTGGCCGGCGCGGTGCCGGTGCATGCGGCTCAGAACGCGGGCGCAACCGGCACGCCGCCAGCCCGGGGTGCCACCGGTGCGAGCTCCTCGCGCCGACGGATGGTGGCGAAGCGCGGCCGTCATCTGCACACGGTGACCATCAACGGTTATCGGGATTTCGCCAGCCAGGTGCTCACCGCGAAGCAGATGCGCGACTCCTCGCAGCCCGACGAGGCGGTGACTCGCTCGACCATCGCGCTGTTCGGGCCGGACGCCGGCGGCACGCAGGCGCTGACCGCACTGCCGAACGTGTACGTCTCGGGCACGAACAACTTCAGCGCGACGGGGCGCCAGCAGATTTCGATCCGCGGCATCAAGGTCGGGTACAACAGCATTCCCGGTGACGTCGAGACGAACGCGATCACTACCGAGTTCGACGGTGTCCCCCTCAACAGCCTCAGCCAGGGGACCGGCTGGCACTCGGTCGAGATTCCGATCGGCGCGCTCATGTCCGGCGAGAACGTCATCGTCGGCCCCGGCAATCCCAGCGAGCGCTGGTACAACAGCCTCGGTGGCACCATCGACTTCATTCCGGTGCAGCCCTCGGTGCGCGCCGGCGGCAAAGTCACGCTCGCCGGCGGCAGCTCCGAGACCATCGATACCTCGGCAATCTACAACACGGGGGCGATCCGCGGCTGGTCGACCGTGTTCGGGCTCGCCTCGGGGCGCAGCAAGGCGATCCGGGACACCCGCGACAGTCTGCCCGCGGACACCGAGGAGGTGTACGTCAAGACCCGCAAGCAGCTCGATGACGGCTCGGTGAGCTTCGGGGCGTACTATCAGCGCAACCACGAGTGGCGCCCGAACATGATCCCGGTCTCGCCGGCGCCGCTGGTCGGCACGCAGGGCGTGGGGCTCGGGGCGCCCTACAGTCAGCAGACCTCCGGCTTCTACGCCACGCTGCCGCGGGCGATCTGGCACAAGACCATCCTGATCAACAACTGGCTGCTCTGGTCGCACACCCATCTGGACCTGTCACGGTCCCTGAAGCTCTCAAACATGGCCTGGGTGCGCATCGGCAAGGTGCGCCACTATCGCGCCAACAACTACCTGCTGCCAAGCAACCCCAATTACGCTCAATTCGGTAACCCGACCAACTACGAGCACTACATCGAGCGCTCCAAGACCTTCGGTGACCGGCTGGCGTTCGACGAGCGGTTCAGCCGCATGGATACGCTCTCCTTTGGCGGCTATTTCATCACGGCGCGTGCGCAGAGCGATTACCAGGGCTACTCCACGTTCGATGGCAGCTCGCTCGCTCAGCCGGAGCAGACCTTCTTCAACAACACCAGCAACGTCTACTGGGCGGCCTTCCTGCAGGATGACTTCCGGCCGCTGCCGCGACTGAAGATCGTGCCGGGCGTGCGCGTGGTGGAATTCATCACCGACTTCTCGAACATGAGTCCGGCGCAGGTGTGCGCCGAATACCACATCACCGACGGAAGCTGCGCCTACGGTACGCCTGGACCGAGCTTTCCGGGGCAGGGCGGCACTATCAGCGTCAACGGCAAGACCTTCCAGTTTGGCGGATATGACACCAATCCGGACGAGTCGACCGATTTCGTGCGCTATGAGCCGTCGATCGGGGTGAACTACGAGCTGATCCGCGGCCTCAATCTGTTCGGTAATTTCTCGATTACCCGCCACAACCCCAGCTCCGGTAATCTCGATCAGTATCCGCTGAACCTGGCGTCCCTGAAGCCGGCGCGCGCCGAGGAGTACGACCTCGGGGCGCGCTATGCTGCGTTGCAGCTTGGCGGTATGCACAATGTGTATGCGTCGGTGGATTTCTTCCACATGCTGCTCGGCGACGAAACGATCACCTATTCGACCGCGCAGAACCCCAACGTCGTGTACTTCGGGTACGGCTCGGCGCTCTACAAGGGCGTGGACCTGTCGCTGCGGGCCGATTTGACCCGGCATTGGAGCGGCTTTGCCAATTTCGGTTACCTGCAGAGCCGCTGGAATCGGTATCAGGCGGCGGTGACGCCCACCGGGTCGCAGCCGACGGGCTACGGGCTGCCGGTGCCGAATTCGCCGAAGGACACACTCAATGCCGGGGCGAGTTACCGGTTCCGCCTCAGGGGCGCACGGGTGGATGCGACGCTCTGGGATCAGTACATCGGCGCGCGCTACCTGTTCGACAAGAGCACCGGCTTGCCGTCGAGGCTGACGAATCCGGCTTACAACCTGGTGAATTTCTCGATCTCCGCGCGCACCCACTGGTTCAGCTCGCTGATTCCGGGAATACGGCGCAGCAACCTGTCCCTGCAGGTGCTCAATCTCACCAACAAGGAGTACAACTCCACCGAGTATGTGAGCTCCGGCGGCTACTTCCAGACGCCCACCGGCGGCTACGTCATCGCCAACCCGGGCGCACCGCGCCTGGTCTACGCCTCGCTGACGGTGCACTTCTGAGGGCAGCAGCGGGGACGAGTTCGCCCGGCCCCGTGGACGGTTGACGGTTGACGGTTGCGGCGCGCAGGGACGCGCGCCATCCGGACCCCGGCCGGCCCTCGCACCGTCGCCCGGCGGCGACGATCGCTTCCGCTGCCGGGCTCGGCCGCTCGTCACTTGCACGGCCTGTGATCCTCGTCGCCGTCCGCCGTCGCGACGTCGTATATCAAGGGTCGTACGATGATCTCATTGCGCGACTTTTCGATCGCCGCTGATCGCGCCCGCAGAGGCGCGGCTGTGGGCGTCACGCGGGGGGTGGGCCTGCGCTGCGCGCCTCCCTTGAAGGGCGGCGCCCGGTGATGGTTGCCGCGTTCGGGGGGGGTGTGCTCGCGCTGGCGCTGGCCCTGCTTGCGGTGGCGCGGCGTGTGCAGCACTCGTTGCCGGCGCTCGCCGGGATGGAGGAGCTGTTCGATGCCTCACCGGATGCACTGCTGGTTGTCGACCGCCGCGGCGTCATCCTGATGGCCAACCGTCTGGCGGGTGAGGTGTTCGGCCGCTCTGATGCGGCACTCGTCGGGCAGCCCATTGAGCGACTCGTGCCCGCCGGGCTGGGTGCGCGGCGCGAGATCCTGCCGCGGACGTGGCGGCTGCGGCCGCGCCGACCGACGACCGTGACGCGGGAGGGGGCCGTACGCGGCGTGCGCGGCGACGGCAGTGAAGTTCCTCTGCAGGTGAGCCTCAGTCCGCTGGCGCGCGGAGCGGTGCTCGCGGCGCTACGCGACGACACCGCCGCGCACGCACAGCTGAAGCAGATCCTGTTCCTGAACCGCATGTACTCGACGCTGGCCGAGACCAATCAGCTCATGGCCCGCTGCCAGAGCGAGGCGGAGCTGTTCGAGCGTGTCTGCCAGGTGGCGGTGCATTTCGGGCAGCTGCCGCTCGCCTGGATCGGGCAGCTCGAGCCGCATTCCGGGCGTATCACCCCGCGGGCGCGCTGCAGTGCCGCGGCGCAGTTCGAACAGTATCTGCAGCAGCTTTCCGTGCAGGCCGGGGAGGTTGCGCCGGAGGGGCGCGGTCCAGTGGGTGTCGCCTGGCGCGAGGGACGGCCGGTGTTCGTGCAGAACGTCCGTGCCGATCCACGCATGGCTCCGTGGCGCGCACCAGCCGAGCGGGTGCCGTGGGGCTCGTGCGCTGCATTGCCGTTGCGCCGCGGCGCGCAGGTGCATGCGGTGCTGGTGTTGTACGACACGCAGCCGGCCGCCTTCACCCGTGAGATCCGCGACCTGCTCGAGCGCATGGTGGTGGACATTGAGTCTGCGTTCGAGCGGCTGCAGATGCGGGCCGAGAAGGCACAAGCCGCCGAGGAACTGCGCATCGCGGCGCTCGCGTTCGAGGCGAGCGCCGCGATGCTGGTGACCGACGCCGAGGGGCGCGTGCTGCGCGTCAACGAAGCGCTGCGGCAGATGAGCGGCTACGAGCCGCACGAGCTGCTCGGTGCTCCGCTGCGGCTGCTGTGCCCCGACGGTCCGCAGCTGCCGGCCGGCCGGGAGACCCTCGTGCGCGTCGGCGAGCGTGACTGCTGGCAGGGGGAAGTGCGGGGCCGGCGCAAAGGCGCAGAGGAGTTCCCTCTCTGGCTGAGTCTGACTGGCGTAAGCGACGGCACCGGGCGCTGGACGCACTACATTGCGAGTCTGGCGGATCTGTCCGAGCAGCGCGACACCGAGCAGCGGATCTCGCGGCTGCTCAACTTCGATGCGCTGACGGGACTGCCGAACCGTCGCTTCATGCTTGACCGGCTGCGCGCCGCAGTGCAATGGGCCGAGCATGCCGGTGGACACGGCGCGGCACTGCTGCTCGGCCTCGACAGGTTCAAGGCGGTCAACGACATCGTCGGGCACCAGGCCGGCGACATCCTGCTGCAGCAGACCGCCGGGCGGCTGCGCGCCGCGGTGCCCGGAGAGGACCTGGTCGGACGGGTCGGGGGCGATGAGTTCCTGATCGTACTGGAGGATCTGGGCGCCGATGCCGGGGCCGCCGACGCAGCGGCGCACGCGGTGGCCGAGGGCTTGCTGGCCACTCTCGCGCAGCCGCATGTCATCGGTACGCAGATGGTCTCCTGCTCGGTGAGCATTGGCATTGCGCCGTGGGGCGGGCGAACCGGTGCAGGATTCAGCGAGCTGCTCAAGCATGCCGACGTGGCCCTGCACGCCGCCAAGGACGCCGGGCGCAATCAGGTGCGCCTGTTCGCTCCGGCGATGCAGCTGGCGCTCGAGCGCCGTGCTCACCTCGAGTCACGCTTGCGCCACGAGTTCAGCACCGATCAGTTGCAGCTGCACTTTCAGCGCCGGGTGAATGCGCGCGGCCGAACGCTCGGCGCCGAGGCGTTGCTGCGCTGGCACGATCCGCAGCGGGGCGTTCTGCCGCCGCTCGAGCTGGTGACGGTGGCCGAGGAGATCGGGCTGATCCACGACATCGGCCGCTGGGCGCTCGAGCGCGCATGCCGGCAGCTGCAGGACTGGGCGCGCTCGGGCGGGGCGGCGCGGGAGCTGCGCCTGGCCGTGAACGTCAGCCCAAAGCAGCTCGCCGCCGATGGATTCGTCGCCGAGGTCAGCGACATCGTTGCGCAGGCGGGCATTGATCCGGGTCTGCTCGAGCTCGAGATCACCGAGGGGCTGCCGATCCAGGACATGGATCAGGTGGTTCCAAGGATGCAGGCGCTGCAGCGACTCGGAATCTGCTTTGCCCTCGATGACTTCGGCATCGGCTACTCCTCGCTCTCCTACCTGCGCCAGCTGCCCATCAGGCTGCTGAAGATCGATCGCAGCTTTGTCACCGGCATGACGAACCCGGGCGGCGAGACGCTCGTGCACACGATCGTGCAAATGGCGCGCAGTCTGGATCTGCAGGTCATCGCCGAGGGGGTCGAGACGCTCGGGCAGCGCGATACGCTCATCCGGCTCGGCTGCGATCAATACCAGGGCTACCTGTTCGGGCGGCCGGTGCCCATCGAGGCATTCGACCGGGAGCCTGCCACGCCGGGCGGATGAGGCGCCATCGGCGCGCCATGTGAACTGTGTCACAGGATCGGGCCTTGGGTCCTGGCGCCTCTCGCGCGCAAGCGCGACCGGGTCGATAAATCCCCGCAGGAACCTTCGCTAGGATGCAGGCCATGCTTCAGGAGCTCGCAATCCCGCCACCGCAGTGCACGCTGCGCGACGGAGCGTTTCACGCCTATGCACAATGGGCGCGCACGCTGCTCGCGGGTCTCGAGGGCGTATGCCTGCTCGACGGGGAGTTCGCGGTGCTCGAGGCGTGCGGTACCCTGCAAGCCGAGCCGACTGCCGCGCAGGTTCGTGAGCTCGACTGGCCTGCTGCCTCGGCGCCGCGCGCACCGGTCCGTGAATCGCGCGCGGGGCGGTCCTGGATTGCGCTGCCCGTGGAGTCCTCCGAGGGCGAACTGCTCGGTGGCCTCGTCATCGAGTGTGCGTCGGCGGCCTTGGCGCACGCCGATCCGGCCGCGCAGCTGCAGCCGTTGCTCGACTGTCTGCGCCGGCACTTACAGGAGCAGCGTGAGCGCGAGTCGGCCATGCAGCTGCTCACGGAGCGCAACTCCGATCTGCAGTGGTTGATCGAGCTGGCGACGACGGTCCAGCGCGAGCCGGGCAGTGCGCCGGCGCTGCGCGCGCTGCTTGAGGCGGCGCGCACCCGCACGCGCAGCGTGGTCGCGGTGCTGTCCGTTCCCGACCGCAACCTGCTCGTGGAGCAACGCGAGGACGGGCCGGCTGGCGCCGAGTTGTCCGAGTTGTGGCGACGCTCCGGGGCGCAGATGACCGCGTGGGTGCGCCAGAAGCGCCGGCCGCTGGTGCTCAACGGGCGTGGGGGCGCCGCGGCGCCGCGCAGCAAGATCCTGTTGGCGCCGATCGCCGGCGATGCCGGACCGGTGGTCGGCGTACTGGCCTTCTTCCGACCGCCCGAGGCGCTCGACTATCGCCAGCGCCACCTGTTGCTCGCTGGCCTGCTCGGGCGCCAATCCGCCGGCATGCTCGAGTCACAGTTCGATGCCATCACGGGGCTGTACACCCGGGAGGGTCTGGAACAGATGTACGCGGGGCTCGCCGCCGGTACGGGCAACGAGGCACACAGCGTCGTGTATCTCGATGTCGATCAGATGCACGTCGTCAACGAGCTGTACGGCTTCGAGATCGGTAACGAGCTGCTGGTGCGTGTGGCCGACCTGCTCGCCCCGCCGCACCTGCCCGCCAGCGCATCCGCTGCGCGACTCGCCGCGGACCGCTTCGCGGTGCTGCTGTGGGACATGGATACGGACGATGCCGCGGAACTGGCGCGGCAGCTGCAGGAGAAAATCGGTCACCTTGCCATCGGACCGGTGGACACGCCCATCGACGTGTCCGTCAGTTGCGGCGTGGCTGCGCTGCTGTCGCTGCCACAGGGACTGGGACGGGCTCTTGCGGCCGCCGAGCTGGCTTGCAAGACGGCGAAGAAGCGTGGGCGAAACCGGCTGAAGATCGATACCTGCGACGACGGTACGATGCTGCGCCGACACGTCGATGCGGTGATGGTCGGGCAGCTGCGCTCTGCGCTGAAGGCCGACCAGCTGATGCTCTATGCCCAGCCGATCGTCCCGTTGCGCAAACCGAAGGTGCCCGCCGGCTACGAGATTCTGGTGCGGCTGAACGATCCGACCGAGGGCATCGTGCTGCCGGGCACGCTGGTCGGGGTGGCGAATCGCTATCAGCTGCTGCCGGCGATCGATCGCTGGGTGGTCCGCAGGACGCTACAGACACTCGCGGTCCACCGCAGTGTGCTCGAGGCGAGCGGTCTGAGCATCTCGATCAACCTGTCTGGACAGTCGATCGGCGACGAGGACTTCACCCGCCAGCTCGGCGAGGAGCTGCAGGCGGTGGAGCTGCCACCGGGGGTCATCACCTTCGAGATCACCGAGCAGGCCGCGGTCAGCAGCCTGGCCCGCGCCGAGGAGATGATCCGGCGCCTCTCGCAGTGGCACTGCCGCTTCGCGCTCGATGATTTCGGCACCGGGGCGAATTCATTGACCTACCTCAACGCCCTGCCGATCGCCCGGGTGAAGATCGACGGGTCCTTCGTGCGCGACATCCTCACCAATCCGCGCTCCGAGGCGACGGTACGTGGCATCGTCGAGCTGGCCCGGGGATTCTCCATCGACACCGTTGCGGAGTTCGTCGAGAACGAAGCGATCGCCGAGCGGGTCAAAGAGCTCGGCGTCGATTACGCGCAGGGCTATGCGTTCGGCAGACCGGAGCCGTTCGAGGCGGTACTGGAGGGCCTGAAGCGCGAGGACTCGCAGCGGCTGCAGAAGCTGTTGCTGGAGGCGTGACGGGCGAGCCGATCGGGTATGCTGCACACCCATGAAGCAGCGCCCGCGGGACGACCGCCGCCGCCGAGCGGCGAAGATGACTGACATCGCGCGCCTGGCGGGCGTGCATGTGTCGACGGTGTCCCGCGCCCTGGCCGGGAGCCCACTGGTCGAGGCGGGCAAGCGGCGCCGGATCGTGCAGCTCGCCCGCGAGCACGGCTATGTCGTCAATCCGGTCGCACGCAGCCTGCGACTGCAGCGCACGCAGATGGTCTCGGTGGCGATCCCACTGCAGCACGAGGCGGGTCAGCCGCTCACCGATCCGTTCTTCGTCGCGATGCTCGGCCATCTCGCCGAGGCGATTACCCAGCGTGGCTATGGACTGAACTTGCAGAAGGTCGTCCTGCCGACGCACGAATGGCTCGCGGAGATCATCGCCTCGGGGCGCAGCGATGGCGTGGTGGTAATCGGCCAGAGCACCGAGCACGACACGCTGCAGCAGGTCGCGGCCGCCTACCTCCCGCTGGTGGTCTGGGGCGCGCAGATACCCGGCCAGCGGTACTGCACGGTGGGCAGCGACAACCCGGGCGGGGCTCGGGCCGCGGTGCGCCACCTGCTCAAGGCGGGTCGGCGACGCATCGTCTTTCTCGGGGATCCGACCGGCCCGGAGCTCAGGCAGCGCTACGAGGGCTACGAGCGAGCGCTGCGCGAGGCGCCGCGGGGAACGGCCCCGCCTCGCCGGGTGTCGGCGCATCTGACTCCGGACGCCGCCTACACCGCGGTGTGCGAGTGCCTGCGCGCCGGTGATAGGTTCGACGCCGTATTCGCGGCCAGCGACGTCATCGCGATCAGCGCCATCCGCGCGCTGGTGAACGAGGGGCGCGCCGTGCCGCAGGAGGTCGCGGTCGTGGGCTTCGATGACATCTCGCTCGCGGCGCACACCACGCCCAGCCTCACGACGATCCGCCAGGACGTCGAGCAGGGGGCGAGAACGCTGGTCGATCTGCTGTTCCGGCGCATGGAGGGCGAGGAGACTCCCTCGGTGGTCCTGCCGGCAGAGCTGATCGTCAGGGAGTCTGCACCGGGCTAGACGCCGCGCGGCCGGGTGAAGCGGGGACGGCATACTCGCTCAGTTCCATCGCGTGCAGGCGGCGCATCGCCGCGCCGCTCAGCGCATTCGCCGCAAGACCCAGCGCGAGGAGCAATGCGAACGCAGTGGCGAGTACAAACCCGTAGCGCGGACTGTGGTACAGGTCGCTCACCGCCCCCATGGCGAAGGGCGCGAGGGCCGCGGCCAGGGCGGTGAAGGCGAGCAGCAACCCCGACACCCGGCCATGTTCGGTCTTGACGAAGCCGCTGATGCCCTTGGAGTTGATGGTCGGATAGAGCACCGACATGAACAGCCCCGACAGCGGCAGCAGGATCAGGCCGAGCCGCGGGCCACCGGCAAGGCTGCCGGCGAAACAGGCGAAGATCGCGACCCCGAGCAGCGCCAGGGCGCTGGCCCAGGAAAACCGGCCGAGCAGCCACGCGCCGAGGAGCCGCCCGGCGGCGCGCAACACGAAGAAGACCGTGAGCGCATACGGCACGAATGCAATCAGCGGCCCGCGATAGAGTCCCAGATAGGTCGGCATCCAGACATAGATCGCGACCTCCACGGCCACGTAGAGGGAAATCAGGCTGCAGAACGCCAGGGCATAGGGGTCTTTCAGCAGCGCCACAGTGGGCAATAGCCCCGCCGGTGCCCGCCGCTGCGCGCGCTCCGGCGGATACTCGGCGATGAGCGCGAGCACCACGAGCAGCGCACACACTCCGGCGGCAACGACGTACAGCCACTTCCACGATAACCGGTTGGCCAACAATCCGGCGACGATCGCCGGCCCGATGATCGAGCCGATGCCGAAGAAGCCCTCGAGCAGGTTCATCAGGGCGGTGTGCTCTCGGGTCGAGCTCGACACGTCGCCCACCAGCGCCAGCGCGCCGGTCTTGAACACACTGACGCCGAGTCCTTCCAGGGCGAGCAGCGCGACGAACTGCCCGAACGTGCTGCCGAGGGCAAACAGCGCGGAACTCACCCCGTACAGCGTCAGCCCGATGACGATGGTCCGGCGCCGCCCGAGCCGATCGGCGAGCATCCCGAGCAGCAGCGCGCCGAGGGCCATCGCGCTCATGGGCGCGTACTGGAAGGCCGAGGCGGCCTTCATGCTCAGATGAAATTCGGCAATGATCTTGGGAATGACGCTGCCGACCGCATCCGAGGTCATGGCGAACATCAGAAACATCAGACAGGTCAGCGCACGGACGATGGCGAGATTGCGCGCCGTTCGGCTCGACTGCTCGGCCATGTTCCCCTCTTTACATAGCGATACAATCGATTGCATTATAGCCGCAGACCATTGCATCGTAAACCCGCGCGCCGAACCGTCATGAAAAACCAGGTCCAGCTCATTGCCTACGTCGATCGGTTCGGTGGCGGCCGGATCGTCGAGCTGGAGCGGTTACTCGGCGGAGCGCTCGAGGGCCTGTTCGGCACGGTGCATCTGCTGCCGTTCTTCCACCGCATCGACGGGGCGGACGCGGGCTTCGATCCGATCGACCACACGCGCGTCGATGAGCGGCTGGGCGGATGGGCGGACATCGGGCGGCTCGCGCGGCGCCTGGACATCATGGCCGATGTCATCGTGAATCACATCTCGGCCGACTCGCCGCAGTTCCAGGACTTCTCCCGGCGCGGTGCGGCCTCGCCGTACAATGGCCTGTTTCTCACTCTGGATGCGGTCTTTCCCGAAGGCGCGCACGAGCGTGATCTGACGGCCCTGTACCGGCCGCGGCCCGGACTGCCGCTGACGCCGGTGACGCTCGCGAACGGCGAGAAGCGGATCCTGTGGACGACCTTCACGCCGCAACAGCTCGATATCGACGTGCAGCACCGGCAGGGCAGAGCGTACCTGGAGGGTATCCTGCGCACCTTCAGCACGCACGGCATCAGCGCCATCCGGCTCGATGCGGTCGGTTACGCGATTAAGCGGGCCGGCACGAGTTGCTTCATGCTGCCGCAGACGTTCGAGTTCATCAGTGAGTTGTCCGCGCTCGCGCGCTCCTTCGGCATGGAAGTGCTGGTCGAGGTGCACTCGCACTTTCTGCGGCAGATGGACATCGCCGCCCGCGTCGATTGGGTGTACGACTTCGCCCTGCCGCCGCTGGTGCTGCATGCGCTGTTCAACGGTACCGCCCGCTACCTCAGGCGCTGGATCGACATCCGGCCGCGCAACGCCCTCACCGTGCTTGACACCCACGATGGTATCGGGGTGATCGACGTCGGGCCGGAGGCCGGCGGGACGGGTCGCCCGGGCCTGTTGCCGCCCGATGAGATCGATCGGCTGGTCGAGACCATCCACGAGCGCAGCGGCGGGCAGAGTCGCCTGGCCACGGGCGAGGCGGCCTCCAACCTGGACCTGTATCAGGTTAATTGCACCTTCTACGATGCTCTCGGCCGCAATGACCGGGAGTATCTGCTCGCGCGCGCCGTCCAGCTGTTCCTGCCGGGTATTCCGCAGCTGTACTACGTTGGGCTGCTCGCCGGCGGCAACGACATGGCCTTGCTCGAACGTACCGGCGTCGGACGCGACATCAACCGGCATCGCTACACGGCCGAGGAGGTGCAGCGGGAACTGCACCGCCCGGTGGTGCGCGATCTGATCGAATTGATCCGTCTGCGCAACACGCATCCGGCGTTTCACGGCGAACTGCGGGTGGGGCGAACCGCCGAGCAGGTGCTCGCGTTGCGCTGGCAGAGCGGCGATGCCCACGCGGAGCTCATCGCCGAGTTCGACACGGGACGCTGGACCGTGCGTCACGCGCAGCGCGGAGCGGAGCGCATCGTGGCGCTCGCCTGCGTCGGGCCAGAGTGGCGCGTGCCGGAAGCGACCGTCGCGTGGAGTGCCTGAGCGCCGGCGCGGCGCGCTAAGCTGTGATCGACCGGCGTCTGCGACCGCACGGGGGTCTGGGGGAGGGGAATGAGCGCGCAAGCACTGTTCGGAGCCATTGAAGCCGGCGGCACCAAGTTCGTCTGTGCGGCCGGCTACGGTCCGCGCGAGATCGAGCCGCAGTTCCGCCAGGTCATCCCGACGACCACGCCAGCCGAGACCCTCGCGGCCGTCGGCGATTTTCTCGAGCGCGTGCGCCGGCGGGCCGGTGAGTTCGCCGCTATCGGCGTCGCCGCATTCGGCCCGGTGGATATCGATCGCCGCTCGGCGCGCTGGGGGTCGATCCTGAGCACGCCCAAGCCGGGCTGGTCCGATGCATCGTTGCTCGCGCCGCTCGCGCGGTTCGGCTGTCCGCTGTTCGTCGACACCGATGTCAACGCTGCGGCCCTCGCCGAGGCACGATTCGGCGCGGGGACGGACGTGGACTCGCTGGTCTACGTGACGGTCGGCACCGGAATCGGCGGCGGTGTCGTGATCGAGGGGCGCACCGTGCGCGGCATGCTGCATCCGGAGATGGGGCACATCCGCGTGCGCCGCGATGAGCGCGATGCGAACTTCGCCGGCACCTGCCCGTTTCACGGCGACTGCCTCGAAGGGCTTGCCAGCGGCCCGGCGGTCCTGGCGCGCTGGGGGGCGAAGCTCGAGTCCCTCCCCGACACCCATCCCGGCCTGGACATCATCGCCGGCTACCTCGGCCAGCTCGCCGCGACGCTTGCTCTGGTGCTCTCGACGCGACGCATCGTGTTCGGCGGTGGTGTGATGAGTGCGCGGCTGCTGGCCCGCGTACGCGCTGCCGCCGAGCGTCAGCTCGCCGGCTACCTGCCGATCGAGGCGCGCGCCGGCGGTTTCGAGCAACTGATCGTCGCCCCGGGGCTCGGCGATCAGGCCGGTATCACCGGGGCGATGCTGCTGGCCGCCGGCTGAGGTCCGGGGCGCAGGATGCAATCGTCTGCAGCTTGCATTGCAATCGTTTGTATAGTGTGATTTACTTTTTCCACGCCGTCATTTCAAGAGCCGGCGCACGGGACGCTCAGGCGTCGCAAGGGGGGTAACTTGAATCACCGCAGGTCACAGCAGACTTCTCATTCCATTCTGGCGCCGCTCGCCGGACCGATTCGTCCGGTCCGGCTGATGAGCGTCGCGGCCGCCGTATCGATCGCTCTCGGCGCGGCGCAGCTTGCCAACGCGCGGCCGGCTGCAACGACAACCGGCGCCGCAAGCGCCGAGGCGAACGGTGGGGGAGGGGCGATGATTGCCCCACCGAGCAACATGCTGCAGCAGGTCGTCGTGACCGCTTCGGTGCAGGCGCGCAGCAGCCTGCACACCTCGGAACAGGTGACGACCATCCCGAGTTCGCTCATCGTGAACATGGCGCCGCGCTCGACCGCGGAGATGCTGCGCCTGATCCCCGGCGTGTCGGTGCAGGATCAGGCCGGCGGTGGCGGCAACGCGAATTTCACCGTGCGCGGCTTGCCAGTGACCACCGGCGGTGCGCCGTTCGTGCAGATCCAGGAGGACGGGCTGCCGCAGGTCCTCTTCGGCGACATGAACTTCGGCAACAATGATTATTGGACGCGCTTCGACGTGTCCGAAACGCTCCAGGCGACCGTTGGCGGCAGTGCTGCCACGCTCGCTGCCGGCGCCCCGGGCGCGGTCATCAACTTCATCAGCGCGACGGGCCGGCACGCCGGTGGCGAGTTCACCCTCTCACAGGGGCTCGGCTTCGGGGAGACCAGGGCAACATTCGCGGTGGGCGGACCGATCGACAGCACCTGGCGCTACCATCTGGACGGCTACTACGTCCACGGGACCGGTCTGCGCGATCAGGGATTCATCGGCGAGAACGGCTATCAGCTCAAGGGCAACATCACCCACGATCTCGCCGAGGGACGTGGCTTCATCCGCCTGTACGCCAAGGTCCTGAACGATCAGGAAGAATACAACGCCGGCGGGCCGGTCCGGGCCGTCGGCAGCGGCAATTCGCTGACCAGCATATCGGTCTATCCGGGCTTCGATGTGCGCACCGGTACGACGGTCGGGGTCTACAATCAGTCGATCACCTACCTGAGCAACGTCTCCGGACGGTTCGCCCAAACCCCGAACAACGGCATTCATCCGTACGTCGACTCACTCGGTGCGGAGTTCTACTATCTGCCGGCCGGCAATCTATCCGTGGACGACAAGTTCCGCGTCAGCTGGATCCATGGCACCTTCGCTGCCCAGTTCTTCGGGCTCGGATCGGCCGCCTCGCTGATTGGCACCACGGTCAATGGCCAGACCGTCGGGCAGGTCGTCTATGCCAACGGTTCGAATGCAGGTCAGAACTACACGGGTCTTCTGAACAACAACACCCAGATCTACACCAACATGTCCAACATGGGCAATGTGGTCAACGATCTGTCGCTGCAGGACCATTGGCGCACTCCGTACGGGAAGCTCACCGCCGGCGGCGGCGTGTTTTACATGTCGCAGACGATCGACCAGAGCTGGCATCCGAATTCCCAGCTGCAGGCCTTGAGCGGCAGTAATCCGGCGAACCTCGACCTGATCAGCACCACCGGGCAACTGCTCAGCAACAACGGGGTCACGGGGTACAATACGGCGTGGGGTGCCAGCGTCGACCGTCGCTATGCGATGAACGTCACCGACACGGCTCCGTACCTCGATCTGACCTGGAGCCTCGATCGGCTGCAGCTGCAGGGCAGCCTGCGCCAGGACGACTACCGGGTCACCGGCTGGGCCGAAAGTGCCAGCGCCGCAACCACCCAGGTCGGCTACCTGCAGGGCTACACGCTGAGCGGCACCGGCAGCCTGAGCACGCCGCTCGTGTCGTATTCAAATATCGATCCGGGCACCTTCGAGCCGCTCAATTACGGAATCAGCTACCGATCCTGGTCGGCCGGCGCGCTCTATATGCTCAATTCGAGCACCAGCGTGTATGCGCGCGCCAGCCGTGGCGGCAAGGCCAACACCGACCGCAACATCCTCTCGGGCTACACCAATCCGAACGGATCGCTGAATGCCTCGGGAGCGGGCAAGGCCATCGACATCGTGCTGCAGCAGGAAGCCGGCATCAAGCATGAGGGTGAGTTGCTCGGTGGCAGCTACGGCGTGACGCTCTCCTACTTCCACACCAGCTTCGGCGAATCCAGCTTCGATCTGACCCAGCCGGCCGCAACGCGCTACTTCAACGAGACGTACTCGGCGAACGGCGGTGAGCTCGAGGCGACTTGGCGGTTCGACGGCTTCTCGCTCTACACCCAGGCGACTTACCAGGAGCCGAAGGTCGACTCCAACGCGGTGGGGCCGAGTCCCAACCAGTTGACCAGCCTCGGCTCGGGATTCCTGCCCGGCGGCATGTCGAAGATCATGTGGGTCCTGGCGCCGACCTACACCTGGCGCGAGCTCACCGGCGGTCTCGTTTGGCAGGGCCAGAGCCAGCAGAACATCGGTGGTCCCGTACCGTTCTATTCCCCGGAACAGGACTTCGTCGATGTGTTCGCCTCCTACGCGATCAACCGGCACATCTCCGTCGGATTGCACGTGAACAACTTGTTCGACACCCTGGGAGTGGGCGGTGGCGGCGCCGTGACCACGGGGCCCGGCGTCATCAGCGTGAGCGCCGAGCCCGGCCGTACTGTGCTCGCCAATCTGACCGTGAAGTTCTAGCCACGCGGCGCGCTGCTGCGGGTCCGAAAGGCCCGCGGCAGCGCGTAGCCCCGCTCAGCCCGGCCGCTGAATGGGGCCTGCGGTAGAATTGATAAGGGTGGACATGACCCGCAGCATCCAGCACATCGTGATCGTCGGCGGCGGCTCGGCGGGCTGGATGAGCGCGGCGGCGCTCAGCCGCGCGATCGAGCGCGACTGCACCATCACCCTGGTTGAGTCCGAGGAAATCGGCATCGTCGGCGTCGGCGAAGCCACGATCCCCCCGATCAAGCTGTTCAACGACATGCTGGGGATCGATGAGAACGAATTCCTCCGCCGCACTCGCGGCACCTTCAAGCTCGGCATCCAGTTCGTCGACTGGGCCCAGGTCGGCCACCGCTATTTCCATCCATTCGGCAGCTACGGCCGCCCCTTCGATCTGGTCCAGTTCCACCATCACTGGCAGCGAGCGCATGCGGAGGGCAAGGCGGGCAGTCTCGAGGAGTACTGCATGGCCTGGGCAGCGGCCCGGGCGGGGCGCTTCGAGCTGCCGTCGGCCGATCCCCGCAATGTGCGCTCGACCTACCTGTACGCCTACCATTTTGACGCCAGCCTCTATGCGCGCTTCCTGCGGGAGTACGCCGAGGCTCGCGGCGTCCGGCGCATCGAGGGCAAGGTGGTCGCGGTCGAGCAGAACGCGGACAGCGGGTTCATCGAGGCGGTGCGCCTCGAAGGCGGGGCACGCATCGGCGGGGAGCTGTTCATTGACTGCTCGGGGATGCGGGCGCTGCTGATCGAGGGAGCGCTGCACAGCGGCTTCGAGGACTGGTCGCACTGGCTGCCATGCAACCGCGCCCTCGCCGTGCCGTGCGAAACCGCGGAACTCACCCCCTATACGCGCTCCACCGCGCACGAAGCGGGCTGGCAGTGGCGCATTCCGCTGCAGCATCGCACCGGCAACGGGCACGTGTATGCCTCGAACTTCATGAACGACGATGCCGCCGCGGCGATCCTGCTCGGCCACCTAGAGGGCAAGGCCCTCGGCGAGCCGCGCCTGATCCGCTTTACCGCGGGCCGCCGCAAGGTGCACTGGAACAAGAATGTCATCGCCATTGGCCTCTCGAGCGGCTTCCTCGAGCCGCTGGAGTCCACGGCGATCCATCTGATCCAGGCGGGCATCTCGAAGCTCCTGGCCTACTTCCCCGACCGGGAATTCGATCCGCTCGCGATCCGCGAATTCAACCGGGTGGCGCAGGCCGAGGTCGAACGCATCCGCGATTTCATCATCCTGCACTATCACCTCAACACACGCACCGACGGGGAGCTGTGGCGCTACTGCGCGAACATGCCCATCCCCGAGACGCTGCAATGCAAAATCGAGCACTTCCGCCGTGCTGGGCGCATTCTGCCGGGCGAGATGGACATCTTCGGCCCGAACAGCTGGCTCGCGGTGCACATTGGACAGATGAACTGGCCGCAGCGCAACGATCCGCTGCTCGATTGCCGTCGCCCCGTAGGCACCGAGTACCTCGAGCAGCTGCGGCGCACGCTGGCGTCGGCGGCCCAGAGCATGCTGACCCACCAGGACTACATCGCGCGGCATTGCCGCGGCGTCTGAGGAGAAGTTATGTCCCGGTTCCTGCTCATCATGACCGTGCTGCTCACAGTGTCGCCATTGCGGGCGCCGCTGGCGCTTGCGAGCGAGGCGATGCACTTCCATGCCCGGCCTGGCAATGGGCTTGCATTGACGCCACCGATGGGGTGGAACAGCTGGAATCACTTCGGCTGCAATGTGAGTGCGGCGCTAATTGAGCGCGAGGCGCGCGCAATGGTCGCTTCCGGCATGAAGGCCGCCGGCTACCGTTACGTGATCATCGACGATTGCTGGCAAGCCGGCCGCGATGCCAACGGTAACATCTATCCCGATCGGAAGCGCTTTCCGCAGGGCATCAAGCCCGTCGTCGACTACGTGCACGCGCTCGGCCTCAAGTTCGGTATCTACTCGGACGCCGGCGGGCAGACCTGTCAGGGCCGGCCTGGCAGCCGCGGCCACGAGTACCAGGACGCGCTGCAATATGCTCGCTGGGGCGTCGATTACCTCAAGTACGACTGGTGCAACACCGGCGGACTGCGCCCGCGGGAGGCCTACGCGACCATGAGCGATGCGCTGCGTGCGAGCGGACGACCGATCGTGTTCAGCCTCTGCGACTGGGGCGTACGCAAACCGTGGCGCTGGGGCGCGGCGGCCGGCGGGAATCTGTGGCGCACGACGCATGACATCTGGGATGCGTGGAGCGGGCAGCATGGCTTCTCGATCGGGGTGATGAATATCCTGGACCTGCAGGTCGGCCTCGCCGGCTACGCCGGGCCCGGTCATTGGAACGACCCTGACATGCTGGAGATCGGAAACGGTGGCATGACCGACGCGCAATACCGCGCGCAGTTCAGCTTGTGGGCGATCCTCGCTGCGCCACTGATCGCGGGCAACGACCTCGCGCACATGGATGCGGCAACCCGCACGATTCTCACCAACGACGAGGTCATCGCGGTGGACCAAGACCGGCTTGGCATTGAGGGGCGCAGGGTCTACCGCCAGGGCGATGCCGAGATATGGACCCGCCCGCTCGTGGGCGGCGGCGAGGCAATCGTCCTGCTCAACCGCGGTACCCGGCCGCTCCGTATCCGGGTCACATGGTCTGAGCTCGGTCTGCCGGCCTACCTGCCGCTGCGCCTGCGTGACTTGTGGCGACACAAGGATCTGCCGGTCGCCACCGGCTCCGTGACCTTCCCTGTGGCGCCCACTTCGGTGATCATGCTGCGCGAGACGCCGGTGCGCCCGCGATCCTGAGGTTGCGCGGATCGTGCTGGCCGCGCTGATCGAGATCGCTGCTCAGCGTTGAATGCAGGGGGGCGTCATGAATTCCGTTCTCGCCAAGGGCATCTTCGTCGGCGGGCTGACCGGCCTGCTGTTCGGCTTCGACACGGCGGTGATCGCCGGGGCGACGCATGGCCTGTCGGTGACCTTCGGGCTCACGCCCGCGGCGCTCGG
>JAKAZL010000097.1:1438-7244 GCA_021815925.1 Pseudomonadota bacterium | reverse complement strand
GCCACCGGCCGGATGAATGCGTTGCAGATCAGACCGACGAACAGAAGCGTCGCCATGATGTAGAGCGTCAGGTTGTAGACCTGCGCACGCGCAATGCCGTGATCGAGCTCGTACTGGCGCAGGCTGGCAATGAGCGCAGGCCCTGCGATGCCGGCGACCGACCAGGCAGTGATCAGCCGTCCGTGGATCGCCCCGACCATCTGGGTGCCGAAGATATCGGCGAGATAGGCCGGCAGCGTCGAGAACCCCCCGCCGTACATGGTCAGGATGATGCAGACGCTGAGGACGAACAATCCCGGGGCGCCGAGCCGGCCCCAGGTCGGCAGCAGCACGTAAAGGACAATTCCCACCACGAAGAAGGTGTAATAGGTGCGCTTGCGGCCGATGTAATCGGAGGACGCGGCCCAGAACAGGCGCCCCAGACTGTTGAACAGACTGATCAGCCCCACCAGTCCCGCAGCGGCGGCGACAATCGCCGCCTCCTGTGCGCCGGGCGAGAGCGCCACCCGATGGATGAGCTTCGCTCCGAAGACATCCTGCAGCATCGGGCTCGCCATCGAGATCACCCCGATGCCAGCCGTGACGTTCAGGCACAACACGAGCCAGATCAGCCAGAACTGCGGCGTCCTCAGGGCGCGGCCGAGATGAACGTGGCGGCGGGTGATCATCGAGCGCTCGCTCTCGGCTTCGGTCGGGGTGTATCCCTCGGGGTGCCAGCCGACCGGCGGCACCCGGAATCCAAATGCGCCCACGGCCATCACGACGAAGTAGATCACCCCGAGAATGACCAGCGAGGCCGACACCCCCTGCACGCCGTGGTGGGCGAAGCGGGCCATCAGCCACACCGCCAGCGGCGCACCGATCATGGCGCCGCCGCCGTAGCCCATGATCGCAAAGCCGGTCGCGAGTCCCCGTCGATCCGGGAACCATTTGATCAGGGTCGACACCGGCGTGATGTAGCCCAGCCCCTGGCCGACGCCGCCGAGCACGCCCGCCCCCAGGTAGACGATCCACAGCTGGTGCAGCGCAACGCCGATGCCGCCGGCCACGAGCCCCCCACCCCAGCACAATGCAGCGATGAAGCCCGCCTTGCGTGGACCGGCATGCTCGAGCCAGCCGCCCCAGATCGCCGCCGAGATGCCGAGGACCGCAATGAAGGTCTCAAAGATGTGCGCCTCGGTCGGGACGCTCCAGTTGCACTGTGTCGTGGTGAGCTGGGCGAGGAAGCCCTGCGCGGCGCACACCGCCGGATTGGCGTGGGTGATGAGATGCGCCATCGGCAGCCAGAACACCGAGAAGCCATAGGCCATCCCGATGCACAGGTGGATGCACAGCGCCGCCGGCGGGACCAGCCAGCGGTTGAACTGCGGCGTGGCGACGGTTCGAGCCCGATCGAGGACGGTTACCCGAGTCACGATACCCCCTTCTCGCTCTGGTTTGCCCCCGGCATTCGCCGCGGGGCCGGCGCATCAAGTCAGTCTACCGGGTCGTGCAGTGCACGCGCCGCGGCGGCTCGGCACGGTCACTGACGGCATGGAGCGTTCGTCTCCCGACACGCCGCTGTTCCAGTTTGGAGCGCCGGGTGCGCCGCGCGGCCCGCGCCGCTGACGCTCCTCGGGGGCTCAGCCGCCGATGAGCCACGTCGCGACGGGCTTCCACCCGGGGCTGACATACAGCCAGATCGCGGCAAACTCGAGCCCCAGACCCCATACGGCGCCGAGGACGTAGGACCGATGCAGCCTGCGCCGACCGATCAGGTCATACGCCCCGAGCAGCAGCACCAGCAGGACGTCACCGAGATACAGCTGGGCCCAATTCCCCCAGTAGCCGTCTCCCAGCAGCCTCTCCAGACCCGCCCCCCACCAACGGGAAAAACCCGCGTCGGCAATGAAGATGGTGGCGAGAATGATCAGGCGCTTGTGCGCCGCGGGGCTCTTGCGCAGCGCAATCGCCGCGCCACCCAGCACGCCGAATGCCAGCATGTCGGCGAGCTGGATGCTGAGGAAGGACGGGTCGCTCTGTGGGGTCAGGAATACGCGATAGTCGATCACGATCGAAGTCACGACGCCGAGCACCAGCATCGCGCCATAGAGCGCCACGCCCGCCATTCCCAACTCGCGATGCAGGCTCACTCGTCGGGCGCGGATCAGCAGCACCTGCACGGTGAGCAGCGCCAGCCAGCCGACGAACGCGGCCCCGTGGAAATACACCACTGCCGGAAACGGCTGATCGGCCCGGACCCGGTGGGCGATCTCGGGTACGAAGCCCATCAGGATGCCGAGCCAGATCAGCCCCACCATCAGCAGGAAGAAGTTGCGATCCTGTCCGTGCTGCTCGGTGCCGCGTGCAGACCAGGCACCGCTCTGCGGCGGCGCAGCCAGTTCGGTTGCCCCCATCGTGCCCCCCGATCTTTTTGTAATAGTGAAATCATCATACGCCCTCTGACCGCTCCCCGGTTAGCCGGGCGGACTTGGCATCGGTCGGGGGACACCGGCAGCGGCGCTCGATACGCGCGGCTGCCGGGGGGATCAGCCCTTGGCGGGGACCGCTCGAGCCCCGGCCACGGGGGCGTGGCGGCCCGGCAGCAGCCGAGCGGAGTTCAGGATGAAGGTCAGCTCCGAGGCAACATGGATGAACGCCGCGAGCAGCGGATTGAGCAGTCCCATGGCGGCGAGCGCAATGCCGAGCGCATCGACGCCGATGGTGCCGGCGAAGTTCACCCAGATGATCCGCCGCGTGCGTCGCGCCAGGGCGAGCGTATCAGCGAACTTCGCCAGGTCGTTGCCCAGCAACACCACATCGGCGCTCTCCCGGGCCACATCCGTGCCTGAGCCCATGGCGATGCCGACCCCGGCTTCGATCAATGCCGGCGCATCGTTGATGCCATCGCCCACCATCGCCACCCTGCGCCGCTCGGCGTTGAGGCGGCGGATGTAGTCGCGCTTGTCCTCGGGCAGCAGGTCCGCGGCCACCTCGGCGATGCCGAGCTCGGCGGCGACGGATTCGGCCACTGCCCGGGCATCGCCCGTCAGCAGCACCGTACGCGCCCCCAGGGCGTGGATGGCGGCAATCGCCTCACGCGACTCGGGGCGGACGCGGTCGGCGATCTCGATGGCGCCGAGCAGTACCCCGCCGCGCGCGACGTAGACCTCGGATGACCCGCGCGACATGCTCGCGAGCGCATCGGGCACGGCGATCCCCTTGTCCCGCAGCAGCGCGAGATTTCCGACCAGGGTCCGCTCGCCGCCGACCGTCGCTTCGATCCCGCGGCCGGGTTGGTAGGCGAAATGCTCCGGCTCGTCCACCGGGCGCCCCAACGCGCGCGCGTGCTCGACGAGGGTCTTGCCGAGCGGATGCTCCGAGCGCAGCTCGGCGGCGGCGGCGGCCTCGAGCAGCCTCATCGGCTCGACGCCCGCGCTCGGGTGCAGCGCGCGGACCTCGGGTTGACCGAAGGTGAGCGTGCCGGTCTTGTCCAGCACGACCGTATCCACCTGCCCCAACAGCTCCAGGTAAAGTCCGCCCTTGACGATGGCCCCGCCCCGGGCTGCCCGGCCGATCGCCCCGAGGATGGCGAGCGGAGTGCCGGCCGCGATGCCGCAGGCGCCAGCGACGATGATGACCGAGATCGTGGAGCGGATGTCCCGCGTCACGAGGTACGTCGCGAGCGCCGCGCCGAGCGCGAAATAGACCAGGTAACCGGCCAGGCGGTCGGCGAGCCGCTGCACGGGGGCGCGCGAGCGCTCGGCCTGCTCCACCGCCTCGATGATTTTGCCGTAGCTCGTGTCCCGGCCGATGCGCTCGGCGCGGATCTCGAGCGCGCCGGACTGATTGATCGAGCCGGCGAACACCGCCGCGCCGGCCGTTTTCTCGATCGGCAGGGATTCCCCGGTGATGCGCGACTGATCGACGAACGAGTGCCCGGCGATCACCGTGCCGTCCACCGGGATCCGCCCGCCCGGGTTGACGAGCACCGCATCGCCCGCAGCGAGCTCAGCGGCGTCCACCTCGGCGACGACGCCGGCGCGCCGGACGGCGATCGCGCGCGGCAGGAAATCGAGCAGCTCGCGGATCGCATGCCGGCCGCGCGAGACCGTCATGCCCTCCAGGACCTCGGCGATCAGCACAAACAGCGTGATGATGAGCGCGGTAAAGAACTGCGCGATGGCCGCCGCCGCGACGATGGCGAGCGTCATCGACAGCTCCATGGTCATGCGCCGTGCGAGGAGATTCTCCAACGCCTCGGCGAAGATCGGCCAGCCGCCAACGGCAAGTCCCAGGACGCCGATCAGACTGAGCGCGGTGAACGGCTCCCACACTCGCCACCACACGGCGGCCGCGGCGAGCGCAACCAGCAGAATGCGTGCGGCCTCGATCCACGAGAACCCGTGCTCGTGCTCGTGGTCATGTTGAGCATCGTGGTCGTGCTCGCTCTCATGGACGAGCCCGCAGTGCCCGGCATCGTCGGCCGTGTGCGGCTGTCCCAAGCCGCCCGCCGACCGAAGATCAGCGCCGGAAAGCTGGGTTCGACGGTGCAACTCGCTCATGGAGGTCCTTCAACAAGGTCGGCGCAGCGCTTAGCGCAGGTAGGTCCGCACCACCTCGAGCAGCTCATCCGCGCCGGCGCGGCGCTCGGCATCGCTCGTGATGTCAGGATCGGCGAGATGGGTCTCGATGTGGTCCGCCATGACCTCCACCATCAGACCGTTGATCGCCCCGCGTGCCGCGGCGATCTGCTGCAGCACCTCGGCGCAGCCACGCTCGGACTCCAGGGCACGCTCGAGCGCCTCGATCTGACCGCGAATGCGGCGCACCCGGGACAGCAGCTTGGCCTTTTCGCGAGCGGTATGACTCATGGCGCCGGCCGTAATACTATAGGGGAGTATTGTATCGGTCGCTGCGGCGCCGCACAAGGGTGCGATGGCCGGCGCGCCGGGCGCCCACAGCCCCACTCAGCGCGGGGCGAGCCCTCTTAAGCGTTGGCCGGCTCGGGGTGATGCGCCTCACTGCACAGCCCGTGATCGGCCAGCGTCGCGATCACGCGGCAGTCACGAATCCGCCGGCCCGGCCGGTGCCTCAGCATCCGCTCGAGTTCCCCCCGCAGGCTGTTCAGCATGGTGATGCGCCGGTTGACCGCCTCCAGCTGGCGCCGGGCGATCGCATCGGCGCGCGCGCAATCGGCATCCTCATGGTCGGTCAGCGCCATCAGTTCGCGAATCGCCGGCAGCGGAAAACCCAGCTCGCGGGCGTGGCGGACGAAGCTCAGCTTCTCCCGGTGCGCCGCCCCATAGCGCCGCTGGCCGCCCGCGGTGCGGACCGGTGCCGGCAGCAGCCCGATCTGCTCGTAATAGCGGATGGTCTGGACCTTGCAGCCGACGCTGCGGGCGAGCTCGCCGATCGGCACCGTGGATTTGCGCATGCTTGAAGCTCCAGTCACTGTAGGTTCTAGGATAGGAGCCGACCCTCAGCGGCTCAAGCGTCGCGCGATCCCTGCCATGTCACCCACACCGCCCCATCCGGCCGATCACCCGCACCGCCACGAGGATGCTCACGCGCATCGGCACGGCCACGATCATCCCCACACGCACGGCGCGAGTGAGCGCCGTCTGCGGGCCACTCTGTTCATTCTGCTGGGGTTCACCGCCGTCGAAGCCGCCGGCGGATGGCTCGCCAACTCGATCGCGCTGCTCGCCGAGGCCGGCCACATGCTGGCGGACTGCGGCTCGCTCGCCCTCGCGCTGCTGGCGCTGCGGGCCAGCCGGCGCCCGGCCGATGCCCGCCTGACCTATGGATCGGCCCGCTACCAGAC
>JAKAZL010000097.1:0-1338 GCA_021815925.1 Pseudomonadota bacterium | reverse complement strand
GCAATGCTGGTCTTTTATTCCCTGGAGGACCGACACCCGCTGTGCATCCTGGGGTTCGCCGTGGCCTGCGCACTGGGCTCCGCCTACGGGTTCCTGCAGGGGGCATGGCCGTTCGGGATCGTGGAAGCGGTCTGGACGCTCGTGGCGCTGCGGCGCTGGCGAGTGAAGGCGCGTGAGCGTCGCCCGAGCTGACGGGCCGCATCGCTGAGCTGCGCGGATGAGTGAGAACACGAGGGAGCCCGAATCAAGCGAAGCGCGACGCGCGTGGCTCAACCGCACCGTCGTCGGCGCCGGGCTCACCAGCGCGCTCGGGGACTTCTGTTACGAGACGACGACCGTCATGCTGCCCGGCTTTCTGGCCGTGCTCGGGCTCTCGGCCAGCGTGCTGGGCCTCATCGAGGGCATCGCCGACGCGGTGGCGAGCTTCACCAAGCTCATCGCGGGCTATGCGGCCGACCGACTCGGTCACCGCAAGCAGCTGGTGGTGCTCGGCTACGGACTGACACCGCTCGGGCAGGCCGTGATCGCGCTCGCCGGCGGTTGGCCGCTGCTGCTGCTCGGGCGGGCGGTGTCCTGGTTCGGCAAGGGCCTGCGCGGGCCGCTGCGCGATGCCATCGTGATCCAGGCCGTGACGCGGGAGACCAAGGGCCGCGCCTTCGGATTTCACCGCGCCGCGGACACCCTGGGCGCGGTCCTCGGCCCCCTGCTCGGCGTCACATTGCTCGAATGGGCGCAGCGGCTGCACTGGCACGGGCCGTCCGGACCGTTCCGGCTCGTACTGTGGCTGTCGGTGCTCCCCGGCATCCTGGCGGTGCTGGCATTTCTGACGCTGGTCCAGGACCCGCAGCGCTCGGCGAATCCGGCGCTGCGCCCGCTGCATTCCCTGGGCGCTCTGCCCAGCCGCTTCAAACGCTACCTCGGTGCGATCGGCCTGTTCGGCAGCGGGGATTTCTCCGCCTCACTGCTGATTCTCGCCGCGACCCGTCTGCTCGCCCCCGCGCACGGACTGCTCAGAGCCGCCGAGATCGCCGGTCTCCTCTACGTGTTTCGCAACGGCGTCCAGGTGGTGCTGTCCTATCCGATTGGCGCGTTGGCCGATCGGATAGGACACCGGTCCGTGCTCGTCGGCGGCTATGCCCTGGGAACCCTCACCGCTGCGCTCACCGCTGTGGCCTTCTGGCAGTCCGTGCACAGCATGACGCTGCTCGCGGTCATCTTCTTCTTCGCGGGCGCATACGTTGCGGTGGAGGAAGCTCTCGAGTCCACGGTGACGGCGGAAATGGTCGCGACCGATACGCTGCCGATGAGTTACGGGGCGCTCGGCGCGGTTAACGGTGC
>JAKAZL010000096.1 GCA_021815925.1 Pseudomonadota bacterium | reverse complement strand
AGTTGATGGTGCCCGAGGTCGGAGTCGAACCGACACGCTTTTAAGGGCGGCGGATTTTCATCCCACTTCGACTTTCGTCGCCCCAGCCGAGCTCGGCCGGGTTCGTGGGCTGGAGCACGCCTTCACCGTAGCCTTGCGGCCTTAGGTGCCCGCCGTCTGCTCTCTACACCTTCCCCGCAAAGCGGGGCTTGGCTCGGCATGAGCTCGAGAATCTCAGGGCCTCTACCGAGTTTGACGGGCTTCACCTCGCGGATTTCTCCACGAGGGCTCAAGTTGTCTGGTCTGAGTCCGCTGCGTCTACCAATTCCGCCACTCGGGCACGAGGCCGGGAGTATACGGGGACGCCGCGCGGGTGGATATGGGCGCGGGGCCGGATTGGGTCCCTGCCCGTGTACCATGCGCGGGTGAATCTCTCCGACTTCGATTACGAACTGCCCCCCGACCGCATCGCCCAGAGCCCTCTGCCGGAGCGCTCGGCGGGCCGTATGCTCACCCTCGACCGCGACACCGGCTCGCGGGCGGACCGTCGCGTGCGCGACCTGCCCGATCTGCTGCGCCCAGGCGACTTACTCGTTCTCAATGACACCCGGGTGGTGGCGGCGCGGCTGCGCGGCACGAAGCCCTCGGGCGGCCGGGTCGAGGTGCTGCTTGAGCGGCCTTGTGCCGCGTGCGAGGCGCTGGTGCAGGTGCGGGCGAGTAAGCCGGTGCGGCCGGGACTGCTCATCGCTACGGCGGGCGGTCCGCTCGAAGTGATGGCGCGGGAGGAGGATCTGTGGCGGGTGCGGCTGCCGGGGCCGGTATTCGAGTTCTTCGACCGCTGGGGCGAGGTGCCGCTGCCGCCGTACATTGCGCGGGCGCCGGAAGCGGCGGACCGGCAGCGCTACCAGACACTCTTCGCCCGCGAGCCGGGAGCCGTCGCCGCGCCTACGGCAAGTCTGCATTTCGATGAGGCATTGCTTGGGGCCATCGCCGCGCGCGGTGTCCAGACCGCATTCGTGACGCTGCACGTCGGAGCAGGAACGTTCCAGCCGGTCCGCACCGAACGGATCGATGAGCACCTGATGCATGCCGAGCGGGTCACCGTCGGTGCGGCCACCTGCGAGGCGGTCGCCGCGACGCGCGCAAAGGGGGGGCGCATCGTCGCCGCAGGCACCACGGTGGTGCGTGCGCTCGAGTCCGCGGCGCTGCGCGCCGCCGAGCGTGGTGCGGCGGCGCTCGAGCCCTGGTCCGGTGAAACCGCGCTATTCATCCGTCCCGGCTTCCGCTTCCAGCTGGTCGATGCGCTGCTGACGAACTTCCATCTGCCCGAGTCGACGCTGCTGATGCTGGTGTGCGCCTTCGCCGGGCGGGAGGCGGTCCTCGGCGCGTATCGGCATGCGGTCGCGAGCGGGTATCGTTTCTTCAGCTACGGGGACGCAATGTTCCTGGCCCGCGGCCTGAGCGCCCCCGTGGCACCTTGATGATCTGTTTAAGAGGAAATCGTTGAAACCCACGTTCGAACTGCTGGCCACCGACGGGGCCGCCCGCCGCGGTCGGCTGACTCTCGCCCACGGCACGGTGCAGACCCCGGCGTTCATGCCCGTGGGGACCTACGGCACCGTCAAGGCGATGACCCCTGAGGAACTCGAGGGGCTCGGCGCCGAGATCGTGCTCGGCAATACCTTCCATCTGATGCTGCGTCCCGGGGTCGAGATCATCGCCGCGCACGGTGGGCTGCACCCCTTCATGCACTGGGCGCACCCGATCCTCACCGATTCCGGTGGCTTCCAGGTATTCAGTCTCAAGAGCCTGCGCAAGATCACAGAGGAGGGCGTGCGGTTCCGTTCCCCCATCGACGGCAGCGAGGTGCGCCTCACGCCGGAGGACTCGATGGCGGTGCAGCTTGGCCTGCGCTCGGATATCGCCATGGCATTTGACGAGTGCACGCCATATCCGGCCAGCGAGGCTGAGGCGCGCCAGTCGATGGAGCGCTCGATGCGCTGGGCGGAGCGGGGCCATCGGCGGTACTACCGCGATGAGCCGCCGGGGGGGCTGTTCGGCATCGTGCAGGGGGGCATGTACCCGGCACTGCGCCTCGCGTCCCTCGAGGCGCTGGCGCGCCTGGATTTTCCTGGACTCGCCGTCGGCGGGCTTGCGGTCGGGGAGCCGGAGGCGGAGCGGCTGCGCATCCTGGAGGCACTTGTACCGCACATGCCGAGCGGCAAACCACGCTACCTGATGGGCGTCGGGCGCCCCGAGGACATCGTCCAGGCGGTGCTGCGCGGGGTGGATATGTTCGATTGCGTCATGCCCACCCGCCATGCCCGCAACGGCCACCTGTTCACGGCCGACGGGGTCATCAACATTCGCAACGCCGTGCATCAGCGCGAGCTCGGACCGATCGATCCGCACTGCGGCTGCTATACCTGCCGGAACTACTCCCGTGCCTATCTGCGCCACCTCGACCGCTGCAACGAGATCCTCGGCTGCCGGCTGAACACCATCCATAACCTGGCCTTCTACCTGGGTCTGATGGGCCAGCTGCGCCAGGCCATCGAGGCCGGGCGGCTGGGGGCCTTCTGTGCCGAATTCTTGGCCCGGCGGTCAGGCGGCGGCGCTGTGGCATAATGCCGCCCCTTCGCCTCCCGGGCCGGTCGGTCCGACCCCGGAGGAGGTCTCGAGGTTCACGACATGAATGCATTGATTCCTACGGCCTGGGCCGCGACGGCAGCCCCGGCAGCCGGCCCGAGCCCGCTGCCGTCGTTCCTGCTGATGGGGGCGATCCTGGTCGGTATGTATTTCCTGCTGATCCGCCCGCAGCAGAAGCGCCTGAAGGAGCACCAGTCCCTGGTCTCCAAGCTCGCCGCGGGCGACGAGGTGGTCACCAGCGGGGGACTCCTCGGGCGCATCACCGAGGTGGGCGATAATTTCGTCTCGCTCGAGGTGGCCGACGGCGTGCGGGTCAAGGTGCAGAAGAGCCAGGTCAGCGCCCTGATGCCCAAGGGCACCCTGAAAAGCGCCTAAGCCATGCTCGAATACGCCCGTTGGAAGTACATCCTGATCGCGGCCGTGCTGGCCTTCGGTCTGCTGTTTGCGCTGCCGAACGTGTTCGGCCAGGATCCGGCGCTGCAGCTGGCGCACGCGGATCACTCGCCGGTCACGGCCGAGGAGACGCAGACCGTCACCGGCTTCCTGCAACAGCAGAAGATCCCGTATCGCCGGGCGTACATCGAGAATGGGCGCCTGATCGTGCGGTTTGCCAACGTGCCCGATCAGCTGCGCGGCAGTGATGCCATCGACGGGCGCTTCCAGAAGACCTACCTCACGGCCAAGACCCTCGTGCCGCGCACGCCGGGCTGGATGCGCGCCATGGGACTGAAGCCCATGCCGCTCGGCCTGGATTTGAGCGGTGGGCTGGACCTGCTCTACCAGGTCGACATCCAGAGCGCGGTGCGACAGATCCTGCAGACCTACACGCAGGATGCTTCGCGGGCGCTCGCGGAGGCGAAGATTCCGGTGACGAGCGTCAATACCGTCGCCCTCGACGGCGGTGCGCTGCCGAATACCATCCAGATCGCGCTCGGGCCCAACGCGGATCTGGCGGCGGCCGAGCGTGTGCTCACCGACCCGCTGCGCGGGTTGACGATCACCACGAGCAGCGGCCCGAATGGTCCGGTCATCCAGGCCACCATGCCGGCCGCGAAGATCCTCGAGCGCGAGAACTACGCAATCGAGCAGAACATCTCC
The DNA here is from genome assembly GCA_021815925.1 of Pseudomonadota bacterium. Lineage (GTDB taxonomy): Bacteria > Pseudomonadota > Gammaproteobacteria > Steroidobacterales > Steroidobacteraceae > 13-2-20CM-66-19. The sequence goes on along the minus strand of JAKAZL010000096.1, from coordinate 3,591 downwards.
ATCCTGCGCAACCGCGTCAATCAGCTCGGTGTCTCCGAGCCGAAGGTGGAGCGCCAGGGCAATGACCGTATCGACGTGCAGTTGCCCGGCATCCAGAACATGGCCGAGGTCAAACACCTGCTCGGGCAGACCGCGACGCTGGAGTTCCATCTGAACGACGTCGGCAATAGTGCCTACGAGGCTCAGCAGTCGGGCAACGTGCCGCTCGGCGACAAGCTCTACACGAACACCTGGAACGGCCTGCCGGTGCTGCTGAAGCGCGAGGTGATCGCCACGGGCGACCAGCTGACCAATGCCACGGTGGGCGAGAGCCCGCAGGGCCCGGCGGTCAACGTGACCCTCGACAGCCGCGCCGGGGAGAACATGCTGCGCACCACCAAGTCCAACGTCGGCAAGCCGATGGGCGTGGTGCTGATCACCAAGCACACCGAGACCCGCGAGGAGGACGGCAAGCAGGTGACGCAGCAGGTGACCACCGAGAAGGTGATCAACGATGCGACCATCGACGGGGTGTTCTCCGACCGCTTCCAGATCACCGGCCTGACGCTCGGGGAAGCCCAGGATCTCGCCCTGCTGCTGCGCTCCGGGTCGTTCGTCACGCCCATCAGTCTGGTGTCCGAGAATGTCATCGGCCCGAGCCTCGGCGCGGCGAACATCCGCATGGGCATCATGGCACTCGTGATCGGCATGGCCGGGGTGCTGCTGTTCATGGCGGTCTACTACAAGATCTTCGGCCTGGTCGCCGACGCGGTGCTGGTCGCGAACGTGGTGCTGCTGACGGCGCTGCTGTCGATGATGCACGCCTCGCTGTCGCTGCCGGGCATCGCCGGCATCATCCTCACGGTCGGCATTGCGGTCGATGCCAACGTGCTGATCTACGAGCGTATCCGCGAGGAGCTGCGCAAGGGCGTCTCGCCGCAGGCGGCAATCCGCGCCGGCTTCGAGAAGGCGTTCTCGGCCATCGCCGATTCCAACGTCACGACCGCGATCGCCGGGCTGGTGCTGTGGATTTTCGGAACCGGCGCGATCCGCGGCTTCGCGGTGGTGCTGACCCTCGGCATCGTGACCTCGATGTTCACCTCGCTGATGGGTAGCCGCGCGCTGGTGACGCTCATGTACGGCGGGCGGCGCAAGATCGCCCGGCTGCACATCTAGGGGACTGCACGTGGAATTTTTCAGCCATCAAACCAACTTCCAGTTCATGGCCACACGCAAGGTGTGGTTTGGACTGTCCATCGTGCTGATGATCGCCTCATTCGCGCTACTCATCTCGCGCGGCTTGAATCTCGCCATCGATTTCACCGGCGGCGTCACGGTGCAGGCAGCGTTCCCCGCATCGGCTGATCTGGCGGCCGTGCGTGAGCGCGTCGCTGCGGCCGGCTTCAAGGACGCGGTGGTCGAATACGTCGGCTCCTCGCGGGCCATCGCCGTGCGTCTGCCGCCGGAGCCCCATCAGACCTCCACGCAATTGCGCTCACGCATCGAGAACGCGCTGAAGCAGGTCGACGCCGGCGCGACGGTCCAGTCGCTCTCGGTGGTTGGTCCGCAGGTCGGCTCGCAGCTGAAGACCAGCGCGATGTGGGCGCTGGGGTTCACGCTGCTGTTCATCTTTCTCTACATCGCCTGGCGCTTTCACACCTGGCGACTGTCCCTCGGCGCCATCCTCGCCGTGCTGCACGACCCGATCCTGGTGCTCGGGTTCTTCGCGCTCTCGCAGATTTCCTTCGATCTGAACGTGGTGGCGGCCGTGCTGGCGGTGATCGGCTATTCGCTCAACGACACGGTGGTGGTGTTCGACCGAATCCGTGAGCGCTTTGAGGGCAACCGGCGGCTCGCGGCGAACGTGGTGCTCGATCAGGCGATCAACCAGACGCTGTCGCGAACCATCATGACCAAGGTGGTCACCTCCATCGTGGTGGTTGCGCTGCTGCTGCTCGGCGGTCCGGTGCTGCGCGGCTTCTCGGCGGCGCTGCTGATCGGCATCCTGGCCGGCACGTATTCCTCGATCTATATCTCCAGCGCCATCGCGCTGCAGTGCGGTCTGACGGCCGAGCATATCTTCCCGACCGCCCGCAAGGCGGCCGCCGATCAGCTGCCCTGAGGGCTCGATGGCCGCTCACGCGCTGCTGAACATCGCGGTCCGCGCCGCACGCCGGGCCGGCGAGGTGATCGTGCGCAGCATGAACAACCTCGAGTCACTGACGGTCACGGCGAAGGGCCGCAACGACTTCGTCTCCGAAGTCGACCGGGCGGCCGAGGCGCACATCGTCGATATCATCCGCCGGCACTACCCTGAGCACGCCATCCTCGCCGAGGAAGGTGGTGCGCAGGGCGAGCACGAGTTCCGCTGGATCATCGATCCGCTTGATGGGACCACCAACTTCCTGCACGGCTTTCCGGTATTCGCCGTGTCGATCGCCTGCGAGCACAAGGGGCGCCTCGAGCACGCCGTGGTCTATGACCCGATGCGCCAGGAGCTGTTCACCGCCTCGCGCGGTGGCGGGGCGCACCTGGAGAACCGCCGGATCCGGGTGAGCAAACAGCGCACGCTCGAGGGCGCGCTGCTCGGCACGGGCTTCCCGTTCCGGGCCAAAGACCGTTATATCGATGAGTACTTCGCCATGCTGAAGGCGGCCACCCAGAGCACCGCCGGGGTCCGCCGGCCGGGCGCCGCGGCTCTGGACCTGGCTTACGTCGCAGCAGGGCGGCTCGACGGATTCTGGGAGATGGGACTCTCGCCCTGGGACACCGCAGCCGGGACGCTGCTGATCCAGGAGGCCGGCGGACATATCGGCACGCTGAGCGGTGAGGAGTACCGCCAGGGCGGCAACGTGCTGGCCGGCACGCCGCGCGTGTACGCGGCGCTGATCGAGCTGTTCGCGCCGTACCTGCCGCAGGAATTGCGCACGCGCTGAGTTGCCCGGCCGGGTCGGTGGGCGGGCTCGCAATCGAAAAAGAGCTTGTGTAGAGTCCCGGCATGATAAAGCAGCTCTTTGCAACAAAAACGGTCGCCGAAATCGAGGCAGCAGACGCAGCGGATGCAGCGGGTCACCAGCTGAAACGCACGCTCTCGGCCACGGCGCTCACCATGCTCGGTATCGGGGGGATCATCGGTACCGGCATTTTCGTCCTGACAGGCGTGGCCGCCGCGCAGTATGCCGGCCCAGCCCTCGTGCTTTCCTTCATCGTGGCCGGCATCGGCTGCGCATTCGCGGGACTGTGCTACGCGGAATTCGCGGCGATGATTCCGGTATCCGGCAGTGCGTACTCCTACACCTATGCGACGCTCGGCGAGGCGGTCGCCTGGTTCATCGGCTGGAACCTGGTGCTCGAGTACCTGTTCGCCGTAGCAACGGTGTCGGTCGGATGGTCCGGTTATGTCATCCGGCTGCTCGCCGACCTCGGGGTGCACGTACCCGGCGCGCTGTCGCACGCGCCGTTCATGCAGGCCGCGCCCGATAGCTTCTCGGTCGCCGCCTCCGGCGCCATCCTCAACGTGCCGGCCGTGCTGATCGTGCTCGCGCTTGCGACCGTCTGCTATATCGGCATCAAGCAGTCGGCAGAATTCAACAACGTCATCGTGACCCTGAA